>JBFRWF010000499.1:0-12883 GCA_051439465.1 Xenococcaceae cyanobacterium | reverse complement strand
TCTTTTAGCTCTCTGAGTGCATAGTTATAAGACACACGGCAAGTTTCGAGCCACTCATTGAGTAACTCTACTTGCTGCTTGTCTGGATATAGTCTATAGGTGTAATTTAGTCTCATATTTATATTCTCTCACATCTGTGATTTATAGTAAATGTCGATGATGACGGCATCGAGCCATCATCATCGACTTGGGGGAGTCCGTGTATCCACAGGCTGAATCGAAGATTACAGCGTGGGACTTATTGCTCACCCAAACCCCCACAAATAGTTAAAAATATCTTGAAAAAGACAGCAGGAGCAAGGGAGATTGTCAAAATAAAAGAAAAGTTCGCACTGTAAACTATAGGAAGAAAAAGTTATGCCTGTCACTATATCTGCTCCCAAGTCCATTGAATCTTGGTTGGGTGACGAAGCAGAAAGTTTGCTCACCTACAAGGCAAAAGTTTCTCAAGAGTTGTTGCATCTGCCAGGTGCGGATTTCGTAGACCGAGTTTTTGCTCAGAGCGATCGCTCGCCTCAAGTCCTGCGCAGCCTCCAGCAGTTGTATTCTACAGGAAGGCTTGCCAATACTGGCTATCTCTCCATTCTGCCTGTGGATCAGGGAATTGAACATTCAGGTGCAGCTTCCTTTGCTCCCAACCCCCTTTACTTTGACCCAGAAAACATCATCAAACTTGCCCTCGAAGGAGGCTGCAATGCCGTAGCAACTACCTTGGGTGTCCTCGGTATGGTATCCCGCAAGTATGCCCACCGCATCCCCTTTATTGTCAAACTCAATCACAACGAATTGCTCACCTACCCCAACCCAGCAGATCAGATAATGTTTGCTAGCGTCGAACAAGCTTGGAATCTCGGCGCTGTAGCCGTTGGGGCGACGATTTACTTTGGTTCTCCAGAATCAAGCCGCCAAATTCAGGAGGTGAGCCGCGCTTTTGAGTGCGCCCACGAATTAGGGATGGCTGCGATTCTCTGGTGTTATTTGCGCAACAGCGTATTTAAACAAGACCAAGATTATCACCTAGCCGCTGATCTCACAGGTCAAGCGAATCATCTGGGTGTCACCATTGAAGCTGACATCATCAAGCAAAAATTGCCCACCTGTAATCGCGGCTATGAAGCCGTTGCCAAAGCCACGGGCAAGAAATACGGCAGAACCGATGAGCGGGTTTATTCGGATTTAACTACCGATCATCCCATTGATCTCACCCGCTATCAAGTTCTCAACTGCTATGCTGGTCGCAGCGGTTTGATTAATTCTGGGGGTGCTTCCGGGAAAAACGACTTTGCCGAAGCTGTACGCACCGCTGTAATTAACAAACGCGCTGGTGGCTGCGGACTAATTTCCGGTCGCAAAACCTTCCAACGTCCCTTCCAGGAAGGAGTCAAACTCTTCCATACTATCCAAGATATCTACCTCTCATCAAAAGTGACCATTGCGTGACACTCCTTGCTTTCTATCTGTGCCAAAAGGATCGGTCACCGATCGCTGGTCACTATTAACAGCAACCTACGATCGCAAGGTGAGGATTTCCACCCCATCTTTAGTAACAGCGACTGTATGCTCAAACTGTGCTGAGAGTTTACGGTCTTTAGTCACAGCCGTCCAGCCATCATCGAGAATCTCAGCTTCCCAAGTACCTTCATTAATCATCGGCTCAATGGTGAAGACCATTCCAGGGCGCAGACGCTTTCCTTTACCCCACTTACCGTAGTGAGGAATCTGAGGCGCAGTATGGAAAATGTGACTGACACCATGTCCGACAAAATCTCGCACTACAGAAAAGCCATTTGCTTCTGCATATTCCTGAATGGCCGCACCGATATCTCCAATGCGTCCCCCTGGTTTAACTGCAGCAATCCCTCTTCTTAAGCACTCTTCGGTGACTTCAACCAACTTTTTGGCCACGGGAGAAGGAGTACCAACTAAGAAAGTTCTGGAAGTATCCCCGTGGTAGCCGTTCAAAATCGGGGTCACGTCTATATTAATAATGTCCCCATCTTTGAGGATTTGCTTAGGGTTGGGAATACCGTGGCAGATAACCTCATTAACACTGGTACAGATAGATTTGGGAAAGTTCTGGTAGCCAAGGGGGGCGCTTTTTGCCCCGTGTGCTTGAGTCCAGCGTTCCGCTTTATCATTGATTTGCTGGGTGCTGACTCCTGGTTCAACCATCGGTGCGAGATAGTCTAATAATTCAGCGGCTAAACGCCCTGCCAGACGCATTTTGTCTATTTCTCTGCTTGATAATAGTGTAATTGTTTGGTTTCCCATCTGTTTTTATTAGGTTAATTTTCCTGCAAATACTGGAGGTTTCTATTCGCAGTATAAATAGTAGGTTTGGTTGAGCGATCGCTCAACTCAACGTCAATTGGGTTTTCTCAATCCTTAGTTACCACCTAACACCTCCAGACAAATTGGGCTTAGTTCAGTGCCATTGCATCATCGATCCTTATCCTAAACGAGCCGCAGCAATTTGAGCAACAGTTAGTTCTAATTCTGGGAATGTAAGAGAGATAATCCGTTCATCACCCTGAAACCGAGTGACCTCGTATTGATCCTTAACCAGCCGATAAACCAAGACTGTAGGAGCTTTGGGGTTACTTAAGTAATTCGCTGAAACCATCATCAGGTCATCCACAATCCAATATTCACGGATACCCAGCCGTTGATACTCATCCAGCTTGTCAATGTAATCATCTCTCCAATTGGTTGAAACGACTTCTACCACCATCGGAAAAGGTTCGGTTAAAGCAGAATAGGCAGAAATGTCTGAGTTCCATACAGTTTTATCAATCACACACAAATCAGGATTTCTACCTTGTTCTTGTCCAGTCTGAGTCTCAGTTCTAATGAGAACATTCTGCCTCACTACATAGTTAAGTTCCAATCGGTCGATTTCTCGATCAATACACTTATAGAGAAAATTAACAACATTATCGTGTCCTATTGTCGGTTGTATCCTCACTATTTCTCCATTGACAAGTTCGTATCTGCCTTCTCCAGGAAGCTGTTCTAGAAACTCCTGAAAAGTAAATGGTTTAGTTGTAGCTTGAGTCATAGTAAGTAGTCGATTCCTGGTTAAATCTTAACCTACTAACTTATGCTAGAGTAAATGTACAGAATTACTGGACAGAAACCAGAATCAGATGTTTTCCATACAAACCAGCTACACCCAGGCGCGGGAAAATTTAGCTACCCTGCTTGACCAAATCGAAAATGAAAACACCATTGCGGTGATTAAACGTCGCGGTCATAAGGATATAGCGATGTTGGCAGCCGATGAACTATCCAGTCTGCTAGAGACTGTCTATCTATTGCGCTCGCCCGCAAATGCTCGTCGCTTACTAGATGCCCTAGAAGAGTCAAAAAAATGGGACGGAGAACCGCCACCTCCCCCTCACAGCATTGATGAGCTATGTGAGGAGCTAGGCATTGAAAGGTAGGAAGAAGAAGAACAAGAAACAACCTGACCTCCCGGTGAAATCCGATTCATCTCAGACTTCTCGCTTTCCAGTCTTCTCAGACCATTTTCGAGAAGATCTGGGTTGGTGGTACAGAACTGATAAGCAAAAAGCCTACAAAATTCTTGATTTGGTCTCAGAGGTCATGAAAGATCCATTTTCAGGAATTGGTAAACCAGAACCGCTCAAGTTCTTAGATCCTGATACTTGGTCTCGCCGAATCGATCTAGAACATCGATTGGTTTACCGAGTAAGAGCCGAGCGGATTGATTTCCTAAAGGCTCGTTATCACTACAGAGATTAACCCCTTCCTATTTTGGATTTAGAGAGTTATATTTGCTAAAAAGAATATCAGCTATTGCTCCATCAACAAACCTTCAACAAAGCACTGCACTAAAGGCACTTGAAATCCCCAATCCCCCGACTCAGTTTGCTCCAAAACCTCTTTTTGCACCAGTTTTCGGCATACTGTTTTGTCTCCCTGAATTGGCGCTTCCCCATAGACTAAGCGCTTGATAGTTTGCCGCTGTTCTTCTGTAAGACTCCGATGCCACAACTCCCGGAAATACATACCGCCCGTCTCAAACACCTTGGGAATAATTGTCTCAACATCCTGGGGAGTGGCTTTTGTAAGCCTCCCATTCCCCTGTGCCTTGCGGTTGAGGTAATCTACCAATACAGAACACATTAGCTGAACTAAATATGGCTGACAGCGCGTCCACTGGATAATTAAATTTACCGCCTCTGGCTCATAAATCTCCGGAAACCCCTCTACTGGCTGTACAATCAACTCGCGGGCTTCTGGTTGCTCAAGATAGGTTACCCGCAAGGAACGGGCATTAATCAGATAATCACTCCAGTAGGAATCGATTTCATCCAGGGTGTGAGCGCCACTAAAAAGAAGAATCCAAGAGGAGCGGTGTTGCATGATGTGGCGCAGGAAATTGAGGGGTGCTTTACTGTTCGTTTCTGCTATTACTTCGCTCAGGCGCTCAAATTCGTCTAGGCAGAGGAGAAACCGCTTCCCTGGTGCGGTGCCTTCTATCTGACTAAACCAGTGGCGCAGGGCTGGGAAGGGGTCTACTTGCAAGCTGTAAGCATCTGGTGTGGGGAGACGGATATTGCGGGACTTCCGCGCTGCTTCCATAATTTGTGATGCCAGGGATGTTGCTACCCCCGGAAGGGTTGTGGCATCAGCGACTCCTTGCAAATCCACTAGCAAGGGCACCAATTCTGCTCCTACTTTCTGGGGTAGGTACTTCAGGGCAGAGGTTTTGCCAGTACGCCGCCCACCGTAAAACAATAATACAGGCGGCTCAAGTGCAAGGGCAATAGTTTCTATTTCCCGAAACAAATCTTGACGCCCTTTGAAGCGACTTTTGGCAGTTTCTGGATCGAGGGCTGCGCCAGCAATGTACACCTGGGGGATTTCTTGAGACTCACGGGCTTGCTCTTCTAGGTTGCTTCGGGCTGTCTGCAAAATACTCAGCCAGCGATCGGCAATGCTGCCAAAGGTGGTAGCTAAGCCAGCATCTCTGCTAAAAGCGATACTATCCCGCAGATTGATGAGGGAAGTGATGGGCGAAATCAGTAATTCTGTTTTGCGGTAGGCTGAGGTGGCAGTATCAGCGGCTCGTACACTCTGGCTAATCTCCAAAAACTGGGGCAGCATCGTGCCAAGTTGTGCTGGTGGTGGTGAGGGAATCCAAGTCAGTTGGTGGGAAATAGCGATAATTTCGCCTAGGGTTTGACAATGGTTGAGGGAATCTACGGCGATACCTGCCATAGCCTGTGCTGCTACCTCTTGCTGGTGGGTTGAGGTGGTTAGGTAATTAATCATCTGACGAGCCGCCGCTCGGTTTTCTCGGTAGGCTTCTACAATCAAGGTATCCATGAAAGGCAGGGGGAGGATGATGAGTTGGTCAAAGCGTGGCGGTAGGTAGCACAGATATTGGGCTACATTACCCTGTCGAGCAAACAAGAAGAGGAGGAGCGTCCAAAGCAATTCTGGCAGCCAAAAGTAAACTCGCAGAACACCCAATATAAACGCCACGCCTAACGCCACGCCCCCCGCCACGCCTAACGCCACGCCCCCCCCCACGCCGAACGCTACGCCCAACGCCACGCCAAACGCCACGCTTGAGAGTTCGTTGAGAAATGGAGGTATAAAGTTGATGCTGATTATCAAGAGTAGGAAGATACTCAAGATAATAATGATGTTAAAGATTTGCCCAACTAAAAGATAGACAATCCGCGCCACCAGCAATCCTATCAACCACCCCAGCAAGAAAAGTTCACTCCTAAGCCAATTAAACGGTTCATCGGCAGTTAGGGAGTAAATTGGTGCTACCAGCAGCACAACTAACTGCGGCACCGTTGCAATCAGCCACCAGACTTGCCCAGCATAGCGGCGCAGGCGTCGATTAGTGGCAAACTCAGCCCGCTTGGCAAAAGGATTGTCAGTGGGTGTCAGTTCTGGATGAATATCCCGCAGCCAGTCGTTAAAGGTAAATGGCTTGAAGTATATCCAGTAAAGGAGTCGAACACATTCAGCGATGTAATTCCAAAACCTGGAAGTAGGAGTCGGTTTAGTCATTTACAAAATTTCCCCAGCACGCTACTTAAAGTACTGCACAAAAACTCCCTGAACTGCTCAGGTATCTCAATCCAAGGAATATCACCGAATATAGCCAGAATAATTAGAAGGATGAAAGTAATGCCAACACCCCACGCAATAACTTTACCCACTACATTGCCAATCCTTTCCGCAAGACTGATCAAGCGAATAGGGACTTTAAAGACGTTCAAGATTACCCAGTGGAACCCGCGCCCTATCCTTTGGAGCTCGAATCGGCGTCGAGGCAAGCGCTGGGCTTGCTCATCAAACTGTGCTTTCCCCCAGTCATCCGATCGATTCCGTGTTTGCGCTTCCCACAGATAAAGCCCTGCCAGTTGCAGTAAATAAGGATGCCTTCCGCCCCAACTTTGAGCTAGTTTCTGCCTTTCTGGTGTCAAGGCAGCTGGAGTACCAAGCACATTTTTTTCAGGTAAGCGCACCAAGTTGAGGGCTTCTGCTTCAGTGAGTCCCCTCAAGGGCAAAACATGACCCAGATTGAAGAAAGAAGAGGTCAACTTGTGCTGGCGACTGTAAACATCCAGTCTTTGATAAGAAGCCACCACCAGCATCAAAGCATTGTCATCCATCAAAGAGCGCAGATTGTCGTAAAATCCATTATTAAATTCTTGAGAGTACTCAAACAGTCCTTCAATTTTATCCAAGCAGAGGACAGGCAGCACTTTCTCAACTTTCCACTGCTTGATTGCCTGAGAAAAAGTCTGTCTATTCAGAGGGCTGACTTTCAAAGCGTTATTTAAAACTCGTTTTCTTCCCCAAGAAACTTGCCTGGGAATATGATTCAGTAACTCCTGTGCTACGGCTTGATAAAAACTCGTTTCCTGTTGACAGTGAGCTTCCTGCAGCGAGAGACAAATCACCACATAGTCCCTGGCATTCTTCCCATAACGCTGCACCCGCTGTTCATAAGTTTGGAAAAAATGATAAAGCAGGGAGGATTTGCCAATTCGCCTTTCTCCAACTACATTGATGCTAGTTGGCTGATCGGCTGTCATGTGCGAGGCGATAAAGTCCAGTTCTTCTCGACGACCGACAAAAAACCGGAGGTCTTCAATCCTCGATCCAGCACTAAAAGGGCAGCTAGGAGGCGTTCCAGAGGTCATTGGTAAACTTTTCTCATCTGCTTCAAGCCTATATGAAATAGTAGATTGGGAAGGCGAAGCATTTGGAGCGATAAATCTAGGTTTATTTACTTAGGTTATCCCCCAAATGCTACTCTACTCTACTCTACTCTTCGAGAAGGCTACTCTACGAGAAGGCTTCGCCTACGCCTACGAGAAGGCTACTCTTCGAGAAGGCTTCGCCTACGCCTACGAGAACGCTACGCGTACACCCCTACACAAAATTCAGATTACTGAATCGGTGTTCTAGTGGTTCTCCGGCTCAAATTAGACCAACTGAAAAAAAATTAACTCAAAGACTTGCCAAATTGTATTTTTTGTCGCTATACTAAATAACTGTTGTCAGCGTTCCTCAGTAGCTCAGTGGTAGAGCGGTCGGCTGTTAACCGATTGGTCGTAGGTTCGAATCCTACCTGGGGAGTTAAAACGGGTGCAGTCAAAAATAGTTGGTGGGGTAAACAGCGTGCTCGCGGAGCGAGTGCCTACGGCAGCGCCAAAAACTTCCCTCGGATGAGCTTGGCTCATCTCCCTCTTTGTCAACGTTTAAGGGAGAATTTAGAGGGATTTTCTGGAAATTAGGAGAAGATGTAGTGATTGGTTAGACCGCATTTACTTTGCGAAGTTCTACGTTGCCTCCTTCAAAGACTTGAATCATGAGTTGATAGCCTTCCATCAATGACATTCCAACAAGCGGTTCTGAATCAGCTTCATCGATGGGAATTGTTAGAGGAAATCCGTCCCATAGGATAACTGCCTCATAGACATTAAAAACACATTCACTCCCATCGCCAAAAATAGCGCGTCCTCGCCTTTTCCATCTTAGATTTAACTGAGTAATCAAATCGGGAGACAGTGAAAGCCAACCATTAAAGCCTGTATCTATGATCGCCTCTTGAGTGTAAATCTTGCCATTAGAGTCACAAATTGAAATGGGAATAACGGGTTCAAAGTCTATATTGACACTTCCTGTAATCATGCAGTTCTTTTTCCACGTCCACCGAACCGACGAACATAGCGCGAACCAATGCGGACTATCCAGATTTGAGCATCTGGGTGACGCGCTTCGAGGCGATCGCAAGCGACAATTTCACTTTCGTCAACCTCAAAATCTCCTGTTTCAATATCAATTGCCACAATCTTGCCGTGATTCCCTGTTTCGACCTTTGGACGTACCTGAGTTTCGTAAATGCGATCGCCCCGTTGGGCAAATTCTTCTTTACTGTATCGGGGTTGTCGGATTACCATGGGAATGACCTTGTTTTAGCTTTACGCCTCTATTTTAGCTTGGATAATAACCTCATAAAACCGAGTCCAAATAAGTTATAATTGGCGAGTTATGACCCTGAAAAGGCGTTTTTACGGATTAATCGTCAGTGCAGTCAGACTCTAAGGCTCAGCTAGCCCCACATAGTACACTTTTTCTATCTGCTCGAGTTTCAAATCACTATAAGATTCCAATAAGTTAGGAAACTTACTCCCCAACTGCAAGCCTTTCATCGCCTTAGTAATTGACTTCGCGTATTGCCTTTGAAACTCAGCGGCTACATTAGAAATAGGAACGTAACTTTCCTTTGATTTAGCAGTCAAAGTATTCACAATTCTCACTAATGCCTGTTCTAAATCCACTTTGGATTTAATTTTAGCCTTGGGATTAGTTTTAGCTTTAACTTCTGCCAATTGAGCAGAATTATTAAGATTGTCATTTATTGCTTCCTGCCCCAAAGAAAAAGCTGTCACATAGATATCTGATTCTTCTCCGAGCTGATGAATCACAAACTTATCTTGATTATAAATAAAAATATCTCTAGCTCTTTTACTTGATAAATGCTTAGATACAAGTTGACTGATAGTTATCTGGTACTGCTCCTGAAATAGCTGAGATATTCTCACGAGTTTTACCCAATGATTGCCAGTACGCTGTTGCTCTTTAGTAAGAATTTCTTGTAGCCGAGTAATAAATTGCTCCAGAGAGGTAATTTCTAGGCAAGGGATTAGGGAATGGATTTGACTTTGACCAGTATTGGTATTTAAAATACTGATTTTATCTTTTTGCTTGCGAACTAAATATACCGTTAATCCATGAGTCTGTAAAGTAGTGCAAAGATGGGTCATCACTCCATCAGAGGAACAAACTAAAACTTCCTTAGCAGTAGGATAATGGACGAAGATAGAAGAACCAACAGTAGCCATTTTAACGTCAGCGCTATCCTTACCAGGAGGAACGTGAATTAGTTCATAACCCCGCCGATGAAATTCAACATCTTTTTTTCCCATACTGCGCCAATTAGCAAAAGCTACCTTAATTTGAATCGAGTATGTGCAAATACTAGCAAGAAATTTTTCTGTTTCGATATCTAGGTGTAAGTTTTCTGCATCCAGAAGAAGAATGGCGATCGCCGGAGCTTTTGCTTGATTGCCAATTACGGCATTTTTACTCCCAGCAAAACCTGAATTTAGGTTTTCGCTTTCTAGGAAAGGATGGGTATATTTGCGAATATTAGTGATTAGTTCAATAAACTGAGAAGAGACAAAAAAGCCTGGTGCGAGAAAAGTCTCAAGAATTTTGAGCAACTTCATTACCAGCACATCTTTATTTTGAGTCTGACTGAGTTTTGCCACTAACTTAGCAGTGAATTTAGCTTTAAAATCCCTACTCTGCCAGGAGCAATTTCTGAACTTGTCATTCAACCATTGAGGATGGTGCTGATAAATAGCAAGAATCGTTTGGTAGACATAGCTGCTAATTGAGTTTATCCTAATATCATCATCGAGCATGAGCAAGGTGGTAATCCTCTACGCAGTAATCAAAAGGGAACAGGGAACTTCGGATCAGGGAACAGGGAACGGGGAAGGGGGAACGGGGAAGGGGGAACAATGATTAAAGCAATAATCATTGTTCCCTGTTCCCCTTTCGGATTCTTGTTCCTTACTCCAAGTGTCCCGCCTTAAGCCGCCAACGCAGCGATCGCCACGTTATGGATGGAGGAAAACACAAGTGTTTTCGGCATGGTTCAATAGATTTGTCACGATTTATTTAGGACTGCTCTATCAGTCCATAATAGAAGTAAGACAAAGCTTCATACTTCTTAATCATGGCAAGAGACCTGCGCGGATTCATCAAACTACTAGAGGAACGGGGACAGCTACAGCGGATTAATGCCCTGGTAGACTCAGATTTAGAGATTGGCGAGATTTCCAACCGGATGCTGCAAGCGGGTGGTCCTGGGCTACTATTTGAAAATGTCAAAGGCGCATCCTTCCCCGTAGCAATAAACTTGATGGGAACGGTGGAACGGATCTGCTGGGCGATGAATATGCAGCATCCAGAAGAATTGGAAACACTGGGGCAGAAACTGGCGATGCTGCAACAGCCGAAACCACCGAAGAAGCTTTCTCAGGTGGTAGATTTTGGTAAGGTGCTGTTTGATGTCCTCAAAGCGAAGCCAGGAAGGAATTTTTTCCCCCCTTGTCAGCAAGTAGTGATTGAAGGGGATGACCTGGATCTGAATAAATTACCCTTAATTCGCCCTTATTCAGGAGATGCGGGCAAGATTATCACCCTGGGATTGGTAATTACTAAAGATGTGGAGACTGGTACTCCCAATGTTGGAGTTTATCGCCTGCAACTGCAATCGAAAAATACCATGACCGTGCATTGGCTGTCAGTGCGTGGTGGTGCGAGACATCTGCGCAAAGCTGCAGAAGCAGGGAAGAAATTAGAGATTGCGATCGCTCTAGGTGTTGACCCGTTAATTATTATGGCAGCGGCCACACCGATTCCGGTAGACTTATCAGAATGGCTATTTGCAGGACTATACGGCGGTTCCGGGGTACAGTTAGCAAAGTGCAAAACCTTAGATTTAGAAGTGCCAGGGGACTCAGAATTCGTCTTAGAAGGGACAATTACCCCAGGGGAAGTATTACCTGATGGTCCCTTTGGCGATCACATGGGTTATTACGGGGGGGTGGAGGATTCGCCCCTAATTCGCTTTCACTGCATGACGCACCGGAAAGATCCGATTTATCTTACTACGTTTAGTGGGCGTCCACCGAAAGAAGAAGCGATGATAGCGATCGCACTTAATCGCATTTATACACCCATACTGCGGCAACAAGTCTCAGAAATTATTGACTTCTTCCTCCCAATGGAAGCACTGAGTTACAAAGCGGCGATTATTTCCATTGATAAAGCCTATCCAGGACAAGCGCGAAGGGCAGCATTAGCCTTTTGGAGTGCATTGCCTCAATTTACTTATACCAAGTTTGTGATTGTGGTGGATAAGGATATCAATATTCGCGATCCGCGTCAGGTAGTATGGGCAATTAGTTCTAAAGTTGACCCCTCGCGGGATGTCTTTATTCTGCCAGAAACCCCCTTTGACAGTTTAGATTTTGCCAGTCAAAAGATTGGTTTAGGGGGGCGCATGGGGATAGATGCAACAACCAAGATTCCCCCAGAAACAAATCACGAATGGGGTGAACCTTTGGAGTCCGATCCAGATGTAGCGGCGATGGTAGACAGGCGCTGGGCAGAGTATGGTTTAGGTGATTTAGAGTTGAAGGAGGTAGATCCAAATTTATTTGGGTACGATGTGCGTTAGAAAAGCGCGATCGCTTGCTAAAACTCCTGAGCAACCTCAAAAACTTCATCTGCTGTCAACTGCAACGCCGGGAAAATGCTGGATTCCAATTTCTGGCCAGCTCTGAAGGGTTGCAGTATATATTCCCCATCAACCAGGGTACAAATGGTAATCGTAGGCTGCTTTGGTTTCCCAGTGTAGCGAGTTGCGCCCAAGGCTCGGTAGTCTATAAGCCAGTATTCTGGAATTTGCATCGCCTCATATTCCCCAAACTTGAGCAGATAGTCATCACGCCAGTTCGTACTCACGATTTCGATGAGCAAGGCAATGCTCTTGCCCTTTTGCACTGTGGATGCTTTTTGCCAGAGGGGTTCTTTGTTCAAGGTTTCTCGGTTCAGTATAACTACGTCGGGGTTGTAGCCCGATCTCTCCCGATCGGGCTTAACAATACAGGTCTTGGGAACGGAGTAAGATAACTGTTGCCTTCTAATTTCTAAGGTGAGTTCCACAATGAGAAAGCTAGCTAAATCTTCATGGGATCCAGTTGGAGGTGGCATTTCAACAACGAGTCCATCATGAAATTCATAACGTTTTCCATCTTCCGGATACCAGTCCAAAAATGCTTCAAAGCTCATCAATTGAGGCAGCGCCTGAACCATAATAGATGTCCTCAATCCTTCTTCTTCCATTTAAGCAGCAAATATATAGCTGCATATTGCCAGTATCGGGAAAAACCAATCAATCCCTCTCCCCGTCTACCCTTCTCCCCGTCTTCCGTGCCAGTCAAAACTTGCCAATTAAATGCGTAGCAGCTTATCCCTGGGGTCAGCTGCCAGCATCATCCCTAGTGCCGCTACGCGGAAGTCAAAAGGCAAAAGGCTTGCATGCAAAAGTATTGATTGGTAAGGCTTTGATGATTTTTGCACTGATGGGTTATTTCTGCCGCGCTGCACTAGGAGGAATGTTACTTGCAAAATCGCCTTCTAAGTTCTAGAATCAGTGACGAACTGTTATCTGTATCAAGTACCGTCATGAAGTTTGCAATACAACGTTATGCGGAGTGGATAATTCAGGAAACCCCTTGGT
>JBFRWF010000498.1:0-11040 GCA_051439465.1 Xenococcaceae cyanobacterium | reverse complement strand
GTTTTTCAGTGAACAATAATCAGTAAACAAGACTCAGTGAACAAGACTCAGTGAACAATGCTTAATCAATTTTGTCATAAACAGAATAATTTAATACTGCAAAAACTGGTCACTGGTCACTGGTCACTGGTCACTGTTAAAGAGCTTGACTCACACGCTCTACAGGCAACAGTGAAGCGAGTTGACTTTGCTTTGCTGAAGGTTTTTCAGTGGTCTAGGGGGCTATCCAAAGTTCAAATCATCTCGCTATTCTATGATTTTAGTTCTTAAGTAGGTCGGTCAAATTAATTAGAAAATGCTTGAGAGAGGGAAGGGCGTAGGTGTCATGAAGCTGTAACTCCTATAATAATCTCTACCAAGCTGCTACTCGGATTGATCTTCAGGAGGTAATTTTGGTTGGAAAAATTTGGACGGAAGAAACCGAAAACCGCTTTCATCTTCTTGACGTATTAATAGTCCTTGTTCTTCCATAGATTTGAGTTTAGGTAATAGTTCCACAAAAGTCATCACATCAATTTTTTCTAAGTCTTGATCGGAAATATCTTCACTAATTCCACCCACTTGATAAGCAACATACAGCAAATGACGAAACTGAGGACTGAGAGAATAGGTGAATTCTTGCTGGAGAGTTTCCCAAATTGAACTAAAGGCAGTTTCATCAATAATTTCATATTCATCTGAAGCTGCTTGTCGCAACACTTTCTCACAAATTGTATTAAGTTGTCGAGGAAATCCTTGCGCATAGCGAGTAATTAATTTCATCACGTCTTCTGTAAAAGGATGGGAATCCTTTCGGGGTAATTTTCTAACACTATTGAGATAATTAATAGCAATTTGACGTAAATCAGATTGACTCATTGGCTCAAGAGGAATATCCTCAGAAAAGATACCGAGAGCTTTAAACGTTGCTTCTTAAAGATCGGTAAATCCTCTCCCCGTCATGATAAATCCTCGTCGCTCACCCATGCGGAATAGATCCAAACTTCCTTCTAAAATAGTCTGTACTACAATTGGATCTTTTTTGTCGAAATCATCTATAGCAATGACAATACGAGAATAGTTTTCTTCGGCTTGATTGAGTAAACGAAGCACTAAGGGATAGGGGTCAGCATTAGCATTAGGAGTGAATTGATTAGAGTGAGATTCTGTCTTTCTTCCAAAGGATACCAATCCTAATTTAACTTGTCCTTCAGTTGTGGTTTTGGATCGTTGTACTGAGAACCCTAAAACTGTATTGGCAATGTCTTTTGCTTCTTCATTAATGTCTGCCAAACTATCTGCTACAGCGAGGAGTAAAGCGCGATAAAAATCCGTTGGGCTTTCTCCTGGAATACTGCCTAGGTAGAGAAGCAACATCTGTTCATTTAACTCTGCGACCTCCTGTTGCAACTGATAGATTAAATTGAGAATTAATGCGGTTTTTCCAATTTCCCAGGCTCCTCTGACTAAGATATTTCGTCCTTCATAGAGCGCAGGAATTACAACTTCTAAAGCCCGATCTCGACCATAAAAAATTTGCGCTAATTTCTTCGGATCGTCTGGAGGAGTAGCCCGAAAAGGGTTTTCAGTGAGTCCCCATTTCTCTAAGGTTGATTAATAGCGACTGAGTCTTGACATCTTAAGCGTGTTGGAGAATTTGTAGTAAATGATTGATTTCTTCTAATCTTTCTAGATTATCTTTTTCTTGATAATACTCCTGTGCTGTCCTTAAATGGGTTAACGCTTGAGGTATCTTACCGATTTGTATTTCTAAATTGCCGAGTGCCGTCGTAGCAGCAGCGATTTTCTCCTCATCCTGCAAACGACGAAACAGACGCAAAGCATCTTTAAAATAAAGTCTAGCTTGTTCGAGTCTTCCAGTAAGATGGTAGAGACGGGCAAGTTCAAATAAAGTTGAGGCTAAACTGGCTATATTTTTTTGTTGCTGATAAATTTGCTGGCATAATTGCAACTTTTCGATTGCTTCTGTATAGGCTCCTCCCTCAAATAAAGCTTTGCCTAGCCGATATAAACAATTGGCGAGGAATTCATTATCTTCTGTTTCTTTAATAACTTCGATCGCATTTTCATAAGCTGCGATCGCTTGTTTGATGTCTTCAACCTTGTGGAGAAGTTGAAAACGATCTCTAAGGGCATTCCCTAAATTGTATTGCGTTCTAGCCCAATCTGCGGGAAATGCCTGGCGGGTGCGGACTTCGAGGGCAGCAGTGTAGGCGGCGATGGCAAGTTCGATATTCTCTGCCCTCTCTCCTCTGATCCGAGAAGAGTAGGCGTTCGCCAGGTTCATCATCGTTTGTGCCCAGTCCACGGGCATGGCGGTTCTGGTTGTTACCTCCAGGGCTTGTTGATAGGCGGCGATGGCAAGTTCGATATTCTCTGCCCGATTGCCCAGTGGATTTTGACACAAACTATTGCCCAATTCACCTTGCAGGGCTGCCCAAAGAGGAGGATTTTGTTCTCGTTGAAACAGATATAGTGCATGTTGGAAAAATTGTAATCGGCGAGACATTTAACTAATATAAGTCGGTTGAGAAAGTTCCCTGATGATGGCAGCCAACTCAGGAGGCATTCCCCCACTCGAACTTCCTGTCTTAGCGGCAAATCCTTTCTCTATACCCACTTCTCGACAGCGAGCGATTAACTCATAATGTTCTGAAAATACACGCGCTACTTCCTCATTCCCCTGCTGACGCACTTCAGCAATGCGCTGTTGAATCACTCTATCAGCTTCTTCACTTAAGAGTTCAGGATGAGCTTCAAGTACCTGTTGAGATTCTGTCCAGGTTTTGGCTCGAATGAACTGCTCAAAAGCTGCTAGGATCTGCTCAACTGATTCAGGGAGATTAATCGCCTCATCTTCAGGTGTAGGATTACGCTCTCTTTCAGGCTGTTCTATCCTCTGTGCCAGCTTCAGAAGAAACTCAACCTTTTCCGGTTCAGCTTGTGTAGCTAAGTCTGACTCCATTTGCCTGATAGTCTCGGCCAGTCCAGCATCTAGTAAGTCTGGACTCTCAGCTAAAATCGTTTGTTCTTTGCCAGGAGGACATCTTAAGAGTTCTTGGATTAGATGTAGATATTCTCGATAGCGATTCTCATCCATCTTCAAGGGGAATGGGGAATTTTGCTTCTTATTATAAGCTAAGGGAACAAGGAACCGAAAGGGGAACAGGGGTAAGGGTTATGCTCGTTTTATATTCGATCTAAGCTTAGATCGAATTATGTTTTGATTGGTCACGACTCATTTAGGACTGCTATATTTTCTAACTAAGCTCTTTACCCAAGATGAGTTATATGGGATAGTTCAACAAATTTAAAAATCCGCTGCCTCTATCCGGGTCAATATTGCTCAAGACACAGAATTAATTATTTCATTACGAACAGAAGAAAGTCCCATGATTATTGCTCTTATCCATTGAGCAAAAAAAATGAATCCCTGTTCCCTGTTACCCGTTCCCTGTTCCCTCTTTCCAGTAGCTCGTAGGGTGGGCTAGGCGGCGATAACTTATCCAACTAACCTACCAAATAAATATCCGCCGTAGCCCACCAATTTTCAAGCACCGCCCTTACAACCTTTCAAACACCTGACAAGAAACAGCTAAAATGAAAGTATATTGTAGGGTGGGCTAGGCGGCGATAACTTATCCAACTAACCTACAAAATAAATATCGGCCGTAGCCCACCAATTGTGAAGCCCCGCTCTTACAACCTTTCAAACACCTTCTAATCGCCGACGATCGGGGAGTCAATCAGTCTGCCTTCACCAAAGCCTCAAGCTCTGCCATCCTCTCCTCAAGCCGAGCCATCCTTTGAGTCAAAGGAATATCTTCAGCACAGCCAAGATACTCAGCGATCGCACCTACCACCACCTCAGTCTTAGACGTGCCAGTTCGCTTAACATAGCTGTTGAGCCTTTCCAGAAGAAGTGGAGGAATTCTGACCGCGATTTGAGATTTAGTCATGGCAAAACAGAACCAAACATCCTAATCTTAACAACTGTAAGGCTGTGTCTAGCAAAGTCATGTATTGTTTCTTAACATTTCATCCCCTACCCGTTCCCCTTTCGGGCCCAATTGAATAAACTATTAAGCCATTATAGAGATAGGAGAGGAGTGAACAGTGCTCGCGTTGCTCACCTACGGAGACTTACTATGACCGACAAAAACTCTCCACTCAATTACACAAGTGCCGACTTAGAAAAAGCTGCGCTCAACCGATTTCGCTCACTGCTTCTTTATCTTCCCCAAGATTGCAAGGTGTTTCGGGAACTCTGGGGTCGTTCCACTGTCTTGTGTCTGGATTTTGCCGATTGCCCTAGGTTGCTCAAATTCACTATGGCTCAATTCTTGCTCTTGCAGTTAGCAGCTCATCATCTTGGATTAGCCGACTCACTGAAATTCCAGATTGGCAACAAAGTAATGGGATGGACAACGATGGCCACTAGCATCTAAGCTTTCTGGGCTTAACCCATGCCATTGTAGAACGCCTCCTTGTATCGGCAAATTTTAGCTTCGCAGCTAAACAGGATCCTCTCACCTGTAGACGCGGTTGAGGCGGTCGTAGTTAAGTCCGTCCCAGAAGACGGCGATCGCATCAAGGATCTCTCGGCCTCCCTGAAAGAACTTGACCCGGTCAAAATGCAAGTCGAAGTAGACCTCCTCCAGTTCCTCCAGGGTGTGCCCGGCGTGCTGCGCCTCGACGCGGTTGTGCCAGGTGAAGAACGCCAGGTGCAGGTGTGGGTGCCGCGTCTGTTTGATGTGGGTTAAGCCGTCCTCCAACTCCTGCCAGAAGCCAGCCGCCGCCCAGTTCTCGACCGCAAAGCTGGCACCCTGAGCGATTTGCGGGTCGTCACTGCCATAGAGGCGCTGTAACTCGTCGCAGAAGTGCAAGGTCGTGGGGCGACCGTGCTTGCGCTTGCCAATGTCCGCGTAGCCCAGCCCCAGCCCCTCAGCCACGCCAATTAGCCATTCAAAATGAGCCGCTCGGAAACGGCAGATGCCGCCATCTACCGTACCCTCGGTGCTAACCAGCTCGGGGTCGCCTTCCCGATCCTTTTCTTCCTCCGTCTGGGCGACTTGGCCGCCAATCGGCTGTCCAGGCTTGCGGTAGATCACCCCCAGCTCATTTAGCAGAATCTCCCGGCTAGCTCGCGACTGCTGGAGGTTGGGGGAGTTAATTACTTTCAACAGAGCCGCCACCAGGAACTGGTTGGAGAAGACCGAGAATTGCCGGATAAAGTGCCGCAGCTCTTCATCCGTGGCTGTGCCCTCGCGAAACCATCGGGTATAGGTGTTTCTGGTGATGATGCGGTGCTGCAAGAATTCGCGATCGACCTCGGCGAGGAAGTCTTGAAAGTCGTTCACTTGGTCCTGGGTAAGTTCCCCCTGACGCAAGCGTTCCTCGATTCGCGAGGAAATGGTCAGACCACCTGGGGGCGCTGCGAGAACTTGAGTCATGATTGGATTCCTCCTAGTTTGAAAGAGGTAATTTTGAGAAGAGCATCCACAGATGAACATAGATAAATACAGATATTGTCCCGAGTTCATCTGCCTTTATCGGCGTTCATCTGTGGACTTTTATACTGAATCCGGATCTAAAACCCCCTTTATCAATTTTCTGTCTTTTTCTTCCCCTGCTCCCTACTTTTGCCTTTTACCTTTTGCCTTTTGCCTTTGAGCGAAGCGAGTCCTGCTTCCTTACAAAAAGGGGGTAGTTAACCCGGATTTGGTACTAGATGCACAGGAGCTTAGCAGCTTTGCTGCCTTTCCTCCATCAAGGGATCCAACTGTAGGGATAGTTTTTGTCCTCCAATGGAATAGCATTCGTCGTCAGCCTCAGCGGACGAAAGGTATCAATCATTACGGCGAGTTCATCAGTCCGTTCCTTACCAATCGAGCTCTCATACATCCCGGGGTGTGGACCGTGGGGAATGCCGTTGGGATGAACGGTAATCGACGCCCGCTCAATCCCTTTGCGCGACATAAAGTTCCCCTCAACGTAGTAGATGACCTCATCAGAATCGACGTTGGAATGGTTGTATGGGGCCGGAATCGCCAGAGGGTGATAATCGAAAAGCCTAGGCACGAAGGAGCACAATACAAATCCGGGACCGTCAAAGGTTTGATGCACCGGAGGGGGTTGGTGAACCCGACCTGTGATGGGCTCTAAGTCCTCAATGTTAAACGCAAACGGCCAGAGATGCCCATCCCACCCGACGACGTCTAGGGGATGATGGCGATAGAGGTAGCTGGTAATTCGGTTCCGAGCTTTGACCCGGACCTCGAACTCTCCCTCCTCGTCATGGGTAATCAGCTCATCAGGCGGGCGAATGTCACGCTCGCAGTAGGGGGAGTGTTCTAGGAATTGACCGTAACAATTGATATAGCGCTTTGGCGGCTCGACGTGCCCATAGGCTTCCACAACGAGCATCCGCTGCTCGATTCCTTCGTCGGGTAGGATGCGCCAAAGAACCCCAGTTGGAATCACCAAATAATCACCCGATCGGTAGCGGAGTGTTCCGTACTGGCTCTCCAGTAAACCGCTCCCATCGTGGATGAAAATCACCTCATCGCCGTGAGCAAAACGATACCAATACGCCATGGATACCGTGGGCCGAGCGATCGATATGCAGATGTCGGCGTTGGTCATGAGGGGGACGCGAGCTTCGACAGCATCGTCCCCCTCAGCCATGGTCACCGTGCGCAGATGGCGATGAAGCAAGGGACCTGGTTCTTCATAGGCAATGTCTACCTTTCTCTCCAGCAAGATCTTCTGCACCTGGGTGGGTGGACGCAGGTGGTATAGCAGCGATTGAACCCCCGAGAAGCCGTGAGTCCCCATCAACTCTTCGTGGTACAAGGAACCGTCGGGTTGACGAAATTGAGTGTGACGCTTGTGTGGGATGTCTCCCAACTTATAGTAATAGGTCATGGTTTCACTCCGCTTCTAGACACTTGCGCTAGAGATTTCCTCGCCGCGCCTGCTCGCGCTCAATGGCTTCAAACAAAGATTTGAAATTGCCCTCACCGAAGCCCTGGGAACCATGCCGCTCAATGACCTCGAAGAAAAGCGTTGGTCGGTCCTCCACAGGCTGGGTGAAAATCTGGAGTAAATACCCATCTTTATCCCGATCCACCAAGATTCCCAGTTCTGCCAATTGATCAATGGGTTCATGGATTTTTCCCACCCGCTCCTTCAAGTTCTCGTAGTAAGTTTTCGGGATGGGCAGAAACTCGACGCCTGCAGCCCTGAGCTGGGAGACCGTCTCGATGATGTTGTTCGTCGCACAGGCGACGTGTTGAATCCCAGGCCCGCAGTTGTATTCCAAGTACTCTTCGATCTGGGACTTCCGTTTGCCCCGAGCTGGCTCATTGATCGGAAGTTTGATCTTGCCCGTACTGTCCTGCATTACTTTGGACATCAAAGCCGAGTACTCCGTGGAGATCGCTCGATCGTCAAAGTGCACCAATAGGCTAAAGCCCATGGTATCGGCGAAAAACTGAGCCCATCGGTCCATGGCACCCAGCTCGACGTTGCCAACCACGTGGTCAATGGTCTTTAGACCCACGCCGTTGCCGCTAGCTGAATGCCGAGGCTTGAAGCCAGGAGCAAAAACACCAGCGTAATCGCTCCGCTCGACGAACTTAATTAATATGTCACCGTAGGCGTGAATGGCAGCGTAGCGAAATACCCCGTGTTCGTCTTCTTCTTCAGTTGGAGGAATCGCTCCTACTGCACCTCGCGCGGTTGACTCCTGGTAGGCGCTGACGGCACTTGGCACTTCCAGGGCAATGACAGCTATCCCATCACCGTGCTTGAGTACGCTTTTTGAAATCGGATGGTCTGAACTCAGCCCTGTACTCAAAACAAAGCGGATATCCCCTTGCTCCATCACGTAGGAAGCTGTTTTGCGATAGCCCGTTTCCAGACCCCGGTAGGCCGTATTGGTGAATCCGAAACCATTCGCATAAAAGCGTGTTGTCTGCCTGGCGTTCCCAACGTAGAACTCCAGGTGATCGAACCGCTTAATGGGGCAAAAGTTGCTCATTTGGATTCCTCCTTCTAAGAAACACACTCAAAAGCTGGGCTCCCCCCTGGATTTTTCTGGAGGTTAGCTAAACTGGCGAGAAGCCCCACGTCCTACCCAAAGGGAGGCGTGGGATGAACGCCAGCCAGACGCTATTTTTAAAAGCGTCGCATCCAATGGATGTGGTGTCCTTCGCCAAAGTTAAAGAACTCATCTAAGCTGTGCCTAGATATGTTCTTTCCCAGGTTTTGAACTCTTAACACTTCTCCTCTCCACAGCAGAGATGTTTAATCAAGAGCCGCAGTGTCACGGAGCTAGAACACGAATTGCCAACCCTACACCCCGGAGTGCCTATATATTCTGGGATAACGCAGTGCCTCTGGCAATCTTTGACTAAGCGCTCGTCCTTATTGATTTAAAAAAATAACGTCGAGCGCTTAGCTAAAGCAACGAGACACTAAGGCTAATGACAGAGGCTTCCCGAAGAAGCCCACATTGTACCCGAATCTGAGATTCAGGTCAGTGTGCGGAGCTGTCACTGATAATGAGGAGACTCTTAAATATTCTATCCCACAGATCAATTAAACTTCCTTCTTACCACCCAGTTACCTCCTCACCAGTCATATCAAATCCGGTTGAATAACCATACTTCGTTGTGAGAGAGCAGGGGGAGAAGGATTTTAACTGGAAAGCCTAAGTATGGGCAATTATCCGGATTTGATATCATCGCATTGACCAGGGAATTCTGAATTCATCACTGAGCAACTTCATTTGTTAAGATTATTCTTTGCCTATTGACTTTTTCAAAAGCTCTATTCCTTTTTTGACATGACGAGACACAGTCACCACACTGATATCTAAACGTTCAGCGGCTTCTTTTTGTGTTAAATCGTGTAAAAAAACAAATTCCAGGACATGCCGCGTCCGCTCTTCTAGCTTAGCTAGAGCTTGTTGTAGGCGAATTCGGTCTTCTTGGGCTAACCGAAAACTGCGATACCGGGGATCGACGACAAGCTCACCTAAGCTGGTTTTGCCTTCTTCTTCATCTCTCACCAACGCATCCAAGCTCAGAGGTTCTCGATTTTGATAGGCTAGCTTAATTTCCTGCCATTCTTTCACAGAAATCTCCAACCCCTGGGCTATCTCTGAATCTGTTGGTTGCCGCTTCAACTGCTCTCGTAAATTCGGTATAATCCCCACAGCTTGCCGTCCTAGTTCCAGCCAGCGCCGAGGAATCCGGACAGAGCAACTCTTATCTCGTAAGTAGTGTCGAATTTCCCCGCGAATGTAGTGAATGGCGAAGGAACTAAAGGCATGTCCCTTTTTGAAATCAAATCGTTCGATTGCCCTAATTAAGCCTAAACAGCCGACTTGCAGCAAGTCTTCATAGCTTTCGTTACACTGATTCGCCCAGTGATGCGCTTCTTTTTTTACCAATCCCAGGTTAAGTTGCATGATCTGATTGCGCAAATCAGTCGAAGATGAAGATTGCTGATAATCTCGAAACAAGCACAAGCTCTTAAGCTTTAGCTCGCTGCTAATGGAGGTAGACATAGCACAATACCCTATTGCCGTCTGCTGCAAGATGTGTTGCTCAGTAGTAATCTTCCTGTATTAATATCTAGGTTATTATTTTATTTGATTGAATGTCAACAGCATTTTTACGATTATTTAGAGATCAAAGAATAGCATATTTATCCTAGATTTTACTGAATTAATGAAAAATGTTTGTTTAGACTGAAACCGGGTTCATTTTTTCTAATAAAACAGGGGCAATCAGCCCCTCAAAGCTATTTGCCCCCTATTGGTTATTCGTTGAAGCAGGTATTTTACTACACTTCTGGTTCAATCCGACCGTAGAAAATTCCACGGATCTTCACTTCTTCTGGTTCATCAGCACCTAAGTCAGTATCAGAAGGCTGGTCACTCTCAAAAACTCCGGCAATTTCGCCAGTTTCGCCGTTAACCTTCGTGATCTGAAGAGAGATTTCACCTGTGCCACTCTCTACCCGCTTGACATTAGCGTACTCTTCACTATCTGCTCCCGCTGGGAGTGCTACGGCGTTGTCATAGCCAGTGGCAGTACCGCGACCTTTGGGATCGAGGAAACCAGCTCCCCGATAGGAGGGAACTTTGAACTCTCCTTCAAAGTCAGTAGAAGAGTTAATCGTCTCCAAACCTGGCTCAGTTGTGGCAACTAAGCCTTTAACCGTGAACAGGAAAGGCACTTGCTCACCACCTGGCAGCTGGACTGTGATCGCCTGGAAGTCGAAGCCACGCTCTTCAAAGAATGTCAGGCTTCGATCTTCGTTTACTGCAATTTCCCCGCTAACTTGGTCAAGGGTATAGGTTGCTCGTGTCAACAATTTACCAGGAACCAATTCTGCTTCTTTCCTTTTATTTGCAGGTTCTTCCTTGACAAAAAAGGAAGTTGGCTCAAAGCATAGGTCAGTCATAATATAGGATTGGTTAGGCTCTATGGGAATAGAACCGCGAGTTGTTTCTGCCAGCTGTGGGCAGGTATTTGCTAGTCCAGTACCTATAACCTCGTCGTATGTCAGTTGCTGTGTACTGGTCACATTTTCTGGACCTTGACTACAAGCTGTTAGTACTCCCAAGCATAAAGCCAGGAAGGCAACAATTAATGCACGATACCTCATGGTCAACCTCTTTTCGTCAATCTCTGATGTGACATAACTAGCCCATATAAGCATTAATAGAGAGTCGATTAATAGCGTCTTGGACAAGTTTGGCTAGTCTCATCGGGATCTACTTTAGCAAATTGAGACTACCCATAGGTGAACTACCGTCGCTTGAATCGTAGATTACAAGTGCGGCTTCCTGTTTCATAGGCGAATGCCACGGCTCTCCCGACATCATGGGGTAAAATGTTGGTTTATATTACATTTTGGGCGCAAGCCTTGCGCCCCTACATTTGGGGAATTATCCTGCTGTAGGGGCTTACGGCGTAAGCCCGCTCATTAGATAATCTCTGCTTATCACCATAGATACAGGAG
>JBFRWF010000497.1:0-7559 GCA_051439465.1 Xenococcaceae cyanobacterium | reverse complement strand
TTTCTCCCCGTTAACCTCCAGGTTGTAGGGAGTGACGTTGTTGGCCTTGATTGAGCGCAGAATATCTTCGACGTCAGGGGTGCCATTGCCATTGTTGTCGGTGCCCGGTGTGGTTACCAATTGCAATTCAGGGCTAGACGGATCCATGTCAACTGTCTTGCCGTATGCGCCAAAGATGACGATCCCGATGCGGGCGTTATCCTGCAGCCCCTGATTGATCAGTTGCTCGTTGAGGGCAATAAACCCAGCCAATTCTGCGTCCAAGATGCGATTGGGGTTACCGCTACCGTTGACATCGCCTACGGGAGAGCCAGCAAAGTCGCTTTGCACGGCGCTTTGAGAAACGTCGATGACGAATACGACATCGGGCTTGTCACCCTGGAGTAATTTTTTGTCGCGATCCCCATCACCATTGATATCCTTCCACTTCACGCCAGAAATGGATCCGGGCTCAACGTTGCAAGACTCAGGTATCTTGTTTGGAGACAGTTGACTAGCTGGGACAATCTCTTGAGCCTGACTGGGGCTAGACCAGTAGAGTTGAGCGACCGCCATGCCACCGTATTCGTAGTGCTCTATGCGGATGGAGTATTGCTGACCAGCGGTTAATTCGATGGAACCGGAGTGATTGGTCGCGGGATGATAATTCCACTGATCAATGATCATTTGGTCATTGATCCACAACCGTACACCGTCATCTGAGCGTGTGGTGAAGGTGTAAGTTTCGCTGTATTTGGGTGTGATGAACCCAGTCCAACGCTCGGAGAAGGTATCTGGGGCAATGGATGAATCGGGTGAGCCACTTTCCCAGTCAAAGTTGATGGTCTTATCGATCCGCTGCAGGACGGGTTCAGTAAGGTGAGAATTGTTGAAATACTCAGCTTGCAGTCCTTCAACAGTTGCCTCAGGGCAGTTGATAGGTTGGGCTATCGCCGGAGGTGGACTTATATTCAAGCAGGTCAATGACAGTAGCACTGACATGACCCACACTACTATTCGTTTCATCTTAGAGATCTCCAATCTCAGTGGTCTAAAGGGTGGCAATCAACGATTTACATAACCCGCATTTCTCACAAAATCAGCGCTCGCCATCTCCGAAAGCCAGACAGGGCTTAAGTTTTACCATTATTAAATCAAGGTGAAAAAATTGACAGACTGTTGTTTGAGAGCGATCGCTTACAAACCAGTCATTATGGGATTAGTAGCTTGGTCACTACTCGGTTTGTGAGAAATGCGGGCTACCTGTACCTGCTTTTCTCCTGGAGTGGCTGGTTTTGTCCCCACTTTCAAATTATCCCTAACCCCAGAATTTTACCACCTAAGTTAAGGAACTTAAGAAAGAAGTTAATAAGTTTATTTTGTTGTTACAATCCCCAAGTCATTAGCCCTTGGAACAAGAAATTTCTCTTATTTTTAAAAGACACTAAATTTTAACCTCCAAATCTGCTTCTCAAATCAATTTGTGAGAAATGCGGGTTCTACAACTAACCCGTGAAAATCAGCCGCATTCGAAACGAGTGAATCTGTTTGGTGGCGACTGAGTGGCGATGGCCAAAGGCCGGTGGAAGACCATCGTCCTTACTTCGTTTGGAGGGATTTGATTTAGGCAGTGGTCTTCAACTGGCCTACGTCCAAGGGACAGACTGCGCCAACGGCCATTAAAGCTAAGATGAGGGGAGGGTTAAGAGGGAAAGAAAGATGACAATAACTGCTGAAGCAGTTTATGAACAGGGAGTACTGAGGAGGTAATGGATTATGAATCAACTGATTGTGGATCAGCAACTGCGCCCCTTTCCAGACCATACCCAACTGCCAGAATCCGATGGAACCTTCGTGAAAAACTTTCAGGAACATCCCCAAAGCCTCCTCCTAACCGATTCCATAGAACCAGTACTGCAACAACTTCACCCAGATGGTTACTATGCGATCGGTCAAGATTGTGGCATCTACTGGCGCGAGACAGACCCCCCCGAAAAGGGCGCTGAAGCTCCCGATTGGTTTTATGTGCCTGGAGTCCCGCCGCTACTGGATGGCCAGTTTCGCCGCTCCTACGTCCTCTGGCGAGAGTATACGCCCCCCCTGATTGCCCTGGAGTTTGCCTCTGGGACTGGTGCTGAAGAACGGGACAAGACCCCCTTACAAGCCGTAGACGGGACAGTTCAAAAACCTGGAAAATTCTGGGTTTACGAACAAATCATTCGCATTCCTTACTATGGGATCTATCGGGTCAATACCGGGGAGTTGGAGGTTTATCACTGGGAAGATTTTACCTATCGGCGTCTGAGTCCGAACCATCGAGGCCACTACCCCATTAACCGAATGAATGTAGAACTGGGAGTCTGGCGAGGCACTTATCTGGGTCAACCGGAACAACCCTGGTTGCGCTGGTGGGATCAAGGTGGGAACCTACTGCTGACGGGGAAGGAGCGGGCTGCGATGGCCCAACACGAGGCAGAACAGGAGCGGCAACGGGCAGAACAAGAGCGGCAACGGGCAGAACAGGAGCAGCAACGGGCAGAACAGGAGCGGCAACGGGCAGAACAGGAGCAGCAACGGGCAGAACAGGAGCGGCAAAAGCGGCAGCAGTTGGCAGCTCAATTGAAGGCCCTCAGTCCCGAACAGCTCCAGGCGCTAGGAATTGATCCTACGCTTTTGGAATAATCCTCAGTGGGTTCTAGCTCAAAGTGTATTAGAAGCGATCTGAAGGGGGGCTGCATATTCAATTGATCGAGAAACTGAAATCACGCGATCGCAATTTTTGCTTAAAAGTTGTTTCTGTTGATTTGCCATATTACATACCTATCGAATATTACTGATTGATAATCGATCTACCTTTTTGTATAGATAAAATACTGGTTTCGAGGATCATTCCTAAAGATTGAGTCAACTCTAAAAACTTCTGCTCCTCTTCAGAGTCAAAGGGTTTATCTCCAGTTTTATTTAAGACTTGAACCACAGCGAATACCTCGTTTTGAGAATTGAATATCGGCAGACAGAGGATATTCCGCGTGCGGAACCCAGTGTTCCGATCCACTTGTGGATTAAACCTTGGATCTTTGTAAGGATCGGGAATATTCACGGTCTCTCCCATAGTTGCTACGTAACCAGCAATGCCAGCATTGAGCGGTATTTCGATGTTAATTAATTCTCCACCTGGGCCTCTAGCATTTTTCGACCAAAGCCGACCATTCTCTTTATCCACAACAAAAAAGGTGACTTGTTCTGCCTGAAGTATCAGAGCAATTTTTAGAGATATAGTCTCAATTATTATCTCTATTTTATCGTTCAAAGAGCGATCGTTAAGAAGATGTATAGTGGTAAAAATTTGCTCGAATTCCTTGTTTAATTCTTCTAGAAAATATGAGAATTCTTGCAGTGAGAGATTCTGTATTTTCTCCTTGATGTCACTCTCATCAGTTTCAGAAATTACTGACATCAAATTGCCTACGTGAAGTAGAAGTTCCCCTTGAGTAGCAGAAAGTTTTCCATAATCTAACCTAAAAATGCGATCGGCTAGATGAAAATAGCGATCGTCATGACTAATGACTACAATAGTTTTGCCTTGTCGTTTTAAATCGAGAAGAATTCTATTATAAAACACTCTCTTAAAAATGGGATCTTGATCTGAAGCCCATTCATCAAATAGATAAATCGGACGATCTTCTAAATAAGCATTCAACAATGCTAATCGTTTTTTCTGTCCTTGAGATAGTGCTATGGTAGAGAGTTTGTCTTCTTTAATTTGTACTTTTTTCTCTAGTTCTAATTCTTGCAAATAGGCTTGAGCATTACTGTCCAAGTTCTGCTCATCTAATCCCAATAATCGCTCAAATAAATAATAATCAGCAAAAATTGCCGAAAAATGCTGACGATACCATTCCCGATTATAATCATCAACTGTTTGGTCGGCAAATTTGATCTTACCTTCTTCCGGTGAATACAATCCTGTAATTATTTTGGCTAAAGTTGATTTTCCACTGCCATTACCTCCGACAATAAAAACTAATTCCCCCGGATATAAAGTCAGATTAATTGGTCCTAAAGTAAAATGACTTTCTTCTAATTCCCGATAATAAGTATGAGTAACAACCGCTAATTCTAATTTTTGCCACTGATTTTGTATTTTAAGTAAGTCTCGATTTTCAATTTCTCTTCCTTCTTTATCTAGGGATAAACCTAAAGACTTAATTTTTTCTAAAGCGATGTTCGCTCGACTAAAAATGGGCAAACTATTTAAAATGCTACTTGCAGGCATAGTTGAATAAAAAGCGACTAAAGCATAAGTAGATAAAATTGAAGGCTCTATTTCAAATATTCTAGGAAATACAAATAGAATAAGTCCTAATACTAAAAATATAATTGTTAAACCAAAAGTAGTAGCAACAGCTACAGCCTGATAACCTAAAATGTTGTATCTACGGTAAGTATTGGCGGTTGCTTGTAAGTCCTGTTCAAAAAAGTCCTGTTGTCGCTGATGATGTAGCTTTAGTTCTTTAAAACCTTGGATAATAGTACGAAAATGAGCAAATAAGTGATTTTCAGTTTCACGGGATCGAGAAAAACGCTCTTCGGCTTGCTTTAGCAGAAACTGTAACGTTAAAATTGTTGCTAGAGACAGGAGCAAAAATATCATGAATGGCATTAAAGCAAGACTGGCAAGATATACAAAAAGAGTCACAAGCACCGCTAGATTCAGACAGAAATAAGGTACGTTTATAAATCCATTGGAAATAGCATTAATATCACTTGTGAGACTAGCTAGTAATTTATCCGGACCTAATTTTTCTAAATGAGACAGGGAAGAGGCTAAAATCTGTTTACTTAGCAATATTCTCATTTGGAAAACGGCTTTTTCAGATAATTCTGCTAACATATTTTGACTCCAGTAATAACTAATAAACAATAAGACTAACAGTCCCGAAAAAGGTAATAATAATTTAAAATTTTGCGTTGAAGGCGTATTGATTATTTCGCTAATTAAAACAATTAAGCCTGTGTTACAAATGGAACTGATTATGGCCACAAATATCGCCAAGAAAAAAGTTTTTTTAGCAAATTTAAACAGGGTATAAATTAAAGTCATTTTACTTTGTTCTATTCTTGAATTGATATTAGGTTGATGGTTTTCTAATTGCTTTCATTCATTATAATACTCAGTTTCTCTATTTTTGTTTGCCAATCCCTAACAATATTTTAAATCTTGGTGCAATAGTTTGGATGAGAGGCTGAGCTTGCATGGGGTCTGGAGACATATTTCGCGGTTTCATTGCGGGGAATTGGATACGATTTAATAGTCAAAGTCTTATTGGATTTTGTATCAAAAAAAGGGATTTGCGTAAACTTTACGTAAATTAGTAGGGAAGACAATCAACTTCTTTCTCGCGTCTGAACGCTAGTTTTAGTGGGTTAACTCCCTTATTATAGAACATCAGCTCCATCTTTAAGTACAACACATCTCCTTATCAAACTGTACAGTATAGTTTGATACCTTGAAGGAAAAACGC
The DNA here is from genome assembly GCA_051439465.1 of Xenococcaceae cyanobacterium. Lineage (GTDB taxonomy): Bacteria > Cyanobacteriota > Cyanobacteriia > Cyanobacteriales > JBFRWF01 > JBFRWF01. Next base: position 2,055 of record JBFRWF010000497.1, on the reverse strand, counting down.
GCATCACTATATATTTAGACTATCACGAGGTGCTACTATGGTCGGTTAACCTAGGAGTGAAGGTTAAAATTGGAGCGTGAAGGTTCGTGAGGTTATCCGCCGGATAGGTGATGATGGTTGGGTTCAAGTCTCTCAGGGAGGTAGCCATCGTCAGTTCAAACACCCTACCAAGTCGGGTAAAGTCACTGTCCCAGGTAAACTCTCAGATGATATACCTATAGGAACTTACAAAAGTATACTCAAGCAAGCTGGACTGGAGGGATGAATGACAGAATCAAACGTAATAGTTGCCCTTGAAAACAACACTTTTGAGACTGAACGTCAAGAAGCACTAAAAGTCTTCTTACAAAATGAAGGGGACCAAAGTCTTGAGGAATTCAGCCCTGGTACAAAGGGGTGTCATGAATTGCTTGACCGCACAGCAATGGTTAGTGATTTGCTAGAGCGTTGCATTTTATCTCATCCTGCGTGCTTACAGAACCCTAAGTGGTATATTTTGGCGAGGCAAGCTGCCGATGCCTTGCACAATCTCTACCAGCAAGTTGGTACAGTTCATCTTGAGAAGTAGTCTTGCAGGGTTTATCGTAGCAGCATTGCCTAACTTGCGCTTGCACCGGATGCGCTGGCATATGCAGCCTCTGCACCATCAAAGATCCCGCAAGGGTACTGCGACCATAATCTTCGATTTTGTCGTAGGGGAATTGCGGGCAGCACCTAGTTACTTTTGAAATTTCTGCTATACTAAACTTAGTCCTAGTTTAACATAAGTCATTCAAATCAAGCAATGCAACTAGCTTATCGGTTTAAGCTACACCCTAATCAGGAACAACAACAGCTAATTAGAAGCTGGCAACCGATGGTGCGTTCATTTTATAACTTTTGCTTACGAGATAGAATAGACAGTTATTACTCTAGTTTTATTCTAGGCAATTATAGTGACATCCGAACCAAAGCTGAACAAACACCGTTAACTTGTTCAGTTAATAAAAGTGCCTCAATTGGTGAACCTTGGAAAAATAATAATAATCCCAATTTAAGACGAAGTAAAGATGATTCAAAGCCTTTCAAACCCAAAAGAACTGCCTATGAAATGCAGTCATCTAATTTAAAATATTTAAGAGAATCCCGTCCTTGGTATCAAGTCATCCCCTACGATGTCTTACAACAATCTCTACAACACTTAAATAAAGCTTTTAATAACTTTTTTACCGGTCAAGCCAAGTTGACTAGATTTAAGAGATTATCGGACTGTAACAGTTTTGAATTTAAACCTAAAACCGTAACAATTAAAGGTAATCGTATTACTTTACCCGGTCTGGGGAAAATGAAGTTTTTTAAGTCTCGCTTTATGACTGAGACTTGGGAGATAAGAACTACTACTCTATCAATTGAAGCTGACGGTTTTTATGTTTCAATTCTATTTAGAGATAAGACTATTCCTGATTTTTCTCTGAAAAACCCATCAGAAATTAAAACAGTAACCGGTGTAGATGTGGGCATTAATAAATTAGCCTCATTAAGTACAGGTGAAATCCTCGAAAATCCGAGAATATATCAACATAACCAGAGAGGTTTAAATCTTAGACAAAGACGTTTATCAAGGAAAAAGAAAAAGTCAAAAAATCGACGAAAACAAGCGGTTAGAGTAGCAAGACTTCATCAGAAGATTAGAAGACAGCGCTCAGATTATCAATGGAAAGCTGCTTTAAAAATAGCTCAGTCTGCTGATTTAATTGGTTTTGAAGACTTGAAGATATCAGGGATGAAAGCAAGATGTAAACCAATAATCGATCCAGATACGGGAAAATATCAAAAAAATGGACAATCAGCTAAATCACAATTAAATAAAGCGATTAGTGATGTAGCTTGGTATTCTTTAAGAAAAAAAACGGAATATCAAGCAGCAAAACTAGGTAATAGAGTAATAGTAGTTGACCCTAGATATACATCACAGAAATGCTCATGTTGTGGTTATATTACTCAGACTAATAGAGAGGGTGAAAAGTTTGTTGGTGAATCCTGTGGCTATCATGATGATGCCGATATTCAGGCTGC
>JBFRWF010000496.1:0-46316 GCA_051439465.1 Xenococcaceae cyanobacterium | reverse complement strand
GGAAGAGGACAGATAAGGGCAGATTTTTCTTAAAGGCTTTCTCAATTTGCGCGAACAGGCGCACGGCTAGCAGGGAGTGTCCCCCCAGGTCAAAGAAATTGTCCCTCACGCCGATGGGCTGGATGCCCAGAACTTTTTCCCAAATCTTAGTCAGTTGGAGTTCCAATTCATCGCGGGGAGCGACAAAGGTTCCTTCCGGTTCTAGTTTGGTTTGATCAGGTACGGGGAGGGCGCGGCGATCTACTTTGCCATTAGGGGTTAGAGGAAGAGTTTCTAACAGGACAAAGGCAGAGGGAATCATGTAGTCGGGCAGTTTCTGCTGAAGGAAAGGACGCAGTTGATTTTGGATTTTGGGTTTAGACTGCGTTGCTGCTATCGCAGATGGATTTTGGATTGAAGAGGGGTCATTTAGGACAATGTAGACGACTAGACCCTTGTCACCGGGAATGTCTTCTCGGGCTATGACTGTGGTTTTCCGGACGGCTGGGTGTTGGCTTAGTGTTGACTCAACCTCCCCCAGTTCGATGCGGAAGCCGCGAATCTTCACCTGGTTGTCAAGGCGACCGAGGAATTCAATGTTGCCATCCGGTAGGTAGCGGGCTAAGTCCCCAGTTTTATATAATTTTGGATTTTGGATTTTGGAATTTGGATTTTTAAAGGGGTTTAGAATGAATTTTTCTTGAGTTAATTCAGGACGGTTGAGGTAGCCTCTAGCTAAACCAGCCCCGCCAATGTGTAGTTCTCCTGGTACGCCAATGGGAACAGGTTTTTGGTGGAAATCTAAAATATAAATTTGTGTGTTGGTGATGGGACGACCAATAGAGGGAGAATGGCTGGCTTTTTCAGTTTCACCACTTCTGGGAACCCATAGAGTAAATGTGGAATAGGTGGTGGCTTCAGAAGGTCCGTAAAGATTGAATACCTCTTGGATGGTTTCCTGTTGATCAAGTTGGTTAACCAGTTGTTGGGAAAGGGGTTCACCTGCTAGGTTGACTGTTTGCACTCCCTCTGGTATAGCTTTGGCTCTCAGTAATTCGGCGATCGCACTGGGAATTGTGTTGATCAGGGTAACATCTTTGGCGGCTTTTAGGGTAAGTAGGTGTAAGGCGTTTTCGGCGAGGATGACTTTTCCGCCACAACAAAGAGGGACAAATAGCTCGAAGACAGACAAGTCAAAGCAGATAGAAGTTGAGGCGAGAACGCCAGCAAGCTGTTCTGGATTAAATACCGTTTGCGCCCAATTGATCAAGTTGACTGTACTGCGGTGTTCGATGGCTACGCCTTTGGGATTGCCTGTGGAACCGGAGGTATAGAGGATGTAAGCTAGGTTGCTTGAATTGACGTTGCTTTTGGGGTTCTCCGGGTTTTCTCGGTTAATGGTTTCCCAGGTTTTGTCTAGACAGATTACGGTTAATTGTTCGGGGTTGATTGGGGATTGTTGGTTGTTATCAATTGTGTTGGGTGAAGTTTTTCCTGAAGCGGATAAGGAATTCTGAACAATATTTTCTGTGGTTAAAAGCAGGGATATTTGGGAATCTGCAACCATGAAGGCGAGGCGCTCAATAGGATAGGTGGGGTCGAAGGGGACGTAAGCACCACCCGCTTTGAGGATAGCTAGAAGGGCTGCGAGCATTAAAGGCGATCGCTCTAGGCAAATTCCCACTAAAACTTCTGGTTTTACACCCAATTGTCCCAGGTGGTAGGCGAGTTGATTGGCACGGCGATTTAACTGTCGGTAGGTGAGTTGTTGATTGTCAAAGACAACAGCAACGGCGTTGGGAGTCTTTTCGACTTGAGCTTCAAATAATTGGTGGATACAGGTATTGTTGGGGTAGTCTGTCTGGGTGTTATTCCATTCGACTAGGAGTTGATGCTGTTCGGCTGGTGTTAAAAGGAGCAAGTCCCAGAGGCGCTGTTCTGGGTTGGCGACGATGCCTTCTAACAGCACTTGGAAATGCCCCAACATTCGAGTGATGGTGGCAGCTTTGAATAGGTCTGTGTTGTATTCAATCCCGCCTTTGATGCCCTCTGAAGTTTCTCTTAAATCGAGGGTAAGGTCGAATTTGGATGTGCCACTGTGAACTTCCAGGGGAGTAATAGTCAGTCCTAGAAGTTCCCTGGGTTGGCTTGGGGTATTCTGGAAAGCGAACATCACTTGGAATAGGGGCGAACGGCTTAAGTCTCGTTCTGGGTTTAGTTCTTCTATTAGTTTCTCTAGGGGCAAGTCTTGATGGTTGTAGGCTCCTAATGTGACTTCTCGAACTTGACTGAGTAACTGCTGGAAACTTGGGTTGCCTAAAAGGTTAGTGCGTATTGCTAGGGAGTTAACAAAGAACCCAATCAACCCTTCGGTTGCGACTTGGTTGCGACCAGCGATAGGAGTGCCGACGATGATGTCTTCCTGTTCTGAATATCGGTGGAGTAATGTTTGGAAAGCTGCTAACAGGGTCATGAAGAGAGTAACTCCTTCCTGCTGGCTCAGGGTTTTGAGCGCTTCGATTAGGTCTAGTGACAGTTCCAGAGATTGATATGCGCCTGGATAAGTTTGGACGGGTGGACGTGGATAGTCTGTAGGTAGTTGTAGGATGGGGAGGCTACCCCCTAGTTGCTGTTTCCAGTAGTTAAGTTGAGATTCTAGGACTTTACCCTGTAGCCACTCACGTTGCCAATGGGCAAAGTCTGCATATTGGATGGGGAGTTCGGGGAGCGGCGAGGCTTTGCCAGTGGAGAAGGCTTCGTAGAGTGCAGCCAGTTCCCGAAAGAATACATCGAAGGACCAGCCATCAGAGATGATGTGGTGCATGTTGAGAAGTAGCACATACTCCACTTCAGTCAAGCGCAGGAGTTTGGCGCGAAACAATGGACCACTAGCTAGCTCGAAAGGCTGTTGAGCTTCCTCAGTAGCAATTTGTTGGGCGAGGGCTTCCCTTTCCGTTTCAGGATTTTCTCGAAGGTCTGTTCTTGGCAGGGTTAAGGCTATATTTGTTGCGATAACTTGACTCGGTTGCCCATCTATTGATGGAAAAGTGGTTCTAAAAACTTCATGACGACGGACAATTTTATTGAGGCTCTGCTCTAAGGCTTTTATACTGAGATGACCCGTTAAGCGATAGGCGGCGGCCATATTATAGGCAGAGCTATTGGGGTCTAATTGATTTAAAAACCAGAGACGTTGTTGGCCAAAGGAGAGGGGGAAGTCTTTCTTTCGTGGGGCGGGTAATATAGGGGGAAGATTGAAATGAGTGGTGGTATTGGCGTTATGCAGAGATGCCCAACGAATTGTCTCAATGCGATCGCTTAATTCAGATACAGTCGGTGCTTCAAATAGAATTTTTAGGGGTAACTCTCTGCCAAAGGCTTGACGCAAGCGGGAAATTATTTGGGTTGCTAGCAGGGAATGTCCTCCTAATTCAAAGAAATTGTCGTGGATGCCAACAGTATCTAATTTTAGAAATTGAGTCCAGATGTCGGCTATCTGTTGTTCTACAGAAGTAGAAGGTGCAACAAAGGCAGATTCTAGGTTGAGGCGTAATGGGTCAGGCTCTGGTAGAGCGCAACGATCGATTTTACCATTGGGAGTTAGGAGTAGAGTATCCAGCAAAATATATGCTGAAGGTATCATGTAGTCAGGAAGTTTCTGCTTCAGGAAATGGCACAATTGACTGGGGATTTGGGATTCTGGACTGGGAATTAAGAATTGATTATTGGGAACTACATAGGCGACTAGATGTTTGTTACCATGTTCATCTTCACGGACAATGACAACAGCTTGCTGTACTTCTGAATGTTGTGTTAGTACCGCTTCAATTTCTCCAAGTTCGATGCGGAAACCGCGTATTTTGACCTGATTGTCAATGCGACCGAGAAATTCAATGTTACCATCGGGTAAATAACGGGCTAAGTCTCCTGTTTTGTAGAGGTGCGATCCAGGTTCATCGCTAAAGGGATTAGAGATAAATTTCTCGGCAGTTAACTCAGGGCGGTTGAGATAACCTCGGGCAAGGCCATCACCACCGATGTATAGTTCACCGGGAACGCCGATAGGGACGGGTTGGAGATGCTGGTCTAGAATATAGACTTGCGTGTTGGCAATGGGACGACCGATGCACTCTGGGGCATTTTCAATACGGGTAACCAGCCGACTAGCATTCACTTTGTAGGCAGTTGACCAGATAGTGGTTTCAGTAGGACCGTACAGATTCCAGAGGGAGGAGCCTCTTTCTAGTAGCTGACTAGCAAGTTCTCGGGGCAAAGCTTCGCCGCCGCAGAGTATTTTGAGTGGATAGCTGTCTTTCGAGCCAGCTGCCAGAAGCATGCACCAGGTAGCAGGGGTTCCTTGCATCACCGTAGCGCCAGAGCTAGTCAGTCTCGCTAACAACTGCGAACCGTCAGAGGCTACTTCACGGCTGACTAACACTATGCGGGCACCCATACTAATTGGCAAGAAAAGCTCCAGTGCTGCAATATCAAAGGACAAACTGGTGATTGCAAGGAGTATATCTTGGGTTGTTAGCCCTGGCTGGGAGCTCATAGAATTTAAGAAATTAACCACCCCTCGATGGATAATTTGAACTCCCTTGGGCTTACCCGTAGATCCAGAGGTGTAAATCACATAGGCCAAGTTCTCAGGCTTAACACCACAGACTGGATTCTCCTCACTCTTCTGAGAGATTTTTCGCCAGTCTGTATCCAGGCAAACTACACATGCCTGATGGTTAGGTAAACCAACCACCAACTGCTTCTGAGTCAAAAGTACTGGTACCTGTGAATCTGACAACATATAGGCTAAGCGCTCTTGGGGATACCCTGGGTCTAGGGGCACATAAGCTCCACCAGCCTTAAGAATCCCTAGCAGTCCTACAACCATCTCTAAGGATCTCTCTACGCAAATACCCACCAGCACCTCTGGTCGGACTCCCAGGGCTTGCAGGTGGTGCGCTAACTGATTGGCACGGCGATTTAACTCTCGGTAGGTTAGTTGTTGGTTTTCAAAGACTACTGCTATAGCGTCTGGAGTTTGTTCTACCTGAGCGTCAAATAGCTGATGAATACAGGTATTGTTGGAGTAGTTGTTTTGGGTGTTATTCCATTCCACCAGAAGCTGATGACGTTCGGCTGCTGTTAAGATGGGCAAGTCCCAGAGGCGCTGCTCTGGATTAGCAACAATGCTTTCTAGGAAGGTTTGAAAATGTCCCAGTATTCGAGTAATTGTTTCAGCTTTGAATAGGTCTGTGTTGTATTCAATCCCGCCTTTGATGCCCTCTGAAGTTTCTCTTAAATCGAGGGTAAGGTCGAATTTGGATGTGCCATTGTGGACTTCCAGGGGAGTAATAGTCAGTCCTAGAAGTTCCCTGGGTTGGCTTGGGGTATTCTGGAAGGCGAACATCACCTGAAATAGGGGTGAGCGGCTTAAGTCTCGTTCTGGGTTTAGTTCTTCTATGAGTTTCTCTAGGGGCAAGTCTTGGTGGTCATAGGCTCCTAGTGTTACTTCTCGAACTTGACTGAGTAACTGCCGGAAACTTGGGTTGCCTGAAAGGTTAGTGCGTATGGCTAGGGAGTTGATAAAGAACCCAATCAGCCCTTCGGTTTCGACTTGGTTGCGACCAGCGACGGGAGTGCCGATGATGATGTCTTCTTGTCCTGAATAGCGGGAGAGTAATGTCTGGAAGGCTGCTAGCAGGGTCGTGAAGAGAGTAGCACCCTCCTGCTGACTTAGAGTTTTGAGTGCTTCTGTTAGGTCTAGTGACAGTTCCAGAGATTGATATGCGCCTTGATAAGTTTGAATTGGTGGACGTGGATAGTCTGTGGGCAGTTGTAGGAGGGGGAGGCTACCGCTTAGTTGCTGTTTCCAGTAGTTAAGTTGAGATTCTAGAACTTCACCTTGTAGCCATTGGCGCTGCCAATAGGCAAAGTCTGCGTATTGGATGGGGAGTTCGGGGAGAGGAGATGGTTGATCATTGGAGAAGGCTGTGTAGAGTGCTTCTAGTTCCCGGAAGAATATATCGAAAGACCAACCATCAGAGATTATGTGGTGCATATTCAGGAGTAGCACATATTCCGCTCCAGCTAGGCGTAGGGGTTTGACTCTAAACAAAGGACCTGTGGCTAAGTTGAAGGGTTGTTGAGCCTCCTCATTGGCAAGTTGTTGCGCGATCGCCTCTCTTTCAGTTTCAGGATGTTCTCGAAGGTCTATTGTTGGTAGGGTCAAGGTTACACTTGGTGCGATCGCTTGACTCGGTTGCCCGTCTACAGCAGGAAAGGTGGTTCTAAGGACTTCATGGCGTCGGATAATTTCATTAAGGCTCTGTTCTAGGACAGTGATGTTGAGCTGCCCGGTTAGGCGATAGACAGCAGGCATATTATAGGCAGAACTGCCTGGTTCCAATTGGCCGAGAAACCATAACCGCTGCTGGGCAAAGGAGAGGGGGAGGTCTTTATCTTGTGGGACGGGTAAGATAGGGGAAAGATTGGAATGAGTGGCGGTATTGGCGTTATGCAGAAACGTTAGGATTTCGGCTTTGCGCTCTTTTAGCTCTTGTCGCAGGTCGGGTGTGAGGGTTTTTGAGGGGGCTTTGTAGCACAGGTCGTTACCATCGAGCCATAGGTTAATGTCTCTTCGGCGCAGATCAGATACAAATTCCTCAATTGTTTTCATAGTCTTCCCTCTTCATAATCGCCTGTGGTATCGCTAACAGGACCCTGTGACTGCTGTGATGCCCAACGAATTGTTTCAATGCGATCGCTTAATTCACTCAAAATTGGTGCTTCAAATAAAATCCGTAGGGGTAAGTCTATACCGAAAGCTTGGCGTAGTCGAGAAATCACTTGGGTTGCCAGTAAGGAATGTCCGCCCAAGGCAAAGAAGTTGTCGTAAATGCCAATCTGTTCTAGTTTGAGGAGTTGAGTCCAGATGTCAGCTATTTGCTGTTCGACCGAGGTGCGAGGAGCGATAAAGGTAGCTTCTAGGTCAGGTCGTGAAGAGTCAGGGGCGGGTAAGGCGCGACGGTCTATTTTGCCGTTGAGAGTTAAGGGGAGAGCGTCTAAGAAAACGAAGACAGATGGCACCATGTAGTCGGGCAGTTTTTGTTTGAGAAAGTGGCGCAGTTCTTCGGTGGTGAGTGTCTGTTCAGGGCGGGAAACAATGTAGGCGACTAGGCGCTTGTCCCCTGGGTTGTCTTCTCTTGCTATGACTACAGTTTGCTGTACACTGGCCTGTTGTGCGATCGCAGCTTCAATTTCTCCGAGTTCGATCCGGAAGCCGCGAATCTTGACCTGATTATCAAGGCGACCGAGAAACTCGATGTTCCCATCCGGTAAGTAGCGAACTAAGTCTCCAGTTTTGTATAATTTTGGACTTTGGATTTTGGATTTTGGATGATCAAAGGGGTTGGGAATAAATGTCTCCTTGGTTAAGTCTGGGTGGTTGAGGTAGCCTCGAGGGAGGCCATCCCCACCGATATACAGTTCGCCGGAGACACCAACGGGGACGGGCTGCAGATCTGGGTCGAGCACGTAAAGTTGAGTATTGGAAATCGGGCGACCAATGGGAAGGTTCCCAGTCCCTTCCGGCATGTCCTTCACCAAATACCAGGAAGAGAAGGTTGTATTCTCCGTCGGCCCATAAACATGAAGCAATCGCTGGGGGGGACCGTGGTTGAGTACTCTTCTGGCTAAGCTGGGGTTAGCCGCCTCGCCGCCAAAGAGAAGGGTTCGCAAGGACTCAAACGCCCAAGGAACTTCGTTGGCCAATAGATTGAACAAAGCGGTGGTCAAGAACATCACGCTAATCTGTTGCTCGCGAATGGCTGCTGCAAAGTCGTGGGGCAAGAGGGTTACCTCCCTGGGAATCCCAACCAGCCGAGCCCCATTGAGCAGGGCTCCCCAGATTTCAAAGGTAGCCGCATCGAAAGAAGTGTTCGAGACCTGACCAACTCTGTTGTCAGCTCCCAAGGTGATGTAGTTGGTGTTGACCACAAGCCGGTTGATAGCCCGGTGAGGAACGGCAACCCCTTTGGGTCTGCCTGTGGAACCAGAGGTGTAAATGACATAGGCCAGGTTGTTAGCTGCCACCTCACTGACAGGGTTCTCTTCGCTCTCGCAGTCAATAGCCTCCCAACCTGAGTCCAGACAAACCACCTTCGCCTTGCTAGCAGGAAGCCCCTCGAACAGCCGCTGTTGGCTCAACAATACCGACACCCGAGCATCCTCCAACATGAAGGCGATGCGCTCTTTTGAATACGCCAGATCCAGGGGCAAGTAAGCCCCACCAGCCTTGAGGATGCCTAGCAGTCCCACGACCATCTCTAACGATCGCTTTATGTAGATGCCCACCAGCACCTCTGGTCCTACCCCCAGAGCTTGCAAGTGGTGCGCTAGCTGATTGGCACGGCGATTCAACTCCCGGTAGGTGAGTTGTTTATCTTTAAACACCACAGCGATCGCCTCTGGGGTTCGTTCCCCTTGAGCCTCAAACAGTTGATGGATACACTTATCTTTGGGGTAATCGACCTGAGTATCATTCCACTCCACTAAAATCTTATGAAGCTCCTCCTCAGATAACAGGGAAAGATAGGCAATGGACTGGGTAGGATCAGTGACAATACCTTGCAAAAATCTTAAAAATTGCTCCTGCATCCTGGCCAAGCTGTCACCGGACAATACCTCAGCGTTATATAGCCAATAGCATTCCTTCCCATCTTCTGAAATGATGAAGGTAAGCTCATTACCAGGGGTCACTTGATGGTCATCCAAATTTTTTCCCCGTTCTATAACCACCGGAAATATCTGTTGGCCAACTAGCTCTGGAACTGAGCGAAGCTCCGAATGCCTAGCTACAGCATCCCGCGCATAAGTCTTGTGTTGTTGAGTTAACTCAACCTGCTCTCGTACCGCTTCAAGAACTCCCTCAAAACTTTGCTCAAGATTTATTTCTAAATGACTTGGCACATAAGCAGCAAAAAAGCCTGTGATTCCAGCTAGTTTGGCATTTCTCAATCCAATATCAAAACAATCCGTTCCGCCAATACGAGCCAGATAACCCACAAAAGCAGCCAAGAGAAAATCTCCTGGATTCCAGGCCCGATATTGCTCTTCCAAGAAGGATATAACCTCATCTGGGACGGGCATCTTTACACTTTCAAACCGCTTCTGTTTCAGGTGCGATGCCGTTCGTTCTGCATAGGGAATCGTGATGGGCTGTAACCTTGCCAGTCTCTCTACCCAAAATGGCTCGTGCTTGGCAATTGAAGTATCAAACTCCTCAATATGCTGTGCTAGCTCCGACTCAATATCCTTAAACCGATACCCCACCTGTAATTTCAATTGTTTTACGAAATCAGGAATCGATAAAGCTTCACCCTCTAGAGTCAGTACCTGGCGCAGGGCGACATCGTAACTGCTGGTAGAAACCTTCAGAAGATCTTGCTCAATGCCCGTTATTGTTCCAGGAGAAAACTTAGAAAATTCATCTAGAATTTCAAGCTGAGAAACTACAATAAAATCACCCCCAATAGCCAACTTTGCTAGACCAAGGGGATTGGGGTAGGGGCCAAAATCTAAAGCCCGAACCAAAGCATCTAGCTCGTAAGCACAGCGGTTGAACTCAAGCAAACCTCCTGCACTTGGTCTTTTAGAACGCGGGAAATAGGTTCGCTCATTCAGATTTTGCTTAACTGCTACAGCTTTATCAGAGGATAGCTCGTCAATTAGTTCAGCAAATGAACTAATTGCAGCCTCATAGCACTTCCCATTAAGAGTTAAAGCTGTCTCGCCCTCGGCAATGTAGATGGGGATCTGTTTGAGGATATCTCCTCCATCAACCAGCTCGCTCATCATATGCCATGTAACTCCATGACTCTTTTCCTGATGCATCAGAGCCCAAGAGGTTGCATTGGCTCCCGCATATCTCGGCAGGGGGGCATCATGATAGTTGATGGCGCACTGTCGCGGTAGCGACAGAATTTCCTTAGGTAAGACAGAACTGTTGACTATACTGAAGAGGTAATCAAAAGACTTCTGGCTTAAAAATTCTCTGAGATTATCTGTAGGTTGGATGTAAGGAATGCCTTTTTCCTTCGCCCAGTTACTTATCTCCTCATCAAAGGAGATGATACCGAATATCTGATGACCCTGCTCTAAAAGGAGTTCAACGCATTGAATAGGTAAAGTTCCTTCACCAATTAGAAAGCAACTAAATTGATTCTGAGCTAGCATGAATTTCACGAATGGTTTGAACTCGAAGTCCCGGCGGTTTTAACCGCCGTGTCGCGTTTTCACTCCGAACCGCCACTACAAGTTTACTCAAAAGCTGTAGTCAGTGAGGATAATACAAGTTTATGAGTGTTAATCAAACAGATGATTTGGCAGAATTGAGAATTTTTTTCCGGAATCTAGGCATTGGATTTTTTCTTGTATATCGGTGTTCTAGGACACGCGAAGCTCTCGCACAAGGGGCCGCCCCTTTCTGCGTACTAACTTCCTTCTCTTTGCTCCAAAATTCGATCTACTTTATTTTCAATTGTTGTTAGTTTTCTAAGAATAGTGGGACGCTCTTCATCTATTGATGATAGTAAGTTGGCAATTCCTTCTTGTATTTGAGTTAATTTGATTATTGCTTCTCGCAATTCTTGTCTTTCTGCTGCTGCTTCCTGTTGACTTGAAACCAGTTGAGAAATATCTCGCGATAACGCCTGAATTGCTTGGGCGTTAGCAACTACAATTTGTTTTAATTCTTCATCAGTCATAGTCTTCTGGTAATTTTCAGATAAATATATATTATATCAACTATTTAACGCTCTAAAAGGAGTTCAACGCATTGAATAGGTAAAGTTCCTTCATCAATTAGAAAGCAACTAAATTGATTCTGGCACGATTGGGGATTACCAGGAGCAAAATAAAGAAGACTTTTTAGACTGCGTCGCTGCTACACAGTTCAGAATTCAGACGCTTACTTCGTCGCTGCTAGTCTAGGCTAGACTAGGCTAGACTAGACTTCGTCCCTGCTGACGCAGCGCGTCCCAGAATCACGCAGCGCGACGCCCTTCGGGTACGCAGTTCAGAATTCAGAATTCCCTGGTCAATCCTCACTTGTACTTTCAGGTTCCGGTTTCTTAGTCGCCATTTCTTTGATTTGGTCTTTGTACCTCGCTGGTGCAAGAGAAATAGCAGTATCAAACAGAGGTTTCGCTTCCGCGTCTTTCCCTTGTTCTTGTAGCACCAGAGCCTTGGCTAGTACTGGACGAAAATCCTGTTTGTCTGTCTCAAAGGCTTGGTCATAAACGGCGATCGCTTCCCCGTAGCGCTTTTGGCTAACATAAATCTGACCAAGCAATAACTGCACCGAAGTAACATCTACAGAATCAGACTGCTCTGAATTCGCTTCTGGAGCATTTTTCAAAGTATCTTGCAGTAGACCAATGGCTGCCTCCGGACGGTTTTGCTGCAAGAGCAAATTCACCATTCCCTGCAAAGCCATAATATCCCCTGGATGGTCGACTAAAATCGTGCGATAAGCCGCCGCAGCACCCTCGAAATCACTCAGTTGCTGTTTTGCCTGTGCCAGTAAGATCGTGTAATCTGTCTGCTGGGGATGTAGCTTGGCTAACCTTTCCAGAGGATTAATCGCACCTTTGATATTGCCCTGTTTTAGTCGCGCTTCCAATAATCCTTGCAGCGCAGTCTCATTATCTGGCTCCCGCTCTAACACCAGTTCATAACCTTTAGCCTCAGTTTCTAGTTGTGCTTGCTTTTCTAGGGGGATATCTGAGGTAGGAGCCGAGGCTGTCCTAGTCCGGGATTGATTTGCCTGAGTAATGCTGCTGAGTATAGGAAGCAGCGAAAATCCGATCAATGCTACCAGCATCAGCACCAAAACCACATATAACCAGCGACTACGCTTTTGTTGAGATTCTTTCATCTGTTTTTCTGCCTGGAGACCCCACGATACCTTATAGACTTTTAGTTTAGCCTCAATCTAGAAAATTGCTCTAAACTTTGCCGATCTATCTTCTCTCTCACTGCATTGAGTACAATGAGCAGATACTCAACTGTCCTGCTGCTTTCTTTTTCTGACTCCAAGATGATTTATCCTGGAACAGCATGAAAGCCTGATTATTGAGCTTTGATTTTTCTATTCGGGTTATTTAAACTCGCCCAACAAGGCGTTATCCCGACTTATTTTAGGAAATGTGTCTCCGCCGCTAGGAGTTTTATATGAATCCCCCTGTGAATCGGTCTTCCGAATCACCCCACCCTTCTGGCAACCAGCCGCTAGAATCTTCTAATCTGTCAACTAAGCCAGAGATTGCAGAAACTGATCGTGCCGAAATCCACCCCCCATCAACTCCTGTTGATTCAACTGAAGCCAACCCAAGTTCCCAGCGACAACAACCGATTCCTCCCCCTAGCAACCCCAAGCAGTATCGAGCTATTGGTCTGATTCAAGGTAAATACCAGCTCTCTGAAGAGGAACTGACACGGGGCTCGCTATTGATGTCGGATGGGACAGCTATTGACGCGGTGCTACTGGGTCGTGTGATTAGCTTAGTGAAAAATCACTTGGACTTAGAGCAACCCCACCTCTGGGTTGTTTATCCTCGAACAAGACAGCAAGACGACCAATTACATGTTCAAATCGTGGGTGTTTGGGAGCCAGAAACCCTCAGTCAAGCTCAGCCGCCATCGGCTGAGGAGAAACTGTCCTCTTCGGCATCTGTTACGCCCTCACCAGACTCTATACCCCAACCAACCGCTAAAACTCAAGACGGTTATTTTTCTGTTCGCGGTGAAGTAGTTTACTATTCCCAGGAAAAAGAGACGGTAATTGTCAAAATCAAGCAGTCTCCCAGACGAGAATCTGAAAAACCCAAGTTTTTCAAATTGAAACTCAAAGGAACTCTCCCCGACAAACCTGTACGTCACTTTTGGGATTTGGAGGTGCAGTTGCAGGCTAATAACCTGGTAATTCAGGAGGCTACGGACATAGGTCTATTGCCTGGGAAGACAAAGCCACAGCTCAAAAAGGGAGGGAAAAAGTATCCCAGTAAGCGTAGTGGGCGAAGATACCCCTCTGACTCTCGTCCAATTCCTAAAGGAAAGAAAGCAGCAGGGGTCAAGCCATCCCAAAACCGACGACCTGTTCCCAAACCGACTAAGAAGAATGACTGAAGTCGAAAGCTATTCTAGGGCAATCTGTGAACCCCAGCGGTCTTGGGGTAAAAAAGAGCGATCCATGGGAATTGGAGCAACGGGTTCGGTGAGGGTAAACTTCCCAACTTCGATCCATTGCTTTAATTCCTGGGCTACTTGTCGGGATAGAAAGATGCTGGCAAGGGGCGCAACGCGCACGCTTTTACCCTCAATGGTAATCCGACCACTTTTGAGTTGGGAGTAACTAACTAAACCGAAGGTGGGACGGACGCGCCGGGGAATGGAAAAGTCCACGACGGGAGCGACTATGTCTTTGTCTTGTACAGCACAGTGGAGGATAACGTCTTCCCGCAAGACTGGCAGTGGCACACCGACACCGAGCATCAGGGAAGGACCGTAATTTTTGAAGTAGCAACCCCGCACCCAGCGGGAGTTCATTTGCTTGGCATCGCCAATCAAGGCAAGAGTGGCTGCTGGTCCGATGGGTGTGCGATTGGGCAGGCGTTTTTGTCGGGGAAAATGCTGGGTGCCTTCCCAGGCGATATAGCCAATGCCGCCCCCAAGAAAAATGCTAGTGCCAATACCAATTAGCTGGAGATCTGGGTCATTCAGAAGTGGGGAAATAGCTCCAGGGTTGGAGTAGACGGCATTGGAGAGTCTGGGTTGTAGGGAACCGAGGTAGGTGAAGATAGGGCGATCGCCTCCATTAACCCCAACAATAAAATTTTGATAAATATTTCGCGGGTTAAATAAGTAAAACTGATTAATCGTGTCGCGGGTGATCGTTGTTTCAAAAGAGGCTCTCGGATAACAATCTGTCACCTGTCCTATGGCTTTCAGATGGACTGGCTTACCGGCAATTAGATCTTCAATCACATGGCCACCGCCACGCTCTTGGACAGAGGTTCCCTGACGCATCTCAACATCGGTAATCTCACTTACCGGTAAGTCCGCCATTGCTGTTGCCCCTAGATACAAATCCACTGCCCCAAAACCCGCATAGGCAGGAATACCATCTAGCCAGCACTGACGAATTTTTATCGGTGGATCAGTATGCCCCAGATTAATCACTGCTCCCGAAGACTCCATCGGCTCAAAGGTGCCAGTGCTAATGACATCCACTTCTTTAAATGCCTGGGTGACGCCGATGTCTTGCACCCTCATTTTCAGTTCTTCTACAGTCCACACCACCGCACATCGGCGGCGAATCTTGTCATTAATTTCCGCAATTGTTCGCATGGTTAATTTTCTTGGGGCCTTTGGAAAGTCACCAGTCACCTTCAATTCCCTTTGTTCCTTCAGTGACGCTTGTTGTCTCGGTTTCTGGGGGAATGGGCTGAAAATCTTTAGTGGCAGCAGCAGGCAGAGCTTCCTTATCCTGCTCAGTGCGCCATTGGTCTAAAATATCTTTAATCAGCACTTCTCTTAGCCACACTGTACCCACAACAGTCAGAGGCAGGGCAAGGAATAGCCCCAGAAAGCCGAAGAAGGTGGCGAAAAACACCTGGGCTAGTAAGGTTACTGCTGAGAGCAGGGATACCTGCTGTCCAATCACCAGGGGGGTTAACACATGGCTTTCCACTTGCTGAATCACAATGTAGAGAATTAGCACAGCCAAGGCTTTCCAAGGTTCCTCAAGCAGGGCGATCGCCATGGGCGACACCACACTCAAAGCCGGCCCAATATTGGGAATAAAAGTGAGGATACCTGCCAGCATTGCTTGAGCTAGGGCTAGAGGAATGCCCAGAATTAATAAACCAATAAAACTAAGGACGGCAATAACGCCCATGTTTAAAAAAATGCCAGTCAGCCATCCTTGTAAGTCTTCCTCGCAAAGAACCAGAATTTCATCAACTCGCCGCCGATAAAAGGAAGGAAACAAGCGCACAAATCCCCGTCGATAAGGCTGGGGATCTGCCAGGAGCATCAGGGTTAAAACCAACAACAGCAGCAAGGTGAGAAGAACCCCCAAAGAGCCATAGAAAAAACTCAACCCACCGCCCAAGAGCTTGTTGACCAGAGGTTGCAGCTGCTTAGTTAGCTCATTAATATCAGGCAAAGACTCGATCTGGTCGGGAGAAAGGCGATCTTTTAGCAGATTTAGCCAATCAATGAGCCGTTCTATCCCTTCAGGAACCTTAACTGCTAGCTGTTGAAACTGATCGGCAAAAGGCGGCACAATTAGCCAGAAAAATCCCACCAAGGCGGTAAGTGACAAGCTAACCGACAGCAAAACAGCATAACCGCGCTTCATCCCCCACCGTTGGAACCTTTTCACCAGGATATTTAAGGCATTGGCTAAGACAACGGCAGTAAATAGCACAAGTAATACCTGCCGAATTTGCCACAGGATGTATAAGGAAATAACCAAAGCAACAAGGCCAATCCATGTACCAAAATTCACAAGTCTTATCTCCTCGTGTGAGCTGCTAATTTTTCCAGGCTCGCCACCAAAGAGCCAATGCCACAATCAGAGGGGTTACACAGATCGCAATCAGAGCATTTGTCTGTGTCGGGGCAATCGGCAAGATCCGACCACCGTACTTAATTAAGACAGAAAACCCAGCTGAGAGTATGAAAACTTTGAAAATAAATCCCGCCTGAGTATCCATAAAACTGACCGAGGGACTAGGGAACAGGGAACAGGGAACAGGGAACAGGGAACAGGGAACAGGGAACAGGGAACAGGGAGCAGGGAAAGAAAAAGACAGAAAATTGATAAAGGGGGTTTTAGAGCCGAATTCAGTATAACTTGTATATTCAACTTCCTGGTTTTAGTCATTAGTAACTAATAACTAATGACCAGGGAATTCTGAATTCAGCGCACTCCGCTACGCTCCGTTGGCAGTTCATAATTTCCTGATCAGCAACAGCTTATCGAAGTTTCTTCTTGATGAACCCAACAATCTGATTTAGCTGTTTCTTCAAATTATCAATCTCAGCCTGCATCTTGGCAATTTTGGCATTGAGTGCCTGAATCTCAGCTGCCATTGCTGATGAGTCAGGAGCAGTGGGTGCAGCGACTACTGGGGGGTGAAGCTCCTCTACTTTCGGGTGCTTCTTCGCCTTCGCCATCGCCTCTTTAATCCCTTGAATTAGCTGCTTTTGATCGAAAGGCTTTTCAACAAAAGCAAAATACTCAAAGGGTTCAGAGAGTTTCTCCGTTACCTCTTCCTTGCGTCCGGACATTAATACCAAAGGGATTACTTTCAGTGGGTGCTGCTTTTGAATTGCTTGATAGACTTCCCACCCACTCATTTTGGGCAGTAAAAAATCCAACATGATTAAATTGGGTTTTTCACTTTGGATCAAATTGAATCCTTCTAAACCGTCTTTAGCTTCGAGAACTTCAAAGTCCCCTACAGGTAACATATCTTTGACACGCATCCTGATGACCTTACTGTCATCAATAACCAGGATCTTGTGAGTTGGCACGACTGACTCCTTAAAGAGGCAATTTACTTGGTTGACTGACAAATTTTAAGGGCTACAATTATTATAGAGTTCCCGAAAATATTGCCAAAATCACAGCAGGAGGTGTCAAAATCAAAATTTTCCTAGAAGTCTGACCCTTACAGGAGTTTCAGGAGTTTTGTCAGTAAATCTGGTCAATTTACTGACTGGGGTGGGGCTAATGGGGGCACAAAATTGTCCTTGATTCGCCTACTATATTTACCTGTAAACCTACGATTATAGCCTTGAGCTCTTCTAGCGGTTGACGGTGACATCCTCCCACCGTGAACCCCTATGGGTGGGGAAAGGGGGAAAATATCCTTTCACTTATAAATTAACTTACGGTTCTCTCATTTGTTGTGAAGGAGCGAAAATTCGCGATTGTTCCCGTGCGTCTTACGGGAGGGGGGAACTTCGGATCAGGGAACGGGGAACAGGGACTCGCTAGACTAGACTTCGTCCCTGCTACGCAGCGCGTCGCTGCTCCGCCGAGCGCTCAAAGGCATCTGCGTTAGCAGCGACGAAGTCTAAAGGCTTGCATGCAAAAGGCAAAAGGGGGGAGCAGGGGAAGAAAAAGACAACAAATTGATAAAGGGGGTTTTAGACCTAGATTCAGTATAATAAGCTGCTACGCATTTAATTGGCAAGTTTTGACTGACACGGGAGACAGTGAGAGGGATTGATTGGTTTTTCCCGATACTGGCAATATGCAAGTTCAATGCACCATAGCTTATCAATCAGATACACAGCGATCGCTTTCAGTCATCGGCAAGAGAAATAGGGGCTAAATAGGCGATCGCTCTCCTTGACTTCCCTGATTCTGTAGTTTACAGATAGCCTTGAGAACTTGTAGCAACTGGATTGAAGATTCAAGTTCAAACAGGTTTAATAATGGCATGAGTTGATAAGTTGGGGGATTTCCTGGCTGGATATACACAAACTGATAGTTCAGTCCGTTGGTTGCTAGTCCCCAAGCTGAGGCTTGATTTTCAATGCTTTTATAGGCATAGGTGAGCAGTTGAGGTAAACCTGCCCAGACGTTAGCTAAACTTTCTTTAGATTCGATAAGGGACTTCCAACTAATAAATGATCCAAACCATCCCAAAAGGCGATCGCTAATTAATACAAGTGATTGTTAATTCCCCCCAAGCGATCGCTAATTAGTACAGGTGATCGCTAATTAGGACAAGCGGACAGCTCCGCTGCGTCTTCGGCGATCGCTAATAACCACAGACAAACTGAAAATATTAAGAATTATTAAAACTCCTTGACAAGCTGTGGGAAGCACAGCAGAATAATTTATTCTTGATAGGAGTGAAAAAATATAGCCAAACTGGCTGATTTCAATAATCAAGTACAATATTGAATTGTTCGACCATCAATATCAACAAACCACTTACCCAAGTCAGAGAAATCGGAGTTTTCTAGATTGGTGAGACGTTGAATTAGGTTTTCAATTTTATTCATCTCTTTTTTAGTGAGCTTAACTCCAGTTTCATAGGTTTTAGTAATCAGCTTGACAACAGGATTACGACCCTTCCAAGTCATCGTTTCTGCCAAGCGCAGAACCGTTTCAATTTCAGATAAAATGCTACCATTCCAATGATTTTCTAGAACTGCCCAAGTCCGTTCAATTGGATTATATTTGCTATGATATGGAGGATAATAGGCTAAACGTATATTAAGTTCAAATTTATAAGCAAACTCAACCATACGCTTCATCAACTGAGTCCGGTGGGAGTGGTTTTCTGAGCCATTATCTTGATTGATGACAATTGTTTGAATATGAGAAAATCGAGAACGTTCTTTCGACCAAAAATCATCTAAGATATCAACAATAAAGTCACTAGTAACAATCGATTCTGTAAAATACAAAAATAATTCATCTAATTCAGGCTGAAAAATTCCATAGGGTGTGACAGTTGTTTTAGGGGTAAAGTCATGGTCACAGGCTTGAGTAAAAACTCGATTTTTTCCCCCTCGGTCAAATGGTCCAATCTTCACTGTTGCTTTAGCATCTAGAGAAAGCCGTAAAGTTGTGGGGTCAGCATCAGCTTCTTCATTAACTTTAGCTATTTGTTCAAAGATAGCATCGGTTTCAGGAATTTTTTTTGAGGTTTTGTTTTAGCCACTCTCTTGAGACGATAACCCAACTGATTCAGTTTGACACGAATAGTTTCAGGAGTGGGTAATTCTTCGTCTGTATAACCAAATTGAATTATTAATTGCTCTCTAACTTGTTTAGCTGAAAGTCGAGTATAAAGTCGATTACTTTTAAAACTTGGGTCAGTTTGGCTTTGACCATCAACTAGAGTTTTTAGCTCCTCTAACCGCCTAGGTAATCTATTTTCTATGCTTTTCCGCCCTCTAGCACGGTAATTATCAACACAAGTAATACCACTTTTTAGCTCGCTCATCCCTTTACGGATAGTGCGTCGATTCCATCCGAGTTCTTGTTCAGCATTTGATTGCCCGACTCTACCCAACTCTAAGACCGTTTGGGCCATGAATCGACGACGAGCTACTCCTTTTAATTGCTCGGCTGTTTCAATCAACAAGTTTTTCAGTGAGTCAGTTAGCTGCATTTAACCTGCGTTCACTTGATATTAGATTAACTTTAATTCTACTATGAGTTGTCACAAATATGAAGATTATTTGATTAAAGCTAACGCCACCAGTGATGCGATTGCCTGATGTTCTTCAATACACACAAATGGTAAAATGTCGGCGAAAAAGTAGTTTCGATGGCTCTGGCGATCGCTTGTTGTTAGTGGCGATCGCTTGTTGTTAGTGGCGATTACTTGTTGTTAGTGGCGATCGCTTGTTGTCAGTGGCGATCGCTTGATGTCAGTGGCGATCGCTTGATGTCAGCGGCGATCGCTTGTTGTCAGTGGCGATCGCCTTCGGTGCGCTTTCCTGGCGACTCTCTGGATCATTTATTTCTTGGAAGTCCCTAAGTTTGTATGTAGGCAGCGCAATCCTCTCATTGACCAAATGCTCAACATCTTCTTGTCGCCCAGATGCAGCAAACATCGGGATCATTTTCCTTTGGGAGTCCCTCGGTTCAAATTGCGGCTGCAACTGCCCTGCACCAATGAAAGCCCGCAAGCGAAACTTTAGCTCAATTTCCCGCTGGGTTTGCTTCATCTGAAAGGCTTTTAAGTATTTTTTCTGGTCAAAGTAGAGCGATCGCAATTCCTCCAATATGCGAACATAAAGTTTGGGATCCAACTGAGGCGGAGTTTCCTCTTTTGCCTTTTTCAGATAATCGATTGCCTCCTGGTTTTGACCTAGCTGCTGCAAGGCTTGCGCCAGAAGGAGGAGATATAAGCCCCGCTGCGGTTGCTGTGGTACAGTCGCCTGGTTTAATGTAGAAAGTGCTTGTTCAGCCAACTGACGCGCCTCTTGCCATTGGCTGCGATGCAGCGCTACTTCTGCTAAAAAACTGTAATCCTGGGCTAAACTGCTGAGACTGCCATCCTCTTGATGCAGCTTCAGAGATTTTTGTGCCAGCGCCTCTAACTCATCCCATGCTTCTAAGCGCCGTAGTACCTCTCCTAACTGCCCAATAAACCTAGCAACCAAATCCAGACGCTGAACTTGTTCAAAGCTATCTATACATTGTTGAAAAGCTTCCTGAGCTTCCTGCCAATAATGCTGGCTTTCTTTTTGATGCTGTTCAGCTTGACGGCAATAGCATAAACCAATGTGAAACAGAAGGATTCCCTTTCTCAATCTATGTACCTCCCATGATAAGGGGGAGTAGGGAGGAGTGAGAGGGTCTGATTTTGGATTTTGCTGTTCAGGGTTCTCTGCTTCTTGACACCAAAAAGCCAGACTTTTCTGATAATGGTCTAAAGCAATATCAATCTGGCCACT
Source organism: Xenococcaceae cyanobacterium (assembly GCA_051439465.1). Lineage (GTDB taxonomy): Bacteria > Cyanobacteriota > Cyanobacteriia > Cyanobacteriales > JBFRWF01 > JBFRWF01. The sequence continues at coordinate 25,838 of JBFRWF010000496.1, read as the reverse complement.
AGCGTAGTTATCTCGACCTAGGCAAAACTCCAGACTAGCTTCTATTTCTGGATCTAAGTCTACCTTCCGACTTTGCAACTTTTTCAGGGCTAACTTCATTTTTGCCTGCTGAAGGTTATCGAGAATCTCAGCCTTAGATACAAACTGATCCGCAGCTAAAACAGCAGCAAATACCTCATCTGCACTGTGTCGTAAAAAATCAATCAGTTCATCGTTAGCAAGCGTAAAGTTAAAGGTTGTAGACCAACTCTTAACATCTGGTGCTAACTGAATTAGAAGTCGCAAAAGCTTATCATTCACCCACAACACCAGCGGAAAGTGAAAGTTCTTGCGAAACTCCTCCCGAACTTGATTAGCTGAAATCAATACTTCTTCAATAGCCTTCACCGACTCCAGTCCCAATACCATCAAAGCCGATGGCTGTTCTTCTCCCAGTGCTTTTCGGATAGTAGTGTAAAGGGTCTTGACGTAAGGTTTCAGGCGGATTTCACGAATCTTCACCGGACATTGCTGCCGCAATTGCTGCAACAAACGCTTTCGCAGATGGGTATAGTTACAGTAGGCTAGAAGCAGTGTAAATTCTCCCTCGGACATCTCGATTGTCCAAGTCAATTCTTCCAACAATTTATCGTTAGAGGTAGCGATCGCTTTTGTTCGTTGCAGATTAGTCATACCTACAAATCCTTACTCTGCCGGAGGAAGTTAATCGGCTCATCCGTGACGCCCTTAAATTGAAAGGTTGTGGCTCAGTTCAATAATTACCTCAATTTTCTTTACTTTCCCTGCTGCCATGGCAGTTAAGTTTCCGGGGTAGACTTTTGGGCTATCAACTTGCGGAGCTTTTTCTTAGGAGTAATTGTTATCAGGAATCTTACCAGATAATTAGCCTTTTTTTCTGGATTATTGGCATAATCAGCAATAATTTCATCTCGATATTTTTCATATTGTTTTTTTTGTTTTTTTTGAAATTGGGTTTCGTTTGGCCAGCTGTCAATTCGATCATCAACCTCCTTCTTGATCTTCTCCAATGTCATATTTTTTTTAATAGAAGTCACTTGCTGGCTACGCTCCTCAGCCAACACCATGTTAATCTGACTGTAGAACCACTCCTGTAAGGTTTGGTAAAATTCATCGAACTTGAGGGACAGTTCCTCTGTACCTAGCGGGGAGTCGTTTAGCTCAGATTGAGGAGAACGGTAAAGAGTGAAGCGGCTGCGAATAACCATAGGAAAAGCCACACCCACCGTTAGTGCTGTAACAAGAGTATTGTCCTGGTCAGCAACTAGATAATTACTCACAAAAGCATATACACCAATCGCAGCTGTAGCATTCAAACCCAATAAAGCCCATGCCGAAAGATTACGTAACACGATATCCATATCTCTGGGAAAAGCCCTCAATAACTCAATAAAAGCAATTCCAGTACCACCGAAGGCAGCAACTACATAATCTACATAATGAAAATCATCCATAATGGGGGAAATGGGATAGTTGGGTGGCTGATTGGCAATAAGTATTTAGTAGGAAACTCTGGACTTGAGACGTCAATTATTTCTGCTACTTCCTAGCTAGCTAGTCTCAAGCGACGGATGAATTTACGCCCCTTAAAGGAAACTTGGTAAATTTCACTTTCAATATCTGCTTGGGAAGGCTTACTTACTGCAAGTCCATATTGCTTTAAGAGGTCTAGTTCAGAGCGCAGGTCTTGACCAATCCGACTTGTATTGATCTCCAATTCAATAGCAGTGGCTGCTCCTGCCTTGTTCAGTGCAATCAGCAAATCAACGTGTTTTTGGGACAGTTCTGGATATTCGGGGTACAAGATTACTGGTTTATCCGATCGCTTGAATTGTTTTGCTTCTGCCAAAATGGGATTGATATCAAACCACACCTCTCCCTGATCATTTCGGTATTCAAAGACAAACATACCCCGCAACAGCATTTGGTATTTCTGCTCTCCAGTCACCTTCTTGCTTTGCGCCACTTGATTCAGTAACTTCCACTCATCTTCTTTAATCGCGAACCTTAGATCATTATAAGATTGCCGGATCGCAATTTCTAAACTATCCCTGGTGATAGGTAAGCGCTTTCCCTTGCGCAGACAGGTTAACAGTAGACCAAGTAAGTTCCGCACATGACCCCCGCTGACCTGACATAGACGGTCTAGGGTTTCGGGAGAGTCAAAAACTTCTGTAATTAAGTCTAATCGCTCCTCTGGAGATAGATCGGGGAAAGCTCTTGCCAATACCATTTGTTGCAATAGCCTCAACCCTTCTAGGTAGTCGCTGTCATCGGGTAACTTCACCGGCACCATCGGCAATACCATCGGACTTATCCCACCTCCTAAGCGCTGCTTCAATGTCTCACGCTCATGGGAAAATATTAACGTCAGAGGAATTGTGTAAACTAAATGGCAATTGAGGCGACCTAGCTGATCCCCCCGATACATAAATAAATATTCTGGTAGGGTTTGCCCAGATGCGATGGTGCGATTATCCAACCGATCCAGATTATCGATAATCACTACTAGCCCTTTCTTATTCCGCTTCTGTAGTTCCGATTCTGCCTGTCCGAGGAGTTCTTCATTGATGGCCTTTAAAAGGAGTGCGGTTTGCGGCTCTAGGTATTCCCTTAACAAGCTGCGGACTTGAGGATTATCCTTGGCTTTAGCCATAATTTTACCGATGAAAACAGATAACTTTGCTTCCGCTTTTAGCTCTATCGGGGTTTTTAATAATTTGACGGATTCTTGCAAGAGATTGGTAAAGTTTTTTGACTGGAGTTGGATTTGAATCCCTTCGAGGCTTTCGCTCACCCGAAGGGCGATCGCCAGCAAAATATCACTAATATCCACATCTCCCATATCCAAGACTTCAGTGGACTCAAAATAAACCACATGAAATCCATCCTTTTCCAGTTCAGCCTTCAACCGCAACAACTCAGTAGACTTGCCACAGCCTATGTGTCCAGTGAATAGCTGGCAGGTAGGTTCAGGGGACATCGAGGTGATTGTTTGTCCCAATTCCTCGATAATTTCGGCCCCACGTACTGAAGAAAAATCGATGTAGTATTTCCGATCCTCAGCATTCGCCATGTTTAAAGTCTTGCTGGGATTACAGGCTCGAAAAAATTTCTTTAAATCTGGTTTCATTTCTAGATCCCTCCAGGAAATTGCTTGACCTTAACTATGTTCTATATTACCTTTTGGTTCGTCTGGGCGGGTTTTGGCTCGAGATGCTCTGTCAGATTTAAAGTCGATCTTTATAATGTCCGGTAAATTAACTATAATACGGTAGGTTGGGTTGAACGTAGTGAAACCCAACACCAAACTTTGTCTTAGTTGGGTTTCGTTACCTCAACCCAACCTACAGTTGAAACATTTCAAATTTATTATGGGTATTCAACTGGACATGATATTACATCAGAGTGCGTAAGTCTTGGTAATCTTGTAGTAGACCCGGATCTGCTAGGAGAGAGAATCTATTGATTTATCTACTCCAAACTCTGGATAAATCCTCGCAAGCTAGGACGAGTCACTGGGTCTGGTGCTGGATTTAGGCTACCCGATGGAGACCTAGGTTTTACACTTAAGGAGATCGACATGAAACGAACGTTATACATCCCGGATGAGCTGTGGGCGCAACTTGAGGAATACTTGCAAAACCACCCGGAGCAAAACCCATCCAGTTTGGTTCAGAGAGCTCTGGTGGAAAAATTGCGACCCCGAAATTGTTCAAGGCTTTTGGAACTGGCAGGAATTGTGGAAAATGCGCCGCCCGATGCTTCAGTCAATGAGGACTACCTGAGATGAGGCGATTAGTTCTAGATGCTGGTCCCCTCATTGCCCTATAAAATAAATCTTAACACATCTAGAGTGCTTAGTTTTGGTGGGTTACGGCGGATAGTTAGTTGGCAGGTTAGTTTAATAAGTTATCGCCGCCTAACCCACCCTACACAAGGGTTTAATATTTTCTTTACATAATTACTGTCCGGTTGGTATCGCACATTTATCCCGATAATAACTGAGTTATGAATTTTCTCAATAATCCATCAACACAAATCACTCAAATTATCGAAAAACTACGCCAACTTACACAAATCGATATCCAAACTAGTTGGCGCTATTATCCCCAAGACTTACCTATTACCCTAGACAAAACCCAAACCAAATATTGTCCAACTATCCACCCCTTAGATTGGCAAATAGCCCCTGTTAATCCCAAAGGATTTATTACTTGGTCAGCAGGTCATCAAGTACAATGGTTAGCACAAAAATTTATCATCCCCTCTACTTTACAAGGTTATCCCCTCACTGGATTATCCTTGCGTCTAGTATTAACCTGGTGGGCAGAAGATGCCCAAATATTCGTCAATGGTAAATTGGTACAAGAAGGAGATTTATTCGACTCCTCTGCCCGTATCCTCCTCACCCAGTCAGCAACTCCCAATGAAGAATTTATAGTAGCTTTACGCCTAGTTAGTCCCGGACATGATATTGGCGCATTAATGCAATCAAAATGTGTCTACGAGGCGCAGGAACGCAGGAACCCAGAGGATAATTCCCAATTCCCAATTCCCATTGATCCCGGTTTTGTCGCTGATGAATTAACAGTATTATATAAATATCTAGAAGCCTTTGAACCAGAAAAATTAGATATATTAGCCGCCCAAATAACTAAGATTGACTGGGATGTCCTATCAGATGCGGTGGAATTCGATACTTCCCTCTCTATCCTGCGCCAACATCTTCAACCCCTCGCCGTCGGTATCAAACAACGCTGCATACACCTGCTAGGTCATGCTCATCTTGACATGGCTTGGTTATGGCCTATCAGTGAAACCTGGTCAGTTGCCCAAAGTACTTTTACCTCAGTCCTCACCCTCCAACAAGACTTCCCCAACCTTACCTTCTGCCATACTACCCCAGCTCTCTATGCCTGGATAGAAGAACATCGACTCGACCTATTTACCGCCATTCAAGAAGCAGCTGCCGCTGGACGCTGGGAAGTATTGGGGGGAATGTGGGTGGAACCAGAAGTAAACTTAGTTACAGGGGAATCCCTTGTCCGCCAACTACTCTATGGCCAACGCTACATCCAAGAGAAATTCGGCGCGATCGCAAAAGTCGCATGGCTACCGGATAGCTTTGGCTTCTGCTGGCAATTACCCCAAATCTTTAAACAAAGCGGCATAGAATACTTTGTCACCGGGAAACTCCACTGGAATGATAGTACCAAGTTTCCCCACGGAGTCTTCTGGTGGCGATCGCCCGATGGCACCCAACTATTAACCCTGATGTCTCCTCCCAATCTTACAGGGGTAATGGATACCAATCCTATTACTATGGCTAACTGCACTATTGATTGGGAACTCCAGACAGGATTTAAAGATGCCTTCTGGCTACCTGGTGTCGGCGACCACGGCGGTGGTCCCAGTCGAGATATGCTAGAAGTACAACAACGCTGGCAAAAATCTCCCTTCTTCCCTCGCCTGGAGTTTACTAAGGCTATTGATTATCTCCACCAGATTAGTAAAGGAAGAGGGGACAAGGAGAGGGGGAGAGGGGGAGAGGGGGAGAGGGGGAGTGCCTAATTCCCAATCTCCAATCCCCGTTTGGAATGATGAACTTTATCTAGAATTCCATCGCGGCTGCTACACTACCCATGCTGACCAAAAATACTTCAATCGTCGCTGTGAAGGATTGTTGTATCAGGCAGAATTATTTGCTTCTCTCGCTATCCTGATTGATAAAGAGGGGAGTTACAGTGCCGCACATTCTCCCATTATAAAGGATAGCAATTCTGTACCATCATGTCAAGGGTGGAAAGAGAAAATCGAGTCTGCCTGGAAAAAGTTATTATTTAACCAATTTCACGACATTCTGCCGGGTACATCAATTCCGGAAGTGTTTGTCGAGGCCAACCAGGCTTGGCAGGAAGTAGAACAGGTGGGGTCGAAGATCTTGTCCGAATCATTGCGGGCGATCGCTTCCCAGATTACCTTACCCCCATTGCCAAAACAGGATGCTCGACCCATTATCATCTTTAACCCCCTCAACTGGCAGCGTTCTGAGGTTGTTGCTTGTACTCTCCCCGAAGATAACTGGGAAATTTATGATATTAAAGGACAAAAGCTACCCTCTCAGCGCTCTGATAAAAATACACTCCTATTTCTTGCCAAAGACATCCCCTCAGTCGGTTACTGCCTCTTCTGGCTGTGTCAAACTGATCTAGAACAAAACTTACCCCTAGCCCAATCAAATCAAGACTTTATTCTAGAAAATGAGAAGCTGCGGGTTGTCGTTAACCCCGAAACAGGGGACTTAAGCAGTATCTTCGACAAAACTAATCAAAGGGAAGTCCTCAGAGGTGCAGGCAATCAACTGCAAGCCTTTCAAGACAGCGGTCAATACTGGGATGCTTGGAACATTGACCCCAACTATGCTCAGCATCCCTTACCCCCTACGAGGTTAAAATCTATCCAGTGGTTAGAACAGGGTCCTGTACAGTGGCGTATAAGGGTTGTGCGACAACTAAGCAAATCAGAATTTTGTCAGGATTACATCCTCCAAGCTGACTCACCAGTCATTAAAATTGCCACCACCGTAGACTGGCAAGAAAGTCATGTCTTAGTGAAAGCCGCTTTTCCCTTAAACTTAGAAAGCGATCGCGCCACTTATGAAATTCCCTGTGGTGCCATTCAACGCCCCACCCGTCCCCAAACCGTTGCCCAGAAAGCAAAATGGGAGGTTCCTGCTCTGCGCTGGGCAGATTTGACCGAAATCCAAAATGGATATGGTGTGAGTCTGCTAAATGACTGTAAATACGGCTATGATAGCCAACCGAATCAATTGCGCCTCACCCTACTACGCAGTCCCAGTTGGCCAGATCCAGAGGCAGATCGAGGGATTCATCAGTTTACCTACGCCGTGTATCCTCACAGTGGTAGCTGGCAGTCAGCGAGGACGGTTCATAAGGGCTATGAGTTGAATTTACCTTTAATAGTACTGTTGGGTGAAACAGTTGAGGGTGAGATGCCTAAGCAGTTACCTACCATGGGTCGATTATTGGATTTGCAAGCCCAGAATTTAATTTTGATGGCACTCAAGCAGTCAGAAGATGACCCCAAAGCGTGGATTGTGCGCTGTTATGAATGCCACGGTGAGGTGGCTGAGTTCGCGTTGGAGAGTGATTTGGGATTGGGATACCGCAAGCTCGGCGTAGCCATCCCTCACCCTGTGGATTTATTAGAGCAACCTATCCAGCAATCTTTAAGGATAAAGCCTTGGAAAATTGCCAGCTTTAAAGTAAGCGGTTGTGCATTTAACTTAGGGAACAGGGAACAGGGAACTTCGGATCAGGGAACAGGGAACGGGGAACGGGGAACGGGGAACGTGACTACTATAGCAGTCCTATAAAGGGTTGTGAATCAAAACGCTACTCAAAAGGGAACTTCGGATCAGGGGACAGGAGGTAAGGGTTTTGGTCGTTTTATATTCGATCTAAGCTTCGCGAAGGCGCGAATTATTTATACAAAACCCGTCCTTTTAGTCTTCGTGATCTTCAAACGGATCACTCAATTGGGCTGACGGCGGGCCAAAAGCAGTGTAGATAGCCCAGCCAGTGATGGCAAGCACTACCACAGCGATGCTAATGCTAATAACTATTGCAGGTTCCATATGCTAAATCTACAAATAAGATTCCTATTCCTCTATAATATTACAGAACATTAAAAAAAAATCACTTAGATACATCACTGGTGACTTATGGCACAGCGCACTTGGTTGGGAGATATTCTCAAACCCCTGAACTCTGAGTATGGTAAGGTTGCTCCCGGTTGGGGTACGACCGGACTCATGGGGTTTTTTATGCTATTATTCTTTGTTTTCCTGTTGATCATTTTGCAGATCTACAACTCTTCACTACTGCTTGAAGGGATTGATGTCGATTGGACAAGCTTAGGTCAATAGTTTTCTACAACTAGGTATTTGTAACAAAGAACAATATTTCCCGGCTCGTCCGGGTTTTTTTGTCGGTCATAATACAGAGAGAAAGGCAAGCAGGAGAATTCTTATGAACGTTTTTGGCATTGGTCTGCCGGAGATGGCGCTCATCCTAGTAATCGCCCTATTGGTATTTGGTCCCAAGAAGTTACCAGAAATTGGTCGTAGTTTAGGCAAGGCAATGCGGGGGTTTCAAGATGCCTCCAAGGAGTTCGAGAATGAGTTTAAGCGGGAAGCTCAACAGCTTGAAGAATCCGTGAAAATGAATGCTCAGTTGGAAGAATCTCAGGAATCGCAGCAAGTCGCCACTAAAGACTCTGAAATTCCTACTGCTAGTAGCTCCCAACAGGGTATAAACGAAGTAAACTGAAAGATTTCGGGTTTTAGTCGTTAGTCATTAGTCGTTAGTCATCAGTTACTAGGGACTAATGACCAAGGACTAATGACCAGGGAATTCTGAACCGCCAACGGAGCGCAGCGGAGTGCGCTGAATTCTGAAAAAAGGTATTATTACTGTCTCAACCGAGGCCACACTGATGCGACGACGCTGATCGCGTCAGTGTGTGGAGCCGTCACTCAGATTCTTGATTGTTTTGGGAGGAGGGTTGAAACTTATAGCCAACCCCTCTAACAGTCTGAATAAAAGATGGCTCAGAGGACTCGGTCTCAATCTTTTTCCGAATTTGACCGATATGTACATCAACCACCCGCTTGTCTCCCACATAATCGTAGTCCCAGACATGTCCAATCAGTTCTGAACGACGCCAAACTCGACCAGGACTGCTCGCCAAGCAATACAACAGGTCAAATTCCAAGGCAGTTAACAGCACCAAATTGTTGTTGATTTTCACTTCTCGACGCACTGGATCGATGACTAAGTTGTCAAAGGCGAGGAGTTCCTTTGTGGAAGTGGTGACGACTCGCTTGCGCTTCAAAATTGCTTTGACTCGATATTCTAGTTCTTGCAGATCAAAGGGCTTAGTCAGATAGTCATCAGCACCCTTCAAAAAGCCTTCTTTTTTGTCCTCCACATCAGTGCGGCTGGTGAGCATGAGAATAAAGACGTCGGTACGACTCTGCATTTGCTCACACAGGTTATAACCAACGATATCTGGCAAATTGACATCCAGAATCACCAAGTCGGGACTGAATTGGTCGAATATTTCTAAAGCGGACTTTCCATCGTAGGCAGACTCCATTTGATAGTTTTTCTGACTCAGAAAGCGAAGGATTAAGTTACGGATTGTAGGGTCGTCGTCCACGACCAGAATCTTGGCAGAGGCCATAGCCATAGTTTTTTCTAGGTAAAAACTACATCATTGATTAAAGCGGAGGGTGAGGACAATAGTTCTTTTACTAAGTATTTTAGCGTGCTCTGCCTCCTCCCTCCTAATTCCCTTCTGCCTCCTGCCTCCTGCCCTCTGCCTCTTTTCAGGGGTTTTCAGACTTCCCGTGAAAAGTCAGGTTACTCCCCTGGCCTTGGCAGTCTCCCGTGTCCCACAGGAGATTATTCTTAAACAATTATAAGTTTTAGAGTCAGGGAACCACCTGTCAATCTCTATTAGTTTTTTCCCTGCTTTCTTGCACTTGTAATCCAAAAAATTTACAAACTTTCTTCTTTCTGGATAAACTTTGCTGTTTACGCTGTAAGTTCCTGGCAGACTTTTGTAAATGCTTAGGATTAGGATATTTAGACCCGTCAGACGTGGGGCTTCTCACGAATCAAGCTAAACTATCTTGAGAAGGGGTAGAAATGGCACTGAGGAGAGCCCCACTGTCCATCGCTCTATTACACTTTTGAGCGCATTGCCAGTCATCGGTGCCCAATATCGCAACCAGTTTACAGTTTGCCCAAACCGCTGCTCAAAGATTTGGGCATATCAAAGGAGGTTTTGGAGATGAGCGAGCAAAATCCCTATGAAAAGCTTGGGGTCACGGAAAACGCTTCCTTTGAGGAGATCCAAGATGCCAAAAAGCGTTTGAGTCAACAGTATCGTGACGATAGTAAGGCAGTTGAAAGCATCGAGGCAGCCTACGATGCAATTATTATGGAGCGCCTTAAATTGCGCCAGGAGGGGAAAATTAAGGTGCCAGAGCGCATCCGCTTTCCAGAAAGATCCTCTGAAACTCCACCGAATCTTACCTCAGTTCCAGCTAATAATACTCCTGCATGGCTGCAACAGTTGATTGATACGCCATCGCGACCAGAGATTCTCTGGCCAGCAGGAGTATTTTTAGTATTGGCTGGCGTGAGTGTCTTTTCTCAGCAAGATGGTTCCCTGCCATCTTTTATGATGGCTTTGGGTGTTGCTGCGAATATTTATTTCCTCAACCGCAAAGAACACCGTTTTGGTCGTTCTTTGTTAATTACCCTGATTGGTTTAATATTGGGGATTGGATTGGGAATGGGACTAGCTAACTTGCTAGATATCCAAAGTGGAGGATTTCTGCAGGATGATCAGTTTGCCTCCCTGGTGACGTTTTGTCTTTTCTGGCTGATCAGTAGCTTCCTGCGTTAATGATTTAGCTCATTGCTGGGATGGCGGCGGTGACTAAACCTACAGCTTCACTGAGGTTGTTGACGATAAAGTCCGGTTGGTGGCGTTCGAGCTGGGGGCGATCGCGGATGCCAGATAATACGCCAATCACTTTCACATTGTGGGTTTTGGCGGCGACAATGTCGGCTTCTGTGTCCCCTACCATCCAGACATCGGAGGCCGGTGGCAGTTCCTTTAAGGCTCGTTCCACGAGCAAGGGTTTGTCGTTGACATCGGTGGTTTTTAAGTAGTCGTTGCTCAAACAATAGCAGCGGTCTGAGGGAAAGAAGCGTCTGAGGTTATAGCGATTAAAGGCAACCTCAAGTTCTCGCACCCGCCGCATGGTCATCACTACCAAATCAATTTCTAAGTGCTGTAATTTTTCCAGGGTTTCTATCGCACCGGGAATAAGCTGGTCGTGGACGAGGTAGGGTAGTGTGTGGACGGTTTGAAGGCGCAATTGAGCAAATTTCTGGGCTTGGGCTTCGTCTAGACCGGAAAGGATGCCAATCTGTCGTTCTGGAACCCGAGCTCGCTTTAACTGCCAAAATTCTGATTTTGACAGTTGATGAATTTGCTGTTCGGAACGTTTGATTTGTTTCAGACAGAACTGGTAAACGCAGTAGTAGCGCTCTGAAACATCCATAATCGGACCATCAAAGTCAGTAATCAGTCTAAGCATTAAAGGGGAATTGTTAAGTTTTATATACAAGTTAGCTTAGCTGATGCCCGATGGCAATTTTTCCTCTCAAAGCAAATTTGGTATTACTTTTGCCTTCCGCGAAGCGGCTGACACTCACTCAAAGCGCGGACTAATTGCTCCATCCGGATCGGTTTACTGATATAGTCATCCATCCCGGCATCTAAACAAACATCAGTTCGGTGTCGAGGAGCAGTCCCGTCATGCCAATTACCGCATTCATCGGGGTGCGGATTTCGTGGCTCATGATTGCCAAGAATTCACTCTTGGCGCGGTTGGCAGTTTCAGCTTCCTCCTTAGCCCTTTGGAGTTCTTTTTCCCCTTGCTTGCGCTCTTCAATTTCCTGGTGAAGTTGTTGATTGATCTGTCTAAGTTTTGCAGTTCGTTCCTGAACCAATATTTCCAGCTCTTCTGTGGAGTGTTTCAACGCTTGCTTCGTTCTTTGAAGTGCGCTTACAGTTGGGAGCCAGTACCAAAATCCAATGAAGAGGAGAACATATCCAAGAAGATAACCAATGACTTTTTCTAAGATGGCTTCAACCGCTGTATCGCCGATAATGATGTATCGATTCAAGGCAGTAAAGTTATCAGTGATATCAGCGATCGCACCCAAGAAAACTAAGGCAAAGCCAGAAACGATATACAACCAACCTTTTTTTTTGTAAAATCTTTCTCGGCGACCTAGCCACCACAGATAGACAAGAATGAGCCCCATAATCAAGGCTCTAATACTCTCTAAAATAATGTCTAACATGATCTCCTAATCCTACAATCCACAGGCTTCCTGGGAATCAACTTGAAATTTGAGAATCCTGCGATATAGCGTCAGCTCTGGATTTCCAATTGCAGAGCCGCCGCTACCTTTGGATACTCCGCCATCACCTCCTCCAGGAGCGCTGCTGCCTCTTCTAGAACGCCAGCACGTCCGATATCTTCTAATTTTTGGCAAAGTTGGGCAAGGGTATTGGCACCCAGAGTAGCACTAGTGGACTTGAGGGGGTGAGCAACTCTTTGCAACAGGGCCGCATCTTTCTGCTCAACAGCATCCCTGAGCGATCGCAACATTTGGGGGCTATCTTTGAGGTAGGAATTAATCACCTCAACGATCAATTTGGCATCATCCCCTGCTATCTTTCTCAACTGAAGCAAAGCTGTTGGATCCAGTACAGTTGCAGGTGGAGACTTGACAGGAGCTTCTTCGGAAGGATCGAGGGGGTTTTCGGACACAGATGGGGAAACATTGGGTTGACACTCACTCAAAGCGCGGACTAATTCCTCCATCCGGATCGGTTTACTGATATAGTCATCCATCCCGGCATCTAAACAAGCTTGGCGATCGCCCTCCATCGCATTCGCAGTCATCGCAATAATCCTGGGTTGTCTTGATTTTCGATTCTCACCACTATCTCCCAAGCCACAATCAGATGACCATTCCTGGCAAATGTGGCGAGTAGCACTCAAGCCGTCCATTTCTGGCATCTGTATATCCATCAGCACCACGTCATAAACTTGACGGCGCAAAGCTTCCAAAACCTCTAAACCATTGGCAACAACATCAGCTCGATATCCCAAGCGCTTCAAAATCTTGACAGCCACTTTCTGGTTAACCACATTGTCCTCTGCCACAAGAATTTTCAAAGGCAGTCGTTGTGCCAGTTGAGAATCCAATTGAGATAGGGATGAAGAGCTTTCAGTTTTAACAGCTCTGACTGGCTTTCTGAGGATATCAACTAAGATGTTGTAAAGCTGGGACTGCTTAATGGGTTTACTCAGATAAGCCGCCCAATTAATATTTGAGGTCTTCCCAATTGTCTCGATTTGCCCAATGGAAGTCAGCATCACTAAAGGTAAATTCTGACCGTTGGGCTGTTTGCGGATTTCTTCGGCCAGCATCAGACCATCCATCCGAGGCATCTGCATGTCTATAATGGCAATGTCAAATTGCTGCCCCTCTCTGAGCCAGGCGATCGCTTCGAACCCAGACGCTGCGGCTTGGGTAATCATGCCAAAAGACTGCCCTTGCAGAGTTAGAACTTGCCGATTAGTGGCATTATCATCCACAATCAACAAGCGTTTACTCCTGAGTAATTGCTGAGAATCAGATTGTTCAATCAAGGCAGTAGTGACTACCATGAAGAAGAAAATAGAGCCTTGATAATTTTCTGACAAAGACGGCTCCCAGTCCGGAGGCGGCTCTCCGGCAACTGCCCCCCGACTTTCAACCCACATCTTGCCACCCATCATTTCAGCTAGGCGCTTGCCGATGGCCAGTCCCAACCCTGTACCGCCGTAATTGCGGGTTGTGGAAGCATCCAGCTGGCTAAAAGCTTTGAATAAGCGATCCATCCGGGTTTTGGGAATGCCAATGCCAGTGTCTCTAACAGCGAATTGAATTTCGTAATTTTGTGATTGGGAAATTATTCCCTTGTCTCCTTGTTTTCTTCTGGCTGTCACAGAAACCACAACCTCGCCAGTCTCTGTGAATTTGACCCCATTACTGAGCAAATTGACCAAAATTTGGCGCAGCCTCGTCACATCTCCCAAAATTCTTTCAGGGACGTGGGATTCCATCAAATAGGCAATTTCAATCCTCTTGTGTGCTGCTCTAGAAGCTAGTAGCTCAAGAGATTCTTCGATACAAGTGCGCAGATTAAAAGGTTGTTCTTCTAAATCTAGCTTGCCAGACTCAATTTTGGAGAAATCGAGGATATCGTTGATGATGGTGAGAAGGGCATCCCCACTACTGCGAATAATTTCTACAAACTCCCGTTGTTGAGACATCAGTTCCGTGTCGAGGAGCAGTCCCGTCATGCCGATTACCGCATTCATCGGTGTGCGGATCTCGTGACTCATCGTTGCCAGAAATTCACTCTTGCTGCGGTTTGCCGCCTCGGCTTCCTCCTTAGCTACTCTGAGTTGCTCTTCAGCCTGCTTTTTCTCAGTAATGTCTGTAATTGTGCCAACCAGGCGATAGGCTTTTCCCTGCTCATCGCGAATGCACTTGCCCTTGACGGCGATCCAGATATAATGACCGTGTCTGTGTTTTAGCCGATGGGTATTCTCGTAAAGTGTTGTCCTCCCTTCTAGGTGATTATTTATATCCTGAATTGTTCTGTCAAAGTCGTCTGGATGAACATTATCTGACCAGGTAGATAAAGTTTGGGGCAACGGGTTATCTTCATATCCTACAATTCTCATCCAGGTGGGTGAATAATATATTTCATCAGTGCCCAGATCCCAGTCCCAGATGCCGTCGTTTGTACCTGAAACTGCTAGTTCATAACGTTCCTCTCGCTCTCTGAGGGTTGCTTCTACTCGTTCGCGCTGGATAATTTCACTGGCGAGTTCTTCATTCAGTTCTAATAATTTCTGAGTGCGCTCTTGGACTCGTTGCTGAAGGGTTTCCTTTGCTTGTTTGATTTGCTGAAACTGCTGATTGAGAGCAGCTTCCATGGATTGGAAGTTACTAGCCAGAGAGTGAATCTCCCTGACTTGGCTCTCAGGCCAATCCACCGCTGCTCCTTCGAGTAGTTTCTCAGGGAGATCGGTAGTCACCTTTGCCAGCCTCAGCAGTGGAGCGACTAATCTGCGACTCAGAAGCACAGCAACAACCAATGCCATCACTGCAATTAGGAGCATTATGACTAGGCTTTTGATGTAGAGCGCTTCGAGATCCTCTATGTAAGGAGCTATCGGTACCTTGACGACTAAAGTCCAGGGAATTCCATTGCCAATCGGGATTTCCTGTACATAGAAAGAGCGCCGCCAACGGGTCATAAGCGGTGTTCCTGGAGCGATGGGTAACCACTGAAACACCTCTGCATCGAGTGGGAGTACTTCGCCATTCTGACGCAGGTCGAATGGTTCCATCACTGCCTGCTCCCCCGACTGGCTATCGGCAATGATGACACCTTGCGAATCCAGGAGTATGGCTTGTAACCCACGTACCTGGGTGTTCGATTTAAGGAATTCAGTAACTTGACTCAATTCTAAGGAGCCGTAGGCAAGGCCACCCCAGCGATTATTCACAATCACAGGAACACTCAGACTAACGTGAGGTACGGTGGAAGCCTTGTCCTTATGAACATCTGTGAAAACGGGTTGCAAAGTCGCCTTTGCCTTTTGCAGTTTTGGCTTGCCAGCGATACTCAAACCAATTGTTGACTCTCCTGCTTCATTAGTCCTAGGCTCGGAGGCGATAATCGTCCCTGCGGCATCAGTGACATACATTTTCAGGAAAGATGGCAAGGAGTGCTTGAGTGCTTCTGTGCTTGATTGGAGCGTCTCTAATTCTGTATTTGATGATTGGGCAGCAATTTTAGCTAGTTCCTCAACCCCATGAAGATGCTGCTTATTCCACAAGCGCAGGTCAGACACTAGGGCGGTAGAGGTTACTTTTAACTCAGTGCGAATCTCAGCTTCAATTTCCTGGAGTGCCTGTTGACCATTGAAAACTGTGAGTATGAGAACTGGGAAGAAAACAAAAGCAACTAGGAGATTAAATACAGTTTGCTGAAGTGAGAGCTTGTTGCTGACATTCTGGCGACCTACCCATTTGGGGATGGGGAGATAAGTAATAATTAGGCTAGCAGTGAAAGCGTTAAAGATGCCATTGACAGACTGCTTGAGGGCAATCAGCCAGGTTTGGTTAGCTGGCACCTGTAAGATTGCCCCATAAAATAGCCCGACTAGGGGGATTCCAATTAAAACCCAATAAATCCCATCTAGGAATACTATGTTTTGGGTCTTGCGGCGCAATAGTAAACCGACAAATAGGGCTTCAAAGGTGAAGATGATGATGGCATAGGGATGCCCCCAGAGGATGTAGGTATAGCTGCTGGCAATGAGGGCGGCGAGGGTACCCCAGATGGCTCCGTAAAGGTAAACTACTAGCAAGATAGCGATGCTGCCAAAGAGGAAGTCCACCCCAAAAAAGAGGGTAAACTTGAAATAGTTACCTAAATACCCTGCGATCGCCAGCAAAATTAATACCAGGGACGATCTTTGCCGGAGAAACCCCCTTGAGGACTGAAGTAGTTTTCTGCCTAAGTTCATCATCATTCTTTGATTTCTCCCCTCTCGAGCTAATTACGATGCCAGCGAGTGATACCATCTGGCTGATCGATGACGATAATTCCCTGGGCTTGTAATTCGTCACGGATGCGATCGCTCTGGGCATAGTTTTTCTCCTTCCGCGCCTCTGCACGCTGCTGAATCAGCGCTTCAATCTCAGCATCACTCAAACCATCAACAGCATCCTTGACATTTTCTTCAATTTGTGCATTAAAACCCAACACATCTGCCAATTTTACCAGAATGTGCCACTGCTTCTCCAACTCTTGGGGGGACGTTTCAGTTTTCCCCTGATGGACAAGGATATTCCCCTCCCGGCGCAACTC
Source organism: Xenococcaceae cyanobacterium (assembly GCA_051439465.1). GTDB lineage: Bacteria > Cyanobacteriota > Cyanobacteriia > Cyanobacteriales > JBFRWF01 > JBFRWF01. Next base: position 9,200 of record JBFRWF010000496.1, on the reverse strand, counting down.
CTTGGCGATTTCAAACAAAACCGCTAAACCTTCAGCGAAATTAAAGTCATCATCCACCGCTTCCTGAAACCGTTGCCCTATGGAATTGGCGATCGGGGATCCGACGTGCAGAAATCTTTGGTTTCGAGCATCGCAGCCATTGGTGATTGAGGGAGACACTTGCCAACCTAGTTGTTGAGCATAGTGATAACCAAACAGTAAGCCTTCCTTGAGGGTATGCCAACCATTAGTAGCGGCTTCTAAAGCTTCGTCAGTAAAATCAAGAGGCTTGCGGTAGTGCGCTTGCAGAATAAACAACCGCATCGCCATCGGATCAATGGGTTGGTCAAGCAAATCGCGGATAGTGATGAAATTGCCCAGAGACTTGGACATCTTCTCGCCGCCTACCTTCACCATGCCATTGTGCAGCCAATAACGGGCCAGGGGTTTACCAGTAACCGCTTCCGACTGAGCAATTTCATTTTCATGGTGGGGAAAAATCAAATCACTCCCACCAACGTGAAGATCAATAGTTTCTCCCAGCCTCTCCCGCACCATTGCTGAGCATTCAATGTGCCATCCCGGACGCCCAGCACCCCAAGGGGACTCCCAGGCAGGTTCTCCAGGCTTAGAGGCTTTCCACAGGGCAAAATCAAAGGGGTCTTTCTTCTTCTGCGCTTCGGGATCTTCCACATCAACTCGCCCACTTGCCCCCGCTTGCAGGTCTTCTAACTTGCGTCCTGAGAGCTTACCATAATCAGAAAACTGACGCACCCCATAGTAAACGTCCCCCTCCGCTGGGTAAGCATAGCCTTTTTGTTCCAACTCATACACCAGCCTTTTAATCCCATCCAGGGTATGAGTAGCACGGGGATAAGCATCTGCTTCCTTGACATTCAGACGTTCCATATCCTCGAAATATGCCTTGATAAAACGTTCAGAGACATTTTCCATCGATGTCCCCTCTTCCTTTGCCCGGTTGAGAATTTTGTCATCAATATCGGTAAAATTCTGGACATATTGCACAGAGTAGCCGTGCCATTCCAGGTAACGGCGCACCACATCCCAGACGAGGCAAGCCCGCGCATGACCTAGATGGCAGTAGTCATATACCGTAATGCCACAGCAGTACATCCGCACCTTGCCTGGTTCAATTGGCTCAAAAGGTTCTTTGCGACGGGTGAGGGTGTTGTAAAGTGTTAGGGTCATGCGATTTTGGATTTTAGATTGTGTATGGTGGATATTAAGATATTCTGAGGTTTTACCCAGCTAAGTTATGCAAACAGTCGATACTCAGCCCAAAGCTTCCGAGGGGATGGATGCCCCGAAACAAGGTTTGCCTGTCACCATCATTACTGGTTTTCTCGGCAGCGGCAAGACGACTCTCCTCAACCATATTTTAAGTAATCAGGAAGGACTCAAGACCGCCGTTCTCGTCAATGAGTTTGGTGAAATCGGCATCGATAATGAGCTGATTGTCAGTACTGACGATGATATGGTGGCACTGAATAATGGTTGTGTTTGCTGCACCATCAACAATGATTTGGTAGAGGCGGTTTATAAAGTTCTTGAACGCCCGGACAAGATAGATTACATGGTGGTGGAGACAACGGGTTTGGCTGACCCCCTGCCAGTGGCACTCACCTTTTTGGGGACAGAATTGCGAGACATGACTCGCCTTGATTCCATTATCACGATAGTGGATTCAGCGAATTTCAGTCTTGACTTATTCAACAGCGAAGCCGCCTACAGCCAAATTGCCTACGGGGATATGATTATTCTCAATAAGATTGATTTGGTGGATGAAGGCGATGTAGACGCTTTGGAAGTGAGAATTCGTGATATTAAGGCTGGCGCGAGGGTTCTCCGAACCGAGAATGCACAAGTCCCCCTACCTTTAATTCTCAGTGTGGGTTTATTTAAGTCTGATAAGTATTTCGATGCTGAGGAGTCTAAGCATCACGATCACGATCACGATCATGACCACCACGATCATAACCATGACCATGACCATCACGATCATGACCATCACCATCACTCCAACCACCTGGAAAATGATGGATTTATTTCCCTTTCCTTTGAGAGTGACAAGCCTTTTGCAATTAGGAAGTTTCAGTATTTCTTAGATAATCAGCTGCCGGAGAATGTGTTCCGCGCCAAGGGAATTCTCTGGTTTAATGAGAGTCCTAATCGTCATATCTTCCACTTGAGTGGCAAACGGTTCACTATTGAAGATGAAGAATGGAAAGGGAAGCCTAAAACCCAGTTGGTGCTGATTGGTCAAAATTTGGATTGCGATCGGTTACGCGAACAGATAGAAAACTGTGTCTGTCTGCCTTCCACCAATCGCGGCAAAGGCTTCGGTTAAGTAACTGTCAGTAGTCAGTGATAAATGACTACTGACTAAAGACTAAGGACTAGGGGCAAAAAATGCGCGTTGTTATCCAGCGAGTTAAATCTTCTCAGGTTGAAATAGACGGAGAGATTGTGGGCAAAATCGGGCGGGGGTTAAACCTGCTTGTGGCAGTTGCCCCTACTGATACAGAGGCTGAACTCGACTGGATGACACGTAAATGCCTGGATTTGCGGCTGTTTCCAGGGGAAGAAGGAGGGGGCGATCGCTGGGAAAAATCTGTTCAGGAGATTAGGGGCGAACTGCTAGTGGTGAGTCAGTTTACCCTTTATGGAGATTGTCGCAAAGGCCGCCGCCCCTCTTTTAGCAGTTCAGCTTCCCCAAAACTGGCAGAAACTCTTTATGAGCAATTTGTCGCCAAGTTACGCCAGAGTAGTTTGCGGGTAGAAACGGGCAAATTTGGGGCGATGATGCAGGTAAACATTGAAAATGATGGTCCAGTAACACTGCTGCTGGAGAGAGAAGCTGGGAATGCTGCTTAAACTGTGTTATGATTATTTTAAAAATAATTGAGCATCGAGGATTAGACTAGGTGACCAAAATAATTGTGGGTCAAAGTGAAGCAATTGAGTCTGCTTTACGGCGATTTAAGCGGCAAGTTTCAAATGCAGGAATTTTCTCTGACTTAAAGAAAAATCGACATTTTGAAACGCCAAGTGAAAAACGTAAGCGCAAAGAAATGGCTAGACATAAAGAGCATCGGAGGCGCTATCGTGGAAAACGATATTAAGTGAAGCCATGCCACTAATATAGAGCCAATAAAGTAATTTTCATTTCTACTTCTTGCTCAAGAATCATGACTCCAGAAACCATAGGCATTATTTCTAAGCTAAGGGATGAGTTCTACAGTCTTTTTGCTGAAGCGATGAAAGTGCCAGTAAGAATCACTCCCAAGAATCGATTTAATGGCAATCTCCCTAAGGTCTTTTGGAGAGATGAGAGGAAGCGTCTAAATTATCTGCTTATTTATGTCTACAGAGCACCTGATGAGTTAATTCCTGATCGTCCATTTATTCTTCGGTCATCTATTAACAAAGGAGCGGGGATTGTCAGACCGAAAAAACAAAAACAAGGCAGTTTAAGTGCCAATCACAATTGGCACTTCGAGTTAACGCTTCTACCAGAAGAGATTTTAGATTTTGTCCCCTGGATAATCAGCTTGATTAAGTCCCAAGAAAAAGGCTCGAATAGATTTTCAAACAACCCACCTCATCCGTTGCATTTCAAAGCATCCAACATGTTGGATGCTAACGGTGCATGGACTGAAAAGGCTTGGCAGAAAAGCCAGATACCTAATCAGGCTACTCCACTGACTTCGACGCTAGGGAACAGGGAACGGGGAACGAGGAACGTGACGAGAGCAGGGGGAGCAGGGGGGCAGGGAGAGAGAGAATAGGGCAAATCCCTCGCAGTATTGGGACAGGGGGTAAGGGTTATGGTTGTTTGTTGAACTAAGCGAAGCTTAGCTCAACTTATATATGTTTTGATTGGCCACGACTCTTTTAGGACTGCTATATTCCCTATTCCTCATTCCCTATTCCTCATTCCCCATTACCTATTCCCCGTTACCTATTCCCTTTTGCCTCAGATTTATACAGTTTGGGGGCGACTTTGCTGTTTTTGTTAACTGGGCGATCGCCTGCGGATTTGCCCCAGAAGCGGATGAAGGTGGATTTCCGTTCGCTGGTGCAAATCTCCCCTCATTTTGCTGACTGGTTGGAGAAAATGCTTGAACCCACAGTGGAAGACAGATTTCAAACCGCCAGCGCCGCGATGAAAGCCTTGCGGAATGAGAATCTGTCAAATCTGGTATTTGTTAAGAAACCTGCGGGGAGTCGCATTGTATTGCGCAAGAGTCATCGGAATTTAGTAGTAGAGATTCCTCCTGCTGGATTGCGAGTTGAGACTCTATTTTTAGCTGTATTTGCTCTGTTTTGGAACGGATTTGTCTTTTTCTGGACAGCGTTAGCCATTGGAACAGGTGCACCTTTATTTTTCCCTCTGTTTTCCATTCCTTTTTGGCTCGTTGGTTTAGGAATGCTGGGAGGCTTATTGTTTGCGATCGCTGGTTCAACTACCCTCAAGATTAATTGGAATTCCTTCTGTTTACAGGTATTTGTTCATGACTGCGATCGAGAGGTAGAAAATATCTACACTGACTACTTTCTACACGATGAAAATTTGATTACCCAAGTTCACTGATTGAAGCACTACAGAATAATTCCCCATTCCCCTAAAAATCGGCATGGTTCAAAATAGGGTAACACGCTTAGAGGGGGAGACGGGGGGACTCCGGAGACGGGGAGACGGGGAGACGGGGGGACGGGGAGACAGGGAGACACCGAACTCCGGGACAAGGTTCTAAAAGTTCCCAGACTAACACCCCTATGTGTTACCTTGCCACGAACCATATTGAACCATGCCTAAAAATCAAGGGGGTTTACAATGGGTGTAGTCAAAACGAGTTGGTGATGATGAGACGGGATGACAGGGTGATGGGGTGACGGGTACTTATGACCACATCCCTTGCTCAGTTTATCTCCCTTGGGTAGTTAACGGCTTAGTAGGGTTTGCGGCTAATGAGGCGATCGCCTTACCGAAAATTGGGGAGTGTGAGGAGGAAACTGAACTAGCTATCAGGTTATCATTAGAGATTGCCCTTTACAGGCAGAGTGCGGGTTTCCCATGTCATAATGGACTGAAATTCTTGTCTGTTCATGGTTTAGTCCTCAAGCTGAAAAAATTCCTTAGCGAGGAAGCTTGGGAAAGTTCGTTGAAGATTTCTGAGACTGAAGCCAACTCTGGCTCACCATAATTTTCTGTGCTAACTGGGAAAGCTTCCGAGTAGATAGCTAAGCTGGCAGTTAAAAGTAGGGCTGTACCCAATAGAGCTATTTGTTTCATCTTTGCGCTACACCTTCAGAATTGAAAGACTGGCGTTTGACCTAAATCGCTCCTCGCTTAATCAGAATCGCTTCTTACCCTGCTTCTTCACTTCCTGCTTTGGAGTCAACCAATCGGGTGAAAATAACACTGTTGAGTTGCTTAACCTAGACAAACGATAGAGCTTCATATTTTTCCCTCACACTTATAACATAGAACTCCTGGCGATTTTAATAGAAATGACTCAAAATCGGGGGCAAAAGTTTCCCCATCCCTAATTTCTTGCTGGAAGATATTGAAGACGACGACTAAAATAAGTGCTAAGGGGAAAAAAGATGCTATGTTAAGAAATGTTGAGCGAGCTGCCCCATTGAGAGTGAGTTCCTTAATCTTTCTTTATACAGCATTGTTTATTGATGTCCGACTACTTAGAAGAAGGGAAAGAAGAATCGAGAATGATTCGTTGCGCGATCGCCCATAACGGTGTGGGGATGAGTTGAGAGCAGTGAGATCGCCTGTTCGACCTCTATTACTATGGTTTGAGCCGTCCTGTTAAAAGTTAATGGCAGAGCTAACACACGACTCAACAGTTGCCCAGACAGTAGCGTTACTCACTCGCTATGGGTTTGAAATGAAAGGATACACAGCCACAGAATTAATCGACCGGTGGCTGAAAAACTATCAAGCCATTTGGGTACGTTTAGCGGTGGTTGAAGCACTGTATCAGGGACGTTACAAAGCTGTTTCGGTGGAGCAAATCTTGAGCTCCTGGTTCCGGCGAGGAAATCCAACTTATCACTTTAACCATGAATTTGAGCGCTTGATTTGCCGCAAACTACCCCGATATTTGGCGGCTCTCTCAGAATCGGAACCTGGAAGTCTAGATAAGGATTACAGGTTAGTTTCTATCAATAAGGAGATTTGTGAGGCATCAACCCAACTTAGCCAGTTTCCTCCTGAGAGTAAGGCGACACTGCTCCCCGCAGCAAGAGAGCAGCAGAGTGTACCTGTAGCAATTTCTGTTTCACAAGAGCAAAGCGAGGCATTAATTAACCCCGATGAGCCTGTCTCGGAACCCCAGTCAGAAGCCGAAGAGAAAACGGCGGCAGAGGACAAGCCGGAACCCCATGTTCCCTACGAGACAAATTGGTCAAGCCATGCAGTTTCCCAGCACCCGATTCACCAATTTACCCCGGCACCAGATGTTTCTGAGTTTTACTTCAAGCTTAAGGCAGTTGCCCAGCAAGGTTTAGATGAGAATTCTGAATTCTGAATTCAGAATTGAGAAAGGTTCTATTACAATATGTAAAGAAACTGAAAAGGAAAAGCTGAATGCGCATTGCAATCGTTGGTGCAGGACTAGCGGGAATGGCTACAGCAGTCGATTTAGTCGATGCTGGCTGTTCAGTAGAAATCTTTGAATCCCGTCCCTTTGTAGGCGGAAAAGTCGGCAGCTGGGTAGATGCCGATGGCAACCATATAGAAATGGGGCTGCATGTCTTTTTTGGTTGCTATTACCAACTATTTGAGTTGATGAAAAAAGTTGGCGCAATTGACAATCTGCGTCTGAAAGAACATACTCACACCTTTGTCAACGAAGGCGAACGTATTGGAAAACTGGATTTTCGCTTCTTAGCTGGGGCTCCCTTCAACGGGTTGAAAGCCTTTTTCACTACCTCTCAACTATCAGCCGCAGACAAAATATATAACTCTATCGCCTTGGGAACTAGCCCCATTGTGCGCGGCTTAGTGGACTTTAAGGGGGCGATGAAGACGATCCGCGACCTTGACTCAATCAGCTTTGCCGATTGGTTTCGCAAACACGGCGGTAATGATGGCAGTTTAAAGCGGATGTGGAATCCCATTGCCTATGCCTTAGGTTTCATCGACACTGAAAATATTTCTGCTCGCTGTATGCTGACGATATTCCAGCTATTTGCTGCTAAAACTGAGGCATCGGTACTGCGAATGCTAGAAGGTTCCCCCTACGAATACCTGCACAAGCCGATTATCGATTATCTGGAGGCAAGGGGCGCGAAAATTTATACTAGGCGTAGGGTAAGGGAAATTCTCTTCAATGATGGCGAACAAACCAAGGTGACAGGTATCGTCGTTGCTAAGGGTGAGAGGGAAGAAACGATTACGGCTGATGCCTATGTCTGTGCCTGTGATGTTCCGGGTATCCAGAAGATTCTGCCCCAAGAGTGGCGCAGGTGGTCAGAGTTTGACAAAATTTATAAACTTGATACTGTCCCGGTGGCGACGGTGCAGCTGCGCTTTGATGGTTGGGTAACAGAATTGCAAGATACCCAAAAGCGCAAGCAGTTGGAGGTGGCGGCGGGAATAGATAATTTGCTTTATACCCCTGATGCAGACTTTTCTTGCTTTGCTGACTTGGCTTTGACTAGTCCAGGGGATTATTACAAAGAAGGACAGGGTTCTTTGTTACAGTTGGTATTGACTCCAGGAGATCCGTTTATCAAAGAGAAGAATGAGGCGATCGCTTCTCACGTGCTCAAACAAGTCCACAAACTCTTCCCTTCCTCAAGGGAGCTGAACATGACCTGGTATAGTGTCGTCAAGCTGGCTCAGTCTCTCTACCGCGAAGCGCCAGGAATGGATCCCTATCGTCCACCGCAAAAAACTCCTGTGCCTAACTTCTTCCTTGCTGGTAGCTATACTCAACAAGATTACATCGATAGCATGGAAGGAGCTACTATTTCTGGGTGGCAAGCGGCAAAAGCGATTCTAGAGAATGCCAAAAAATTTGATAAGTCAAACATAAATACAGAAACCTTAGTATAGAAGGAATTTGAAAAATTTTATGACATCCTGGTTAAAACATAGCGTGCAAGTAGAGGTCGATGCCCCAATGGATCTTGTCTGGAATCTCTGGTCCGATCTAGAGCAAATGCCCCTTTGGATGAAGTGGATAGATTCTGTCCACGTGCTAGAAGATAACCCAGAGCTCTCTCGCTGGAAACTGGCAAGTGGCAATTTTGAATTTAGCTGGCTGTCTCGCATCTTGAAACTCGTTCCTCACCAGATTATTCAGTGGGAATCAATTGATGGCTTACCTAACCAAGGAGCAGTGCGTTTTTACGATCGCCATACCAGCAGTATTGTTAAGTTAACAGTTGCCTATTCCATCCCTGGCTTTCTGGGTCAATTAATGGATAATCTATTTTTAGGTCGAATGGTTGAATCCACTATTCAGGCTGATTTAGAACGGTTTAGAGATTACACCATTAAAATCCAAAGCTAGTCTTATTCCCTAGGTTTGGCACTGCCCACCCTACTGAGCTCGTAGTGCGATCGCTTTCCCCCAATACCTTGCCCACTAAAACCAAGAAGGATTTAAGCCTTATCTGTTGGGCAGTTTCCCTGGAGCAATAATATTATCTTCTCTAGGTTTGACACTGCCCACCCTACTGAGCTACTGAGCTCGTAGTGCGATCGCTGCTCTGGTAGGGTGGGCAAGGCTCAACCAGCAAACTAGGTTGCCAACTTTCTCCTAATACCTTGCCCACCAAAACCAAGCAGGATTTTAGCCTTATCTGGTGGGCAGTTTCCCTGGAGCAATAACATTATACTCTCTAGGTTTGACACTGCCCACCCTACCTTCTTTTCAGATTTATCAGAAATTCCGGGAAGGTGAAAACCTCTGGTTAAAAACCAGAGGATGAAACCGACGCAAGGGGTTTTAACCCCTTGTTTCTCTTGACTCACAAATTAATTCAAAAAAAAATTGCTAATATTGATAAATCTCTGCTAGAATTTTTCATGGTTTTACTAAGTTTCATCGTTGACGGTCGCAAGGTTAAAAGCTTGAATCAGTGGTATAACAAGAGAGTTTCGACTCTCAAGGAGGGGAAAACTCAAGGATATTGGGACGAGCAACTAGCTCATATTACTGAAAAACGGA
>JBFRWF010000495.1:0-17230 GCA_051439465.1 Xenococcaceae cyanobacterium | reverse complement strand
TTTCAGAAAGAGCTGAGAACAGAAATAATTGACAAGAAAGTTTTTCATTCAGTTTTTCTGTTGATAATAGTATCTGAAATATTTACTCTCCCTGCTCCGGAGTCCCTGCTCCCCTGCTCAAAACAGGATGAATTTATGGCAAAGAATCAACACCCTAGCTGCTGAGTTGTCCTAGTGGTGAGGAAGGAGAGGTTTTGCAAGCCAACCTGGATTTGGTTGATGGGGGGTTGGTGCAGATGATGAGACGGGTAGCAGAAGTGTTGGAAGAAGGAGGCGATCGCAATGCTAAAGTTTTTAACTAATATTGCCCGGCAGGTGGGTGAGTGTCTGAAAAAACTGTCACGAGAGGTAGAAGCAGATGGGTTATTGAATCTAGGAATTCAGCAGTATCGGACGAGTCAGTTTCTCCCAGCATTCCAGTCTTGGCTACAAGCAATAACTATCTATCGAGAAATAGGAAATAGACAAGGTGAAGCTACTTCCCTCAATAATTTGGGTATTGCTTACCGCGCACTGGGACAATTCCAGAAGGCGATTGAATTCCATCAGCAGAGCCTAACTATCTATCGAGAAATAGGGGATAGAGATGGTGTAGCTGCTTCCCTCAATAATTTGGGTAATGCTTACCACTCACTGGGACAATTCCAGAAGACGATTGAATTCTATCAGCAGAGTCTAACTATTAAAAAGAAAATAGGGGATAAACAAGGTGAAGCTACTTCCCTCGGTAATTTGGGTAAAGCTTACCACTCACTGGAACAATACCAGAAGGCGATTAAATACCATCAGCAGAGTCTAACTATTGAAAGGGAAATAGGGGATAAACAAGGTGAAGCTAATTCCCTCGTTAATTTGGGTAGAGCTTACAACTCACTGGGACAATACCAGAAGGCGATCAAATTTCATCAGCAGCATCTAACTATTGCTTCTGAAATAGGGTATAGACAAGGTGAAGCTACTTCCCTCGCTGGTTTGGGTAATGCTTACATCTCACTGGGACAATACCAGAAGGCGATCAAATACCTTCAGCAGAGTCTTACTATTATAATGGAAATAGGAGATAAACAAGGTGAAGCTAATTGCCTCGGTAGTTTGGGTAGTGTTTACATCTTACTAGGACAATACCAGGAGGCGATCGCATACCTTCAGCAGTATTATACTATTGCTTTGGAAATAGGGGATAGAGAAGGTGAAGCTGATTCTCTCGCTGGTTTGGGTAGTGCTTACATCTCACTGGGACAAATCCAGAAGGCGATCTTCTTCCATCAGCAAAGTCTAACTATTCGTCTAACTATTCAAAGGGAAATAGGAGATAAACAAGGTGAAGCTAATTCCCTCGATAATTTGGGTATTGTTTATATTTCACTGGGACAAATCCAGAAGGCGATTGAATACCATCAGCAGAGTCTCGCTATTAGAAGGAAAATAGGGGACAGACAAGGAGAAGCTAATTCTCTTACTGGTTTGGGTAGTGCTTACGACTCACTGGGACAATACCAGAAGGCGATTGAATATTATCAGCAGAGTCTAGTTATTACAAAGGAAATAGGGGATAGAAAAGGTGAAGTTTCTTCGCTCAATGGTTGTGGTCATGCTTACCGCGCACTGGGACAAGTCCAGAAGACGATCGCATTCCATCAGCAGAGTCTAACTATTGCAAAGGAAATAGAGGATAGACATGGTAAAGCTGCTTCCCTCGGTAGTTTGGGATTAGCTTACCGCGCACTGGGACAAGTCCAGAAGGCGATCAAATACCTTCAGCAGTATTATACGATTGCAAAGGAAATAGGGGATAGACATGGTGAAGCTAAATCCCTCGTTAGTTTGGGTATTGCTTACGCCTCACTGGGACAATTCCAGAAGGCGATCAAATACTTTCAGCAGAATCTTACTATTATAATGGAAATAGGGGATAGACAAAGTGAAGCTAATTTACTCGGTAATTTGGGTATTGCTTACCGCGCACTGGGACAATACCAGAAGGCGATCACATACCTTCAGCAGTATTATACTATTGCTTCTGAAATAGGGGATAGACAAGGTGAAGCTAAATCCCTCGGTAATTTGGGTAATGCTTACGCCTCACTGGTACAATTCCAGAAGGCGATTGAATTTCATCAGCAGAGTCTAACTATTGCAAGGGAAATAGGGGATAAACAAAGTGAAGCTAATTGTCTCGGTAATTTAGGTAGTACTTACCGCGAATTGCAACAGATTCCCTCAGCAATTCAGAACTACCAAAACTGCCTAAAAATCGCCAACCCTACTACCATGCCCAGAGAATGTATTTTCGCTGGACGCAACCTGGGCGATATTGAGTTTACCGCAGGAAACTGGAAGCTTGCCATTGAAGGCTATACCACCGCAATTGAAGCAGTAGAACAAAGCTACAATTGGGCAATTACTGATGAACGTCGCCAAGAGATTATCAAAGAATCCATTGGCATTTATGAAAACACAGTCCAATGCTATGTAAATCTGTTTCAATACGATAAAGCCCTAGAATATACAGATCGTTCTCGTTCTAAACGCCTATTAGACTTAATGGCGAGTAACAATCTCTACAGCAGTGGTGAAATCCCCCCAGAACTCGAACAGTTATCGCGGGAGTACGATGAACTGCAACAGCGTATTAATGACATACGCTTTCGCCCTCAGTTCGAAGAGAACAAACCATTAGTAGCAGCGGGAACCACGAGAATAAATCCGACCAAAAATTGGGAAGCTGATACCCAAGAGATTGAACAATTAGAAGCCCAGAAACAAGAAAAATGGCAACAAATGCGTAAATTAGACCCAGTCTTAGCAGGACAAAAACAGGTAGATCCCCTCAACTGCAAACAAATGCAGGCACTAATTAACAACCCCACCACCGCCATTCTCAGTTTCTACACCACCCGCAACGACACCCAGCTTTTTATCCTGCGCCAAAACCAAACCCCTCAACTTTACACCTGCAAAGGACAAGGCTTAGAAGCCTTACAGAATTGGATATTGAGAAACTGGTTAATCCCCTATGTAAGCGAATATGCCACATGGAGAAACAACATGGAGAAAATTCTCCAGGAAATCTGCCAACGCTTACAACTAAAAGACCTCATTGCCAAACACCTCACCGACATCAAAGAACTAATTATCGTTCCCCACCTAGCTTTACATCAGATTCCCTTTGCGGCTTTACCCCTCACTGATTCTTCCCCTTCTCCCCCCACCAATTCCCTACCGATAAATCCCGAGGGAGATAAGCTCTTCGACTTCACCCGTGCCCTAGGAGGAGGAAGCCGAAGACAAAAACCATCTCCTACCCATAACTTCCCTACCCCAGAAACTCCCGAATATCTGGGGAAAAGATTCCGCCTCCGCATCCTTCCCAGCTTACAAATCCTCAATTACTGTCACCAACGTCCCAGCATCCAACAGCAGCTAATGGGGATAGTGGAAGATGCCACCTCCGACCTCTACTTCACCCCCTATGAATGCGAAATTATCGCTCAATTACACAGGGTAGAGAAAGAACACCGACTCAAAGGCAATCAAGCTACCACCAGTAACTACAAGAAGCTAGTCAAAGCCAAGAAAATCAACCAACTCCACTCCAGCCACCACGCCAAGTTCAATTTCAAGAATCCCCTAGAATCCACACTAAGTCTCGCCGACGGCTCATTTACCCTCGGTCAACTGATCGCCCCTGGTTGGAGAATGCCAAATCTAGTCGATGTCTTCCTCTCCTGCTGCGAAACCAGCTTAACAATCGCGAAAATAACCGATAATATCCTCACTATCGCTACGGGTTTCCTCTGTGCTGGTGCGAGGAGTACAGTCAGTACCCTCTGGAAAGTAGATGACCTCGCCACCGCCCTCTTCTCCATCTTCTACTATCAGGAACGCCAACAAAGCACCAGTCGTTCTCTCGCCTTACAGAAATCGCAAGAAAGACTGTGCACCTTAACTGGAGAAGAATTGACTACTAAATATAAATCTCAGATAGAAGAGACTTTGCAACAACGGTTAAACCAGGCGACTACCGATGAGGAGAAGGAGAAGATTTTCGCCGCGATGAGTAGGCTAAAATTCCAATGTCAACAGGACTTACCCTTCGTGCATCCAGTTTACTGGGCTGGGTTCATCTCCCAAGGATTAGATTGAGTTGTGTTGAGAAGCATGAGATTAACAGATACCGCCTAGAGCGTCGGTTCAGTAATCGTGAAATTCTGGTTGAGGTAAGCAAGAGAGCAGGGAGCAGGGAGCGGGGGAGAGCTGAAAGTGGTGATTTTTCGTTATAATTTCTGTCATTGTTTCATTTCAAAGTCAACAAGTACACAATATTTTTTGGGTGACCAGGATGGGTCATTAATTACTGAGTCATTTACTATGATAGTCGGAGGGTTACAATCTTCTCCCAAATGGTTAGGATTAATATTAGTCAATGTTTCGCCCGATGACACTCTTACAGCTTTAGGTTGGTTTTCATTTTGTGTGTCATCGCCGTAATAAAAAGTTGGTCTTCTCAATAGATTGCGACCTGCTATTACCCCAGGAAAACCCTGTGCAAAGATGAAGTACTCTCCCGGAGAAACAGTTAGGCTATATGTCCATTGATTTGCTTGGATTTTTGTGCAGTGTAAAAGATAAAAATTAGTAGTAGATTGAGCGCACACTTTAAAAGCTGGAAGGAATTCAGAGAGAGCAGATAGATCTCCATCAATAGTTCCAGTAGCTTGGACTTTTACAGCAGTTAAGCCCAAGGTTTCACTACTAGTAAGCGAGGAAGCAAAGATGCAGGCAAAAGTCAAGAAAACAGCATATTTATTCATGTTTAATCCCCCCTTTATCAGTTATTATTAGTTCAGCAAACTGTAGAGAGTGAGAGTTGATAAATGAGCAATGGAAACTGACAAATAAGAAGTGGTAACTGACAACTAGTAACTGAATTCGCCGAGTTAATTTGCACTATGGAAATTTACTAATTAATCGAATTAGGAAAATTCCGATAGTCAGGGTTATAGCAGTTTGAACCACATAAGCTGCTGTCCAAAAGAAGATTGAGTATCGTTCCATCTGTCTAAACCAATTTTTTACTTGCGACGGATGATATATAGTCCTGAATATAACAAACTGATCGATCTGAAGTAAATTCGAGAAACTACTGAATTTAACTGTGAAGAAAGTTTAAAGTTAACCTTAAGTTGCTCAATATTTTACCTTCAGATGGAGTTCTGGATCTTGTGCTACCCATCCCACGGGTGAGTTGTAGCGCACTTCAAAATGCAAATGGGGAACCTCCAAATCCGGGCGTCCTGTGTAACCGACTGTTCCCAGAATGTCTCCTATTTTGACCTGCTGACCAATAGCTACTTGAATAGTACCAAGATGGGCATAGCGAGTTTGTCTTCCTCCCTCATGATTAACCACAACTAAATTGCCGTAATTCCCTTCCTTACCCACAAACGCCACAATCCCCGCCTCAGCTGACAGCACGGGGGTTCCTGGTTCTGCTAATAAATCTATCCCGCTGTGGAACATCCTTTGCTGATTGGTAGGATTAGCTTGCCAGCCATAGTTCAACCCTACCTTGGCAATTGAGGGCAAAGGATAACCACTGAGTCCAGTGTAATTATCCACTGAACCCCTTCGCGGGCTCCAAGCAACACCAGGAATAAACACGACTGTGGGTATTTTTTGACAACCGTTAATCTCAAACAAAACATCCACACGCACCCCGTATGCTGCTTCCAAGTCTTGCCAAGTAGCACCTGCTGGCACTTCCAGGCGAATGCCATTGAAAGGAGGAATGAGAATTTCTGCGCCCACTGGTGCAGAACCTCTTTGCAAAGCTCCATTGAGCCGAATCAGCGTTTCTGGTAGCAGATTATACTGTGCGGCAATACTTTCTATAGTTTCACCAGGAGCAATCTGATGACGCTGCAAACGAGAGAGAACAGGGGGTGGACAGGCTAACTCCTCATTGTTTTCTACTACCTCAAAGTCCAACTGAGCAAAGGCTGGGACAGCTTTGGTAGTAACAGGGAGAATGAACAGCCAAAGAAGCAGTAAAAGGAAACGGTTTGAGTTTTGAGTCAAATCAAATACACAATCAACGACTAATGACTAATGACTAAAGCACTCGCAAAATACTTGGAATACTATCGATCGCATCTACACTACTACGAATCTCATTAAGTGCCTGACGAAAATTCCCTTCTCGGACATCGTGGGTGACAACGACAATTTCGGCGAATTCATCTTGAAAGCCGATTTGTACTACTGATTCAAGGCTGACTTGGTGCTTGCCAAAGCAAGTTCCCACCTTACCGATGACACCGGGAATATCCAGAGAGAGAAAGCGAGCATAAAAGCGAGTTACTAATTCCTCAATAGGGGTAACTGTACAGTAGTGCTGATGGGAACAGCTAAGCAGGGGGTCGAGATTCTTGGTTTTGCCGCTGCTTTTGAGGATGCCGACTATATTCATAATATCTGACACGACAGCACTGGCAGTGGGACCAGCACCAGCACCGGGACCAAAAAACATTACCTGTCCGAGAGGTTCCCCTTCTACAAGAATGGCGTTATAAACACCGTTGATACTGGCAAGGGGATGAGCCTTGGGGACTAGGGTGGGATGGACTCTCAATTGCAGAGCCTCTTGTTCATTCCTGGAACTTTGAGCGATCGCCAGCAATTTAATCACAAATCCCAGCTTTTCTGCATAGTTAATATCCGCTGCACTTACCTGGCGAATGCCTTCGCAGTGGACATCTTCTCGTTTCACCCGTCCACCAAAAGCGAGGGAGGCAAGGATGGCAATTTTATCCGCTGCATCTAAGCCGTCAACGTCAGCAGTGGGATCGGCTTCTGCATAACCTAACTCCTGGGCTTCGGCGAGTACGGCTTCAAAGTCAGCCCCTTCTGCTGCCATCTGGGTGAGGATGTAGTTAGTGGTACCGTTGACAATGCCGGTGACGCTGTCAATCCGGTTAGCGCCTAAAGACTGTTTTAAGGGTTTAATCACGGGAATGCCACCACCCACAGCAGCTTCTAGTAAGACGTAGACTCCTGCTTCATTTGCCGCTGTATAGATTTGGGGACCATAACGGGCAATCACGGCTTTGTTAGCGGTGACAATATGCTTACCCTGGGAAATTGCTTGGAGAATGAGCGATCGCGCTGGTTCTAATCCCCCTAGCAATTCCACTGCAATATCAATTTCTGGGTCAGTTACAATCGCCTCTAAATCCGTTGTCATGACTTCTGGCGGCAATTGCACCTTTCTGGGTTTATCCAGTGATCGCACTCCTACCCGCTGAATTTCTATCTCTTGCAATAAGGGGTGACGTCCGGACGGATTTAGTAAAATCTCTGCCGTACCGGTTCCTACTGTTCCCAATCCCAGCAAACCAATTTTGAAAGCCACAACTGTTATCCTTTCTCCTAACCTTTTCTAGATTAGCGGGAAGTGGGTAATTGGTAATGGGTAATTAGTGATATGATTTTAGGACTCACCGTTTACTCAAATTAGATGCCCTCTCTCTCCATCCCCCCATTCACCAGTCACCAGTTTCTTGAGAGGCATTGCGAAGTTGAATTTCCACTTCTTCCTCTGATAGACTCTCGATCTCAGCCAAGAGTTGTTCTGCTCCTTGTGGATCCATGTTCAACAGGCTCGTGACCAAAGCTTCTGTGTTTTCTGGCTCTATCCAGTGGCCCATCTCGCGCTCCATTTGTTGTGGCTGCCTGTGGTCATTCCCTCGAGCAACCACCACAACCTCCCGAATGTTAGGGTGCTCTCCCAACACTTCCTCAATCTCGCCCAACTCAATCCGGTATCCACGGATCTTCACCTGGCGATCAACTCGACCCAGGAATTCGATGTTGCCGTCGGGCCGGTAGCGGGCCAGATCCCCGGTTCGATACAGGTGGGCATTGGGCTCCATGCTAAAGGGATGCTGGATAAACTGCTCAGCCCTGCATTCAGGTTGGTTCAAGTAGCCCTGGGTTACCCCTGTCCCTCCAATGTAGAGCTCGCCTGGGACACCGATGGGAACCGGCTGTAGATTGGTGTCTAGCAGATAAATTTGAGTATTGGCAATAGGGCGACCAATGGGCACCTGCGATTCTTCGGCCTGTGTTGGTACTTTATAAACGCTGCTCCAAACCGTTGCTTCTGTGGGGCCGTACTCGTTATACAACGAGGTGTGTGGCAGCAGCGCATGGTGCTGCTCAGCCAGGGAGCGGGGACAAGCCTCTCCAGCCACAATGACAACTTGCAAGGATTTGAGTTGTTGTGCCGGTGCATGGGCCAGGAGCAGGTTATATAGTGAGGGCAAGCACAACGTATGGGTGACTTGCTGATGCTCGATCTTCGTTGCCAGTTGGTGCATGTCTTGCTCTAGCCGTTGTTGAGGCAGAACAAGGGTACCGCCCTGGCACAGGGACCAGAAAATCCCCGCGACGGAGCTATCGAAGGCGAATGACGAGAGCAAAAGGAAACGGGAAACCCTTTCGGGGTAGTATTGGATCCGGGCCGCAGTGGAATGAACCAGGTTTCGATGGGTGACCAGTACTCCCTTTGGCTGACCCGTAGAACCTGACGTATAAATCCCATAGGCCAGGTTGTCACTGCTCCCTTGAGAAGGGGGGTTCGTTTCCGATTCGCACTCAATCCCAGGCCAGTCTGAATCAAGACAGAGCCTTGGCATCGCACTGCGCGGTAACACCTCAACCAGCCTTTGCTGTGTTACCAGCACAGGGGTCTCGGTATTTTGTAGGATATAGGCAAGTCGTTCCTGGGGATAGGTCGGATCCAACGGAACATAGGCACCACCTGCCTTGAGAATTCCCAGAATCCCGACGATCGTTTCGAGGGAGCGCTCCATGCAAATGCCAACCAGAACATCTGGCCCTACTCCCAGTGATCGCAGGTGGTGCGCTAGCTGGTTTGCCCGACGGTTCAGTGTTCGGTATGTCAAGTGGTTGCCCTCGAACACGACGGCAACAGCATCAGGGGTCTGTTCGACTTGCGCCTCAAATAGATGGTGGATACAAGCATCTTGCGGATAAGGAGCCTGGGTTTGATTCCATTCCACCAAGAGTTGATGCTGCTCTGCCTTTGTCAACAGCGGCACATCGGAGAGGTAACAATCGGGATTTTCAACAAAGCTCTCCAGCACAGTCTGCATATGGCCCAGCATCCGCGCGATCGTGGCGGCCTCGAAACGGCGGTCGTCGTAGATTAGTATCAATTGCAACGAAGCGCCCGGTACAACCAGCAGCGCAAGGGGATAGTTGCTTTGATCCAGAAAACGAATATCGCTGATCTCCAGACCAATATCCTGCTCTTGTGTCTTTAAGGGATAGTTTTCAAAGACCACAATGCTCTCGAACAAGGAACGTCCCTGGGGTACCTCGCTCCATCTTTGGATCTCGACCAATGGAGTGTACTCGTACTGGCGAATTTCGACGAGCTGAGTCTGGAGAGTGCTTAACCAGGGCAGGAGCGAATCCTGGCCGGAAACCCTTATCCTCACGGGTAAGGTATTGATGAAAAGCCCAACCATATCCTCCACTCCCGCCAGAGCTGTTGGACGTCCGGAGACGGTAGCACCATAAACGACTTCTGCCTCACCGCTATATCGGTTTAAGAGCAAGGCCCAAGCTCCGTGAATCAGCGTATTTAAGGTCAATCGGTGGTGCCGTGCCAGAGACTGCAAAGCTGCTGTCGTCGCTTCTGGGAGCGCGATTTGCTGTCGGTCATAACTCGAGCCGGATTGTCCCGGAAAAACCCTATCTACCCGCAATGGCGTCGGTACGGTAAACCCCTTGAGGGCGTCTTGCCAAAAGACCTTAGCCTTGGAGAGATCCTGCTCCTGCAGCCAGGCAATATAGTCTCCATAGGGACGGGGGCTTTTGAGGTTGAGGCACTGCCCCCTCACGATAGCGATGTAGAAGGCAAACACCTCTTTCCAGATCAAAGAAGCAGACCACCCATCGGATAACAGATGATGACAGCTCCAAATAAACTGGTAGGTGTCTTCGGACTGGCGGATCAGCGTCAGGCGCATCAATGGAGCCTGGGCAAGATCGAACCCTTGCCTTCGATCGGCCCGCAAGAATTTCTCCCATCGCGCTTCCTGTTCCCTAGATGAGAGTCTGCGCCAGTCTCGATCTGTTCGCGGCAGTTCGACCTGTTGGCGTACAACCTGGAGGGGTTCGTCCAGGCCATCCCACAGGAAAGCGGTACGCAAAGCTGAGTGCCGGTTCAGAACCTGTTGCCAGGCTGCCTGAAAAGCAGATACTTGCAGATCCCCCTGTATCCTACAGGTATATTGACCGAAATATACCTCCGACGTTGGTGCTGCCAGGGTATGGAACAACATGCCCTCCTGTACGGGAGAGAGAGGATAGATATCTGCTACATTTTCCAGCTTCATAAGTGTTTCTTCTGGGACTTATCGACTTTACTGAGAAGGTTTGAGAGCTTACTGAGTTTTTGCTCATCTAGCCTCGCTAAGGGGAAATCGGTGGGGGTGTAGCCGCCTGCATTGGACGACAGGCAATGGGCAATCAGCGATCGCAACACTTTGACAAAGTCATTTGCCATCGTTTGCACTGTAGTCTCTTGGTGGATATGCTTGCTGTAACGCCAGTCGATTCGCAGTTGGTTCTGGATAATAAAGGCATTTATTTCCACCAGATACCCCTGCCGATCTCTGGAACTGCGGGACAAAGTCAGTTCCCGTGCCAACCGGAACATGGAACCCTCAGGTAAGAGTTGCTCCATCCGTCCCAGATATTTGAACAGGATCTCGGCTTGCGGCAAGGTTTTCAGCTTCTCGGCGATGTCTGGAGCTGCACTCAGGTAACGCAGCATCCCATAGCCGATCCCTTGGTTTGGCACGCCGCGCAATTGCTCTTTGATGGACTTCAAAGCCGTACCCAGATCTGAGTCATCCTCTACCGTCAATGTCACCGGGAACACAGAGGTAAACCAGCCAACTGTACGGACTAAATTAGCTCCAGTTACTATAGCCTCCTCGCGACCATGCTCCTCTAAGTTAACCAGGAGGGAACGTTGCCCTGTTCTCTGGGCAAATGACAGCATGAGTGCCGCCAGCAACAAATCGTTGACTTGTGTATGATATACTGCTGGCACCTCTTGCAGGAGCGATCGCGTCTCTGCTGCGCCTAGAAGTACCGAAACCGTAGAGGCAGAAGCTTCTATATTACCATCGCCAAGCTGATAGTCCACAGATATCTTCGCCTGCCCAGGGAGTGGTTGCTTCAGCCAATAATCCACCTCCGACTTTAGAGCCCCGGAGCAGACGTATTCAACCAGTTCTTCAGACCAGCGCTTAAACGAGGTCGTTTTGAGTGGAAGCTGTATCTTCTCCCCATGGCTTAGCTGTCGGTAAAGGGTCTCCAAATCTTCCAATAAAATCAGCCAGGATACGCCATCGACAACTAGATGATGGACAATAATCAGCAAATGATTAGGCCTGTCTGTTCCCAGTTTGAAAAGGGCAACCCGAATCAGTTCGCCCCTGGCAAGGTTGAGGCTAGTCTGCAAGGCTGCTTCCGTAGCTTCCATGCCACCATCTTGCTCCTGTCTCGTCTGTCCTGACAAATCAACACAGGTCACAGACAGCGGGGCTATAGATGCCCGGTTAAACTGCCGCCAACCTGATGCCTCTTGGGTAAAGCACAAGCGGAGCGCGTCGTGGCGATCCAGCAAATGTTGCAGGGCTGCTTCCAACAATCTAGGTTCCAGGTTCTCCGATACTTCCAGAAGCAAGGTCTGGTTCCAGTGATGCGGTGCCTGGAGATCCCGTTCAAAGAAAGCGTGCTGGATAGGAGTTAGGGGCACGGCACCCGTTACTCGTCCTTGCTCGGTTAGCACGGTTCCGGAGGGAGTGGCTATGGCTGCCAGTTCGGCTACAGTCTGATTTTGAAAGAGTTGGTTCGGTGTAAAATTTAGTCCAACCTGGATCGCCTTGGCGGCGATCTGGATGGCCATAATCGAATCGCCACCGAGATCGAAGAAATTGTCGCAGACGCCAACCTGGTTTACCCTAAGCACCGACTTCCAAATCTTTGCCAAAGCCTTCTCTGCTGGCGTGCTAGGGGCAACAAAGGCTGCGTTCAGTTCGGGTCTGGTTTCGGTAGGGTGGGGCAGCGCTTTCCGATCAACCTTACCGTTCGACGTCAATGGTATTTTGTCAAGCTTTACGAAGTAGGAGGGGACCATGTAGTCAGGCAGCTTTTCAGCCAGATAGGTTCTTAACTCTGAGGCAGTGAAATGTGTCCGGCTCACATAATAGGCAGCCAGGCGTTCTTCAGTGTTGTCTTCAGCTTCCTCATAACCAATCTCTCCGAGAATTTTCTTGACGGCATGGGGGTCGATCTGGTCGTCGAGTTCTTCCAGTGCCGCTGCCCTAGTTTTGTGGCCCATGCGGACGTCCCAACTGTAGGACAGGGCATAATTGTGATAACCACGCTTTTTTGTATGGATTTCGTTCTGGTTTCTCGATCGATTCTTCTCAAAGATAGCCCGTAAGTCATCTAGGGTTTTGAAATATTGCTGCGCTTTGTGCTTGTAGCGATCGTAACCTCGACAGAGGTTACAAACCCCCTTTTCATCGAAGGTGGTGTTGGGATAATTGGAGGGCAGACCGCAACGGGTACAGTAGGTTAAAGTACTATTGTCTTGCTGAGGTGCTTGCTTCACAACATCGATCGCACAGGTCTCGATCTTCGGGTGGGAAGATAGGGCTGTTTCCACTTCCCCCAGTTCAATCCGCGTCCCGCGTATTTTCACTTGGCGATCGCAGCGGCCCAGGTATTGCAGTTGGCCGTCCCATCCCCACCGTCCCAGATCCCCAGTTCGGTACAGGCGATCGCCTGTACCGAATGGATTGGCAATAAAACGCGCTGTTGTTAATTCAGGTCTGTTGAGATATCCACGGGCTAAGCCAGGTCCTGCTATATAGATTTCCCCAATAACACCTTGCGGCACGGGATTGAGATAAGTATCCAAGACATATATCTCGGCCCCAGCAGCGGGCTTGCCTATAGGCACTGAGGCGGTCACATCTTTTTCCGGATTGAACCTATATATCGTACAGCCGACAGTAGTTTCCGTAGGGCCGTATTCGTTGTAGATTTCAATGTCCCCATTGAAGGCCTCGACGATCGTGTTTGCCAGAGACGTTTTTAAGTCTTCTCCCCCCAGAATCAGTTTCTTTAGCCTGGATGCCCCCAAATCCATATCCTTGATGAGTGATAGGTGGGATGGCGTGAGCTTGATGATATCTACAGCGTTCTCTTCTACAATCCGCCATATGGCCAGATCCATCGCCCCATCGTCTTCGTTATAGATTACTATCCGACTGCCGGAAATGAGAGGTACAAAAATGGACGTGACAGTTAAGTCAAAGGAGAGGGGGGAGAAGAGGGGAAAATCGAGTTGCTTATCCTGTAGATATTGTTGTTTTGCCCACAATACATAATTTGTCAAACTACCATGTTCGATCGCTACTCCTTTCGGTTGACCTGTTGAACCGGAGGTGTAAATAATATATGCCAGGTGCTCTGCCTTTGCCCCACTCACCAAGTTTGACCCAGGTTCCCTGGTAATGGTTGCCCAATCGGCATCAATCCGAATCATATCCGTAAGACCTTCAGGCAGCCGTTCTACCAAAGGTACCTGGGTCAGCAGCACAGGTATCTGTGTATCTTCAATTATGAACGAGATCCGTTCGGCAGGGTAACCCGGCTCGATGGGCACGTAAGCCCCTCCTGCTTTGAGAATGCCCCAAATACCGATAAGCATCTCAACAGAGCGTTTCATGCAAATGCCCACGGGCACATCAGGTCCGACACCCTGCTTCCTGAGATAACGGGCCAGTTGATTGGCGCGTGCATTGAGGGTACGATAGGTAATCTGTTGCTCCTCGAAGACTAGAGCTACGGCATCGGGTGTCTGCTCTACCTGTGCCTCGAAGCTACTGACGACTGTTTGGTCGGTCCTTTCTGAGGTTTGGATTGAAATAAATCCCAAAAGGCTTTGTCTTTCTGCCTCCCCCAGCAGGTTTACCCGTCCAATAGGTTGGGTTTTGTCTTCTATGAAGCCATCCAGTACGTTCAGGAAGTGTTCTATTGCTCGGTTACGTAACGCTTCATCAAAAAGATGGCAGTTAAAATCGAAGTGCAGCAGGAAACTGCCTCTAGCATCAAAATCGTGCACCTGTAGGCGCAGGTGATGGCGGCTATCCCCGTGTCCGGCATGAACCCATTGGGATTGCATGGGCCACTCACTGAAATTGGGGAATGATGCATTGATGTAGTTTAGGATAACGTTAATTTCTCTGTTGATGGCGAGGCTACTGGTACCAGACTGGGCATAGCGAAGGAAGGCGCTTGATTCGCGGCTTACTTTCTTTATCAGTGACACGAACGTCTCGCCCTCTTCTATTTCAACTTGGAAAGGGAAGATTTCAATAAAAACGCCTGTGGTTTCTTTGAAATCTACGGTAGGGCGGTTATGTGCTGGCGTATCAATGGTAAGCTTGGCGCTGCCGCTGATGCGGTAGAGATAGGTAAAAAGGACAGCGGCAAAAATGTTAAACAGGGACAGATGCAGAGTAAGGGACCGCACGCCTTTTTCTGCGGCAATAGCCCTTAATTTTTGGGAACGTTCCAGCCCTAAATCCCAGGAGACTCTTTGCGTGCGCGTAGACTGTTGGGTTACTGTCCTGCCATAGAATTGGATCGGTTCAGGAGGTAAGAGCAGCTTATGCTGCCAATAGGCTGCAGCCTTTCGATAAAGAGGTGAGCATCGATAGGATTTCTCATATTCAACATATTTAGAATAAGCGGGCAGTGCGGGGGCTTCTGCTAATGTGCCCTTCAGCGATCGCTCATAGAAATCGGCCATATACCGATATATTAGGGTCTTGGACCAGCCATCAGTAATTAGGTGATGCTGATTCAGGTACCAGACAAACCGATCTGGGCTGACTCGGATCAAGGCAGAGTCGAAGAGGCATGTTTCAAGATTAAACGGGCGCGTGCAGCGTTCGTCAACCCAGGCTTGCAACGCCGATTGCGGCTTCGCTTCGGAGGTAAAGTCCAGAAATAGTAACTTGTAGGGAAACGTTGAGCGGAAACGCTGCTGGGGCAAGCCATCAACCTCTTCAATGACGGTGCGCAAGGCGTCAGTGCGATCAATAAGGGCTTGGAAAGCCTGTTGGAAGTGAACCGGATGTATTTTGCCCTGGATGGTAAAGGTGAGCACCATATTATACAAGGGCATATCCGGGTTTAACTTCTGTCCCAACCACAACAGCAGTTGACTTGTTGTCAGATTTGACTTTTCAGCGATGTCACTGATTCGCTCTGCGGGACGCGCAATCTCCTCTATAATTTTCACCACACTCATAGGATATGTTTCTTAAGATAAGCATCAATGGTCTGAATCGTCCGGAAATGCTCGATGGTGATATCTTCTAGCGGCACGCTAATACCAAAAGTTTCTTCGATGAAGGCTATCAGCCACATCATGCCCATCGAGTCAATCATACCGTTCCCTAGCAGATCGTCCCCCACATCCACATCTATCCTCCCGTTGAGTAATTCTTCACTAATATATCGTTTCAGCGTTTCCTGCATGTCCAATGATCTATCCTCTTAAATTGCTAAACCCAAAGAACCTACCACCAAAATCAAAACAACAGCAGTAAGTATACCTTCCCTTAATGAACCTTGTTGTTTAGACATGGCAAAATTACCTCAGAAGAACTTAAATCATCAATACTCCATGGAAATCCGTGCTTCGAGGTAGTGAGGATTTTACTGTTAATAGCAAAAATTTTCAAGAATTACACGGTAACTCAGTAGTTTCAGAAGATTACTTCTTTTTCTGGTTATAATATGCCCACAAATTTACTCTTCTCAAGAAGAGTAACATTAAGACCTCAAATGAAGCAATCCCATTGAGTAATTGAGAATATAATGAAAAAATGATAATTATGAAGTTAAGTTACACGGCGGTTGTAATAGAAAATTTAAAACTTTTTAGAAATTAATGATTATTTATGCTTATACTTAGTGCTGAAAAAGGGTTGACGATGTTCCTGTTGCTTGAGAAATTCACAGGCATCCAGCAAAGCTTCATGAACATCCTTATATTCAGCCAAACTTTGGAGAAACATTTCCCCCCTTCTCGTCTTGAGATATTGGCAAAGTGTTTGAGAAAATTGACTATTCATGACTCGGTTTCTACTCGTGCTGGCATCTCTTTCCGCCTCTTCCGCCGTCTCCAGAGCCGACTCAGAGATCAAGCCTCTGGGTTCTCAACTCTGGTCTTAATCTCATCCAAGGTCTTGACCACCAACCGTTTTGCCTCCAGTCTCCAGCCCCATTTCTGGAGCCGATAGGCCAGAAAGAAACCAACTCCTGTACCAATAAAATCTATAGGTTGTTGCATGGAGATACCCAATAGTAAACCTAAGCCTCCGATCCCCCAGAAAGGCAAGGCCACTGACTGGCGATTTTGCTCCACTAGCCTCATCAAGGCCGTTTTCGATAGACTAGCCGCGATCTGCTCCCGGATCTCCTTTTGCTCAGGGTAGGGAACAGCAAAGTTGAACTTACGACGCAGCTTCTCAATCTTACGAGCTTCAGTGCTGTACTCTGTAAGCTCATCCTCTGCCATCCGGATCAATTGCTCAGTTTTGTCCATATCCTCGACATCCTACATCTGTTATTCTTTTCCTTCAATATCCTACCTTGATTAAGAATAATTTCTCATTTTCTTTACAAACTAACCCAAATATCCTGACAATAAAAACTAAGCGATCGCTGCATTTTTCCCTCATTACTATAAACTGGAGTTTAGACTAAATCGCTATCTCACAACTGCGATCGCTACCTCACAACTGCGATCGCTACCCCAAGACTGCGATCACTACCCCAAGACTGCGATCACTACCCCAAGACTGTGATCGCTATCCCACGACTGCGATCACTATCCCAAGACTGCGATCGCTATCCCACGACTGCGATCGCTATCCCACGACTGCGATCACTATCCCACGACGGAGATCGCTAGCCCACGACGGAGATCGCTAGCCCACGATGGAGATGTCATAGTCTAAATTCCAGAAAAGAAGAGATAATGAGGTAAAATTAGTCAACAATTAACAACCTTGAGTCAATCTGCCAAAAAACTTCA
>JBFRWF010000494.1:0-5171 GCA_051439465.1 Xenococcaceae cyanobacterium | reverse complement strand
AAATCAGCCAAAAGCCCTACTGGGCAAGGAATATAGTTTTTAACTCTATGCTTGAAGTGAATCCCTTGCCCAGTAGGGCTTTCAAGATTTTCTGTTCATTTTTAGCACAGTAACTACGGGAGAACCGAGCGATCGTGCTCAAGTCCTCGTCACCTTTATTGAATCTAGCAAAGTCGATCCAACCAAACTGTACCAACTGATTGACCAACTCGAAACGATTGCAGGTATCCAGCAAGGCTTCGAGGAACTCGACGCCGGACAAATTCGCCCCGTTGAGGATTTCGTTCAAGAAATACAGCAGAAGTATGACATTTCAGGTTGAAATTACCCCGATTGCTGAAGCCCAGATTGAGCAAGCTTATCGTTGGTACGAGAGCGCAACTCCGAATTTGCCGATCGCTGGTTTCGAGGATTGATGAATACGATTGCAACCCACAAGAGAAACCGGCTCTCCTGTATCTATGGTGATGGTTATCTAATGAGCGGGCTTACGCCGTAAGCCCCTACAGCAGGATAATTCCCCAAATGTAGGGGCGCAAGGCTTGCGCCCAAAATGTAATATAAACCAAAATTTTACCCCATGATGTCGGGAGAGCCATTTCTAAACTTTTATTACATTTGCTCGACTCTCCACTTAGATGGAGACTTTACCATGGTTGTAGCTGAAGTCAAGAAGGGAGACGCAATCCTAAGGCTGAGAGATGAAAATGGTTTTCCTGTTTGAAGTGGTTGGAGACAATTTCAGCCTAATTGAACCGTAAACGCAACCAACTTCAAGCCACCGTTAATAAGAGTTAGTCA
Source organism: Xenococcaceae cyanobacterium (assembly GCA_051439465.1). Taxonomy (GTDB): domain Bacteria; phylum Cyanobacteriota; class Cyanobacteriia; order Cyanobacteriales; family JBFRWF01; genus JBFRWF01. The sequence goes on along the minus strand of JBFRWF010000494.1, from coordinate 4,370 downwards.
TGGAAACACGCCATCTCCGCTTAAAGGGCATGAGTTGTGCCGCTTGTGCCGCCACCATCGAGCAAACAATTCAAGGCGTTTCTGGCGTCATTGAGGGCAACGTGAATTTCGCCAGTTCCCAAGCCACAGTTAAGTACAATCGGAGGCAAACAACTCTGGAGACAATCCAGCAGGCTGTGGTGGATGCAGGATATACTGCCGAACCACTAGAGGAAATGGGAGCTTCGCAAGAGGATGCCGAGAAAGCGGCACGGGAGGCTCAACAAAAAGACTTAACCCGCAAAGTCATCTTCGGAAGCATAATCAGCGTGCTGCTGGTGGTGGCTTCGCTGCCAGCTATGACAGGTTTAGACTTGCCCTTAATCTCACCATGGCTGCATAATCCTTGGGTGCAGTTAGTGTTGAGTGCGCCAGTGCAGTTTTGGTGTGGCAAAGCCTTTTTTGTTGGTGCTTGGAAAGCCTTCAAACGTCATGCTGCGGATATGAATACCTTAGTGGCGTTGGGGACTGGTGCTGCCTATTTGTATTCCCTATTTGCCACGTTTTTCCCTGGTTTCTTCTTGAATCAAGGTTTGAAACCAGATGTTTATTATGAAGCTGCGGCGGTAATTGTCACTCTGATTCTGCTAGGGCGACTGCTGGAAAATCGCGCCAGGGGGCAAACATCGGAAGCCATCCGCAAACTCATGGGGCTGCAAGCTAAGACAGCACGGGTGATTCGTGATAGTCAGGAAATAGATATTCCCATCCAAGAAGTCATGGTGGGAGATGTCGTTGTCGTCCGTCCCGGAGAAAAAATCCCAGTTGATGGAGAGGTAATCGAAGGTATCTCGACGGTAGATGAGGCGATGGTGACAGGAGAACCTATCCCGGTACAGAAACAACCCGCAGATGAGGTGATTGGGGCGACGATTAATAAGACGGGGAGTTTTAAATTTCGTGCCTCACGGGTAGGGAAGGATACAGTATTGGCACAGATTGTGAAGTTAGTGCAAGATGCCCAAGGAAGTAAAGCACCGATTCAGAAATTAGCCGATCGGGTGACAGGATGGTTTGTCCCAGTGGTGATTGCTGTGGCGATCGCTACCTTTGTCATCTGGTTTGATGTCATGGGTAACGTCACTCTCGCCATGATTACCACCGTCGGCGTGCTGATTATTGCCTGTCCCTGCGCTTTGGGTTTAGCTACCCCCACCTCAATTATGGTTGGCACTGGCAAAGGTGCAGAAAATGGCATTTTAATTAAGAGTGCTGATAGTTTGGAACTGGCCCATAAAATTCAGGGGATTGTCTTAGATAAAACTGGTACGATTACCCAAGGCAAACCCAGTGTCACCAACTATACAACTGTTAGGGGCATTGCCAATGGGAATGAGATAAAACTTCTCCGTTTAGCCGCAGCAGTAGAACGAAATTCCGAACATCCTTTAGCCGAGGCGGTTGTCCAGTATGCCCAATCTCAGAGAGTGCAGATGCCCCTTCCCGAAGTGCAAAATTTTGAAGCCGTTGCAGGTATGGGCGTTCAAGGCATTGTATCAGAGCGCTTGGTGCAAATTGGGACACAGCGCTGGATGGATGGGTTAGGCATTGATACTCAACCCTTACAATCCCAGCGTCAAGCTTGGGAAGCGGATGCAAAAACCACCGCTTGGATTGCCGTTGATGGGCAAATTGAAGGATTAGTGGGGATAGCGGATGCTATTAAGCAGCATTCAGTTGAGGCTGTCAAAGGGTTGGGAAAAATGGGATTAGAGGTAGTAATGCTGACAGGGGATAATCAGCAAACTGCTGAGGCGATCGCCCGTGAAGTGGGTATCCAGCGAGTCTTTGCCGAAGTGCGCCCGGAGCAGAAAGCGGCAAAAGTGAAGGCGCTACAAGGGGAAGGGAAAATTGTAGCAATGGTAGGGGATGGCATTAACGATGCCCCAGCTTTAGCCCAGGCAGATGTGGGTATTGCCATTGGCACTGGTACAGATGTAGCAATGGCTGCTAGTGACATCACCCTGATTGCTGGCGACTTACGGGGTATAGTCACTGCCATTCAACTGAGTCATGCCACCATGGGAAATATTCGCCAAAATCTCTTTTTTGCCTATATTTATAATATTTCCGGTATCCCCATTGCTGCCGGGATTCTTTACCCCTTCTTTGGCTGGTTACTCAACCCGATGATTGCTGGTGGAGCGATGGCATTTAGCTCTGTTTCTGTGGTAACTAACGCCCTGCGTTTACGCAACTTTCAACCTGACAATTAACGGCAATCGACTTAAGCGTTACAGTAATTCAGCCTGATTTCAGGCTATTTGAGGAGAGTGCATGATGTTCAAGAAAGACAATATTTGGAGCAGTATAATTAGTTTAGTATTATTGCTAGGAGTTGCCCAGATTGCAGTTGCAGAAAAGCCGAAATCAGAGTCAGAACCGACCAGTAAATTCCTCCGGATAGAGCAACCTTTTCCCCTGAAAGTGGGTGTAACACTGGGAGGATTGGCATTAATTGGGATAGAACTATGGTGGTTTTTATTCAGTAAAACTAAATCCCAACAAGCCACATCTAATCAGGGTATTCAGGAACTAGATATTACTGTTGATGGGGGCTATATACCAGATAGGCTTGTCGTTCAAGCTGGTCAACCTGTGCGGCTCAATTTCTTCCGCAAAGACCCCAGTAGCTGTTTAGAAAAAGTTTTATTACCTGATTTTTACAAGGCAGCGGATTTAGTTCTGGATCAAATAACTTCAGTTGAATTTACCCCGGAAAAACCAGGAGACTACACGTTTCACTGTGGCATGAATATGTTTAGAGGTGTCCTGGAAGTACAAGCATCGGTAAATCAAGAAATGTCCTAGATTCATCATAACAGTCATGTTACTGCTCTGGGCGATCGCTTTCCATTTTTCTGTTTCAACGACGATCGCACTCATCATGCTCACAACACAACGATCGCCTTGCTCAATTGGTTCCGTAGACTTCGCGATCGCCCAGAGCCTCCATCAGCGATCACCCTCTTCCCTCTGCAAACTGAGATCGCACCAAACCCTCTACCACCATCGCTCGTCGTGACCTGATGCCAACGTGAGTTCGACGGACTGGACAAAGCTGAAAAAAAGGCTGACACTAGGTTTGAAAGATTTCAGCGTCAGCCCGCCATGACTCAAATTGTATCCCACCTGGACATCCACCACATCTTTTGGGAAGTGGACGACTTTTGCCAGTTGTTCGAGCGCCACTGGGCCCAACAGCCCCAACTGCCCTCTATGCCAGGGGAACGGCGCTGTCGGGACCGAATGAGTCTCTCAGAAATCATGACCATTGCGATCGCTTTCCATGGCTCGGGGTTCCGCACGTTCAAAGCGTTTTACACCCTGTGCGTTCTCCCCCATTGGCGTGGGGCTTTTCCCAACTTAGTCAGCTACACACGCTTTGTGAAATTAATGCCCTGGTGTCTGATGCTATTGTGTTGTTTTCTTCACACCCGAAAAGGTGAAGTGACAGGAATTTCCTTCATTGATTCGGTTCCCATAGAAGTTTGTCATCCTTGCCGTGCCCATGCCCACAAGGTCTGATCGGGACAAGTTCATTGGGGCAAGAACTCGGTGGGCTGGCACTTTGGCTTTAAATTGCACCTGATTATCAATGATTTTGGAGAACTGCTGGCTTTCAAACTCACTCCCGCCAACACGGACGACCGGAAACCTGTACCGGAAATGACACAAGAAAAGTTGGGTAAGTTGTTTGGCGATCGGGGGTACATTTCCCAAAAGCTGTTCGAGCAATTATACGAACAGGGACTCCAACTCATTACTAAATCCAAACGGAAAATGAAAAACCGCCTGGTCAAGTTGGTGGACAAAATCCTGCTGCGGAAGCGGGTCTTGATTGAGTCGGTCAACGACCAACTCAAAAACATCTGCCAGATTGAGCATTCTCGCCACCGTAGCGTGTTCAACTTCCTGGTCAATCTTCTGGCCGGGTTGGTCGCCTACACCTACGCCGACAAAAAACCGGCGTTGGATCTGGAGGTCAAAGGCTTACCCGCACTGCCTCCTGCCATCTTCTAGTTTCGTCGAACTCACGTTGACTGAGGTCAATTTCAGAAATGCCAATATCGAAGGAGTTGATTTTTGTATCCCCTCAACTCTTTTTCAAGTTTGTTCCAAATTTTCGGATTCCCCCACTTTGTCAACCTCAACATCAGTAATGAGGATATCCCATGGGTCTGCAACCGAGAACAAGTCAGTGCTAGAACGGCAATTCAGTAATCGGTTTTTCCCGTTGCAGGGCGAAGCATTTGGACAGCAAGACCTGGGTCTCAGCGTTGAGTTATCCCCCAAATGCTTCGCCCCTACACAAAATTCGGATTACTGAA
>JBFRWF010000493.1:0-10537 GCA_051439465.1 Xenococcaceae cyanobacterium | reverse complement strand
GGCGATCGCCTCAAAATACCCATCAGAAGCCCCTTCAGAAGATGTACCCAGTAACGGCGACTCAAAAAAATCCTGAAAGTCGCTCTAGCTGAGGCTTCGCGTTAATTCGCTTGGGGGGAACTTCAGCTACAAAGGCAAGGATTGGTGTGAGCGGTACGATTTTGACTCCCAACCCTGGGGTAACCCAGTATGGCGACGATTGCTATTTTCAGATTAGGCAATACTGCTCCGTTTGCTGGTTTCTTTGTACGAGATTCCCACATTCTTCAAGCCAGCGCGAATCATTTCTTGTTCTAGTAAGGCAAAAAAGCGGACGCGATCGCCTCCCTTTACTACAGCCTGATTGTGGGCTTCAGACAGAGCGATGGGATAACCATAACCTTTATCTACCTGCGCCAGCATAATACTGAGGGATTGCTCAAACAGGGATGAATCCTCTGCTACCCAGGCTGGTACTTCAATCCGAGCAATTTCTGTGCCGACATTGACATAACAGAAGTACACCCTTTGAGCATCATCATAAAAGTTGAGAATGCTTGCAGAACTAAGCCACAGAGGACCCCGCTGTCCTGGTTCTAAAAAATGCGCCCAGAGTGTGCCATCCCGCAAGGGTTCAATAACCTGGCAAGGAGCACGATCAATTGCACTACAGTTAATTGCACAGTTGGGAGTCTCATAGGGACAGGCTTGCAAGCGCAGGAAGTTAACTGCTTCCACACTGCGAGAAGCACTGAGGTAACCCATTAGGGGAATTTTTGTTTCCCGTAACTTTTCCCAGGCTGCGAGAATGGGAGGTATGATGCAATTCCTTGCTTCTTGGGGCAATCCTTCCAAGAACCAATAAATCAACGAACCATCCACCATCGCCAGATTTGGCGTATCTTGGTGAGCTCCTGGAGGATTCACCCAACGACAAGCGATTTCTGCTAATATCTGCACCTCGGAGACGGTGCGTCTATATCCCATCCACTCCTCGGTGCGAATCCCCCACTGCTTCGACACATAGAGGTCTTCTGGTTTATAGTACACTTCGGGCAAACTGTCAAGTAATGGGTATAAATTTTGCCCGTAGTGCAACATCACTCGACCAACGTTAATTAAATAGCAATAGATGATTTCGTGGTGAGAAGGGGAAATTTGCGAACCATCGGTAGCGAAGACACTGTGGCTGGGTAGGGGGGGATTCAGGTTAATACGAGTATTAAGGGGTTCAACTGGAGTTGCGGCTGCAAAGATGAGGCGATCGCGCCAGTTTTTTTGTACTTTCACCAGTTGAGCCTGTCTAGCCTGAGTCTGTTGCAGCAACACCTTAGCCCGTTCTAAGCGTTGGCGAGAAGCAGCCGCCTCCTTTGTCAAGTGCTGACTGATACCGGGGATTTGTCCTGCCAGTTTTGCTAAGTCAAGCATGTAGGAATTATAAATTATGAATTATGGATTCAATCGAGTCTTGACATCCGCTGCAAAATCTTCGTATCGACGTAGAGGGGTAACTTCAACCTGAACATGATGACCTAGTTCTTTCATAATTGGCAAGTCAAGCAAAATTTGGTCAAGGGTATCGGTGGAGTCTACCTTGACAATGGCAATCACCCGGCGGGTGCCAACACATTTCCACAAATCAACAACTGTCCCAGCGGATTTAGCTTCTAGCGCTACATCAGCCTCTTTTGCCCAGATGGTAAATAAGTCCTGTTGGCTCATAGTAGCTGGGTATTCTACATGAAAGTCAAGATGGTACAGCATCAGCTTGCGAAATGTGCAACATTAACATTTTAACTATTTGTGGGGCGTAGGAGGATGTCACACCAATCCAGAACGCAGTGCTACCACAGCTGCCTTAACACGGTCATCCACCGCTAATTTATTCATAATACCCCGAACGTGAGTTTTGATTGTATTCGTACTCAGGTAAAGTTCTGCGGCAATTTCTGAATTACTTTTGCCCTCAACAATCAGCTTCAGGACTTCCATCTCCCGCTCGGACAGATTATCGATATTTTGTTTCGGAGCAGGCGGTTTCAAGTTGTCAAGCACCAGCCGCGCAATCTGAGAATCGAGGTAAGTAGCTCCATCTTGAGCAGCAGCGATCGCCGCTAATAACCGATCTAAACTAGCCCCTTTAATACAGTAAGCGTCAGCACCACTGGAAAGGGCAGCAATAACTTCAGTTTGCAGAGTATGAGAAGTGAGCATCACCACCCGAACTTCCGGCAGTGTCTCTTTAATCTGCTTGGTGGCTGTAATTCCATCCAGACGAGGCAAGCCAATATCCATGACTATTAGATCGGGTTTGAGCCGGAAAGCAGCTTGTACTCCTAAGTAGCCATCCTCTGCTTGCCCAACAATTTCAAATTCAGGGCGATCAGTTAGTGCTTGTTCCAAACCCAACTGCATCAGTGGATCGTCTTCCACAATCAAAATCCGCAGCTTGGAGGAAGAGGGACTGTCATTCATGGGCGAAGCGATTTCCTGGAACATTTACTAGGGATTGGGAATCAAGGATTCTGGATGAAAGGGATTAAAGGTGAGTCTCATGACCGTTTGCCATATTTTCATACTTCATACTTCATACTTAATACTTCATGCTTCATACTTCATTAAAGCTTATTTATCTTCAATCTCACCTCTTAAGATTGTTTGTCTCACCCACCTGGAGGAAGCCAAACCTCTATTAGTTTAACCACTATATAAATGATATTTCATCCAAAATCGAAAATCTATATAATAATCCAATTTAGCTTCCTATGGCTTTAAGCTTAACCGATTCTTGGAGATATTACTTCAAAGTTGCTGTTGTGGCAATCGCCTGCTTTAGCAACGCATGGCTAACCATCTCCCTGATGGGGCTTGGTGCAGAGGCTTCTGCTGTTTGGCCTCCCGCCGGAATTGCCCTGGCTGCGCTCCTACTCTGGGGAGAGCGAGTTTGGCCAGGGATTTTCCTCGGTGACTTCCTCTTAATGCAAATGCTAGGAGCACCCTGGGAATTAGCTTTAAGCTCCGCTTTGGGTAGCACCGCCTCAGCTATAGTAGCAGTAAAATTGCTCCGTCGCTTCGGATTTTCTCCTTCCCTAGAGCGCTTACGGGACGTTTTGGCACTGGTTCTCCTCGCTGCCATCTTCTCTTCCATTGTTAATGCTACTGTGGATATTGCGGCTCAGTTCTTAGCTGGGAGACTTGAGTGGAGCAATTTCTGGCAGAATTGGTGGATTCTCTGGTTGGGGGATAGTACTGGAATATTAGTGATTACTCCCCTATTGCTGCGGGTAAAGTTGGCTTCTCAGGCACTGTTTAGAATTAGGAAACGCCCACCCAAGCGGCTGGTTGAGGCAGGAATTTGTTTGAGCTTGCTTGGGTGTGTTAGTTGGGTTGTCTTTGCCTACAAAGGTATGGCAGCGATCACTCAGTATCCCCTAGAATATTTGCCCTTTCCCTTCGTAGTTTGGGCAGCGCTGCGATTTCGCTTCTGGGGTGCAATCATGAGCAGCCCGATCGTCTCAGGTATGGCAATTTGGGGGGTGCTAGAGGAGGGTGGTCCTTTTGTCGTTAAGGCTCCCGATCTCAATCAGGCAATTCTGCTACTGCAAACCTTTATGGGAGTTGTCACCATTACTGCCCTGGTTTTATCCGCTGTTATGTCTGAGCGTGAACAGGCTGAAGATCAACTCCGTGATACTTTAGACAGAGATCGCCTCTTGGCAGAATTGGCAGGAGTTGCCCTGCGCATACGTCAGTCTTTGGATTTAGAGCAAATTTTTAACACCACTGTGGCAGAGATCCGCTCCCTTTTGCAAGCCGATCGGGTCTATATCCGTTATTTATATGATAACGAACAAGCCAAAATAGTTGCTGAATCGGTAGATCCTTGCTATCAATCCCTATTGGGATGGAGCCCTGATGACCAATTGTTGCAGGAGATTCAAACTCTGTTTGCTCACACTAATGTTCTCGTCGCTGATGATACAACCCAACTAGAAAATTCCCCTGCACTTCGTGAATATTACTTACGCAATCAGGTGAGAGCTACCCTTGTTGTCCCTCTGATGGTCAATAAACAATTGTTGGGGGTCTTAGTTGCTCACCAGTGTTCTGATATGCGTCACTGGCTCAAGAGTGAAGTTGATTTATTGGAGCAACTGGCAACTCAGGTGACAATTGCGATTCAACAGGCTCAACTGTACAAACAGGTGCAGACTCTAAATAGTAACCTGGAACGTCAGGTTGAAGAACGCACTCTGCAACTCCAGGAAAAAATGCGGGAGGTGCAAGATTTATATGAAATGAAAAATATTTTCTTACAAGCGGTTTCCCATGACCTGCGTACCTCTATTATGGGTCTGCTAATGATTCTGAAGAATCTGCACCATCGCTCAGGAGACAGTGTATCCATCTCTCACTCTATTCTTGACCGGATTATTGAGAGTAGCAATCGCCAGTTAACCCTAATCAATGCCTTATCAGAAGACCATTTTTCCCAGCAGCGACAAATTGTTCTCAACTGTCAGCGGCTATCGGTGAGAGAGATAGTTGAGGACATTGTTGAAGATTTCGAGTCCCTATTCAGGCAAAACCAAGCAACCTTAAAAAATTTAATTCCAGATAATTTACCAGCCACTGCAGCTGATCCTGCTCAACTGCGGTGCGTATTTGAAAACCTCTTGACAAATGCCTTAAAACATAATCCACCGGGAATCAATTTAACCATTGAGGCAACCATTGAAAAGGGGATGATTCGCTGCACAGTTACCGATAATGGAATGGGTATGTCCCAACAGCAGTGCGAGCAACTCTTCAAGATCTATGTCCGGAGTCTTCATAACCAGCGCTTAACCGGGATTGGTTTAGGTTCCTATCAGTGTCGTCAAATTATTCAGGCTCACGGCGGCAAAATCGGCGTCAACAGCACTCCTGGCATTGGCTCGCAGTTCTGGTTTACCCTCCCTGTGGCAAAGTCATTGAAAGTAGGAAGGATGCGGAATATAACCGATATAAAGGGAGGAGTTTGAAATAAGGATTTCTTGTTTCGGAGCGCTGTGGGTGAACAAACAAATCTTTTTTTCTTCTCCACGACGGTTGTCGGGGGCATATTTCCAATAAACTGTAGTCGGTTGAGTGACTAAAACCGCGATGTGATAGGGATTCATATAGCAGTCCTAAATGAGTCGTGACAAATCAAAACATATATAAGTTGAGCTAAGGGAAGCTTAGTTCAACAAACGACCAGAACCCTTACCCCCTATTGCCTGTTGCGCCCAGCCGACAACGTCGACGCTGGGCGCACTGTTGCCTGTTGCCTTTTGAGTAGGGTTTTGATTCACAACCCTTTATAGGACTGCTATATTATGTCTGACTTGTCAACCCTTATTTATTCACCGATGCCTAGAGGTCTTTGGTGTTGAGCTATGGTAATAGTGTTCTATTGTTCAACTTTGAGCAATATTTCGGGAACAGTGTGAGGAGCGTGAGGAACTGAACGGATGGATTTTCGCAAAAAAGATGCGCTAGAGATTCTCAAAGAAACCAGTCGGACTTTCTACATTCCGATTATTCGTTTACCGGCAGGACTGCAAGAAGCTGTTGCCTCAGCATATCTATGTATGCGTGCCATTGATGAAATTGAAGATCATTCAGAACTAGATAACCCCACTAAGGCGAAGCTGTTACGAAGTATCAGCGGTATATTACAGGAAGGGACAGATGGCTTTCCCCCTGATGCCTTCTCAGAATTGGGGATGTACCAGAGTCCGCTCCCAGAGGTAACCCTTCGGATTAGGGAATGGGCAACACTTGCACCCAAAACCATTGCTCCTCGCATTTGGGATGGGACTGCTGCTATGGCAGACAGGATGGCTTACTGGGCAGACAGGGATTGGGAGGTTCAGACAGAGGCTGATTTAGACCGCTACACATTTGGGGTAGCAGGCGCGGTTGGCTTGTTACTCTCCGACTTGTGGGCTTGGTACGATGGCACCCAGACCAACCGTACCCAGAGTATTGGGTTTGGTCGAGGCTTGCAAGCTGTTAATATTCTGCGCAACCACTCTGAAGACTTGATGAGAGGTGTAGATTTCTTTCCCACTGGCTGGAGCCAGGAGCAGATGCACGCATATGCCCGTCGCAATCTATCCCTTGCCGATGCTTACACAAATTCCCTACCGGCTGGGCCAGTTTTGTATTTTTGCCGCATCCCCCTCGCTTTAGCCCATGCCACTCTGGATGCCTTGGAGCGCGGCGAAGCTAAACTCACCCGCAGTGTTGTTCTCAGTCTCGTGGAACATATAATTGGCAAGAAAGAATCAGCTAGAGTCCCTAAATAATCCCGGTAAATTCTCATGGCAACAAGGAGGCTATATTTGACAAACGCTTGCTGGTTATATGACTCGAGGGGCTGGTTCTGCTGCTGCCATGAGCCTGAAAAAATTTCGGGCTATCGAGGTGCTTTTGCTTGAGCTAGCTACCTTTCCCCGTCGCCAACCCTGTGGCATTGGACTCTCTTCCTGGACTCTAGAACACCGATTCATACCCAATCCGGGTTAACTACCCCCTTTTTTAAGGAAGTAGGGAACAGGGACTCGCGCTTACTAGACTAGACTAGACTTCGTCCCTGCTGACGCAGCGCGTCCCTGCTGACGCAGCGCGTCCCTGCTGACGCAGCACGTCCCTGCTACGCAGCGCGTCGCTGCTCCGCAGAGCGCTCAAAGGCAAAAGTGTCAACTTTTATTACTGAATCGGTGTTCTAGGAGAGTGGGGAAGTGGGGGAGTGGGAGAGTGGGAGAGTGGGAGAGTGGGAGAGGGGAGCAACGCGAAAAAGAGGGATCGTGGTGAACAGAGCTCTTGAGGCAGGGGAAGCAAAAATCTAATGTTTCACTTGAACACAATAAACTGCTGGAGTTTAGACGCTTATCGCTACCCCAAGACTGCGTTAGCGAAGCGGACGCAGCGAAGCGAGTATCGCTACCTCACGATGCGAACCTCAACAGCTATCGCTGTTGTTTACATATCTTCATAAAAATAGAGTAGTAAAAAGGGAGAAAATCACGATAGGACTTTTAGCTTAAGGAGCATGCCAGAAGGCGATCGCCACCTCAGACTCGCTCAGGTGCAAGCCCTTCCTATATCCTTTCTCAAAAAAGATCCCAAATGGGTTCTATATGCTTAAGTCAGTGCCATTCCACTTAAACGAGCAGTGCTACATTTGCCTACATCTGCTGGAACGGTTCCTCGAAATTAATCACGGGACCTTTGGGGACAATACCACTGGGATTGATATGGGGATGGCTTCTGTAATAGTGCTGCTTGATATGGTCAAGGTTACAGGTTTCCTTGACTCCTGGATACTGGTAAAGCTCTTTGAGATAATTCCACAAATTAGGGTAATCCCAAATATGGCGTAGGTTGCACTTGAAATGCACGTAGTAGACGGCATCAAAGCGCAAGAGGGTGGTAAACATACACCAGTCTGCCTCCGTTAGGCGATCGCCACATAAATACCTTTGTTTTCCCAGCACTCCTTCCCAATAATCCAGAGCTTCAAATAGTGCCGTTACTCCTTCCTCATAGGCTTCCTGAGAAGTGGCAAATCCCGCCCGATAGACACCATTGTTAATCGGGTTGTATATCGCATCAATTGTCTTGTCGATTTCCTCCCGTAATTCCTCTGGATAGAAATTAACCTTATTCTGAGCAAAGGCTTCAAACTCCAGATCGAACATCCGGATAATCTCGCGGGATTCGTTATTCACAATGGTTTTAGTCTGCTTATCCCATAACACTGGGACTGTGACTCGCCCAGTGTATTTGGAGTCGGCTTGAGCATAAATCTCCCGCAGGTAGCTAGCACCATTGACAGTATCAGGAATTGAGCCTGGGAAGTTGGAAAATTCCCAACCCTCTTCTTCCATAAATGGATCGACAATTGACAAGGCGATCGCATCCTCTAAGCCCTTCAGCCGCTGCATAATCAAGGTGCGGTGCGCCCAAGGACAGGCGAAGGAGACATAGAGGTGATACCTACCTGATTCTGCTTTAAAGACGCTAGAGGCGTCAGCCGTTATCCAGTTACGGAATGTTGTGGGATTGCGCAGAAAGCGCCCTTTGGAGTCTTTCTGATATCCTTCCTTGCACCATTGTCCCTCTATCATCATTCCTGTGGCCATGTCTTTCTCCTGAGACTTGTTAGAAAAACTATTATTCCTCGTCCGTGCTAAAAATTTGGGGGACTCGGAAAAAGTCACCCTCCTGTTGAGGTGCTTCTTTAAGAAGCGCTTCGTGCTCAGGACAAGGTTGTAACTTATCTGGGCGGGTTACATTACTGATATCAATCGCCCTTGTGGTTGGTGGCACATCATCAGTATTTAATTCACTCAGTTGTTCAAAGTACTCAAGAATGCTACTGAGCTGAGTAGTAAATTGCTCCTCTTCCTCAGGTGTTATTTCTAAGCGAGCCAAATGGGCAACTTTGCAAACTTGCTCACGATCAATCATTTTGCTTGTTCTTTGTCAGTTCTCAGTTCTCGAAAGTGCTTTCCTAATCTCCAATCCCCAATTCCCAGTCCCCAATCACCGTTAGAAAAAGACATCCATTTCTGAACGCCCAGTAATTTTGAGCCAATTTTGCGCCTCAATGTAGTTATTGGGAGCAATGCGAATCGCTTGTTTCCAATACTCAGCGGCTTTGTCAAACAGGGCTTCCCCTTCTTCAGAGTTTCCAGCTTCCTTTGCCTTTTCCCCTTGGTAATGGTAAATCACAGCAATATTATTCAGTGCTTGAGGCATCCGAGGATTGAGTTCAATCGCCTCGTTATAATACCCTAAAGCTTTCTCCATTTCACCATTGCTAGCGTGGATTAGCCCTATATTGTAGAGGATAAAGCTGCGGTCATTGGGGTCGTCCTCTAGTTTGAGGGCTTCTTCGTAATTCTCTAAGGCTTCAGCATATTCTCCCTCTGCCTGAGCTGACATGCCGTCACGGTAGTAGGCAAAGGCTTCTTTGGATTGCTTATTGGTAGGCAGAGCTTTTAGGATTATATCCGCCATCACGGTGAAGGTTTTGTCAATGAAGTTGTCGTTGCGTTGAGTTCGCGGCATAGTTGATTTTTAATTGTGGGTGCTAGTAGTTAATCCTAGCTTGTCCAGGAAACTTTAGTCGCCTTGGAGACACGCCAACTACTTACAACTGTAGTATGATGTAGTATTAATCTTGGAACCTACCATGACTCAGCAACCAAGAATTCCCGATCCAGAAACGAGAAAGCGGGAAGTTGAGCGGTTACGTGCAAGCAACCGACAGTTGAAGCTTGTTACTTTGGCATTTGATGAATTGATCGCGATGGTAGAAGCTGATCTCCGTCGCCAACGTCGAGAGCGTCTGGAGGGTAATTAACAGTTGCTTGCAATCTTGGGTAATCTCTGCTAATATCTAAGAAGATCAAGCTTCATAAACCCTTTGTTAGACGTGAAGTCTAATAAACACATATGGAGCCTCTGGAATTAACTAAATAAATTCATGAGCCAAGCATAGCTTAGCCAATAAATGACCCGCTCTGCTGATCTCAATAGGCATGGCGTCTATAGTAGATCATCCCTAACTGAGAATCTCAGGTCAAGCTCAAAGTTAGCGCTAAGGGCTACCAACTTAAGGCGGGACACTAGGGAACAGGGAACTTCGGATCTGGGAACTTCGGATCTGGGAACAGGGAATAGGGAATAGGTAATGGGGAATAGGTAATGGGGAATATAAGAGTAGTCCTAAATGAGTCGTGGCAAATCAAAACATATATAAACTGTCCCGGCTTAAGTGGATAGCCGCGCTAAGCATTATATTGAGTATCAGTTAAAGCAAGGCAATCATTGGAGATGAATCGGTGAGTGAGACAATTGACCATGATCGCCTTTTTAAAGAACTGCTCTCGATCTTTTTTGTCGAGTTCATCGAACTCTTTTTTCCCGAGGTGATGGACTATCTCGAGCCAGATTCAGTCACCTTATTGGAAAAGGAGATGTTTACCGATGTTACCGCCGGAGAAAAGTATGAAACGGATTTAATTGCACAGGTCAAATTTCGGGGTGAGCGTTCCTTCTTTCTCATTCAGGTTGAAGCAGAATCCAGTTCGCGTCCACGGTTTAATAAGCGAATGTTTCGCTATTTTGCTCGCTTGCATGAGAAGTTTGACGTACCCGTTTATCCGATTGTATTGTTTTCCTACGACCGACCGAAAAAGGAGGCGATAAGTAGCTATCAGGTTGAGTTTCCCAATTTTGTAGTTTTAAGATTTAATTATCGCGTCGTTCAACTCAATCGCCTGAATTGGCGGGACTTTTTAAACCAACCTAATCCAGTGGCATCGGCATTGATGGCGAAGATGCGGATTGCACCAGAAGAGCGACCCAAAGTTAAGGCACAATGTCTGCGGTTGTTGGTAACATTAAAGTTAGATCCGGCACGAATGCAGTTAATTTCTGGCTTTGTGGATACTTATCTGAATCTGAATCCAGCAGAAGAGAAAGAATTTCAAAGAGAAATCAGTACATTTATACAGGA
>JBFRWF010000492.1:0-12391 GCA_051439465.1 Xenococcaceae cyanobacterium | reverse complement strand
ATCCTCCCACCGCTAAATCAAAGATTGTAGCGGGGGCTTCCAAATCTCACGATCTGGATTTCCTGGTTTTTCCCTGAGACACCCTTGGGGGCCCGTCGAGGGGTTTCGACACTTGCCTAGGTTGAGTTACCTCAACCCCCGGTAGATCGTCTGCACAGGCGGTTTCCTTTCCCGCAAGCCCTGCGGTACTAATTAGGGTCAATCCTCTATTCCTAATTACTTGAGATGATGCAACATCTCTATAATACCAAATCCTGGTTAACTACCCCACCTAAAATCTTGGATTTAGGTGGGGACTGCCCTCGACATTTTGTACAACTGTAGGTTGGGTTGAGGTAACAAAACCAAACTAAGACAAAGTTTGGTGTTGGGTTTCAGGCTACTCACTTAATGTCAAGCTAGCGCGACAGCAGGTTTTGACCAGCGTCCGATCGCTTTACCAATCACTGACAAGTCTTGAACCAGGCGGTCAAAGCGCTCTGGAGTTAAGGATTGAGGTCCATCGGAGAGGGCTTTTGACGGGTTGGGATGTACTTCAATCATCAGAGAGTCAGTTCCGGCAGCGATCGCTGCCATTGCCATAGCCGGGACATATTCAGACCATCCGGTGCCGTGGCTAGGATCGATCATAATCGGCAAGTGAGTTAGGGAGCGCAACACAGGCAACACTGATAAATCCAGAGTATTGCGCGTGTACTGCCGATCGAAAGTCCGTATACCGCGCTCGCAGAGGATCACATTCGAGTTGCCAGCAGCCAGGATATACTCCGCCGCCATCAGCCACTCATTAATGGTTGCCGACATCCCCCGCTTCAGCAGCACTGGTTTATCCTGGGCCCCCACCTTTTTCAGCAGAGAGAAATTCTGCATATTTCTTGCCCCTACTTGAAGGACATCGGCAACCTCAGCCACCTTCTCGACATCAGCGGTGTCCATCACTTCAGTAATAATCCCTAAGCCGCTGGCTTCCCTAGCAGCCGCCAGTAAACCCAAAGCACTTTCCCCGTGTCCCTGAAAAGAATAGGGAGATGTGCGAGGCTTGTAAGCGCCACCCCGCAGAAACTTAGCGCCAGCAGCCTTGACTCGCCGCGCCGTCTCCAAGATCATCTCTTCGTTTTCCACCGAACACGGACCAGCCACCAGCACCACAGGATGGTGAATGCCGAAAGTGACTGAGCCATCAGGAGTAGAAACAACCACATCACTGGGTTGTTTGTGACGAAACTCCAGGCTGGCGCGTTTAAAAGGCTTCTCTACCCGCATGACTTGTTCAATCCAGGGGCTAATTTCCTGGATTTGTAAGGTATCTAGATCGGCCGTGTCACCTACCAAACCAATCACTACTTTGTGCTTGCCCACAATTTTTTCTGGTGTCAGACCCCAATCCTGAAATTCCAGACTAATACGCTCAATTTCCGCTTCTGGGGAGCCGACTTTCATCACTACAATCATGTCAAAATTCCTTGGTTGTCAGTTATCAGTTATCAGTTATCAGTTCTCAGCTACCAATTATTCAGTTCTCAGTTATCAGTTCTCAGCTATCAATTGTTCGCTGTTCATTGATAACTGTTCACTGATTGCTCTTCACTGAAGGAGGCTACTCTCCTCTTGCTTCTTTTCCAGCAGAGCGCCAGGCTGCGGTCATCCGTCCGAAGTTAACCTTGAACTCTTCCCAACCCCACCAACCTCCAACTCTATTCTCATCCCAGGAAGTGGAGAGGATGCCATAGCTTAACCCCAAAACTCCCAAACCGAAAAAGCCTATACTGACAAACAATACCACTGCCGTGGGCAGCTTAAACCATTCCTGGCTGACAATCCAGTAGAAGACAAAGAATGATGATAGGCCTAGAGCAGTAGGTATGCCGCAAAACAGAGCCATGCGACGAACCATACGCTTACTTACTGCGTCCGGAATTGCTGATAGTTGGGCATTTTTCGGCTCGTATGCTGATTTTTTGGACTTTTCAGGAGTTTTTTCCCCTAGGACTGGGTTTTTTTTGGGGGTTTTTTTCTTTTTCTGACGGGGTTCAAAGGGTAACCGCTCCCGTGGAGATTTAGAAGACATAGGTTTAAGTATTTCTTTAACGGCGAATGCCGAGGCGGGCAATTAAGGCTTGATAGCGATCGGGGTTTTCCCTTTGAATATAAGCTAACAGACGCTTACGGCGACCAATCATTTTTAAGAGTCCCCGCCGAGAGGCGTGATCTTTTTGATTTGCTTGTAGGTGGGTAGTGAGTTGATTTATCCGATCCGTGAGCATGGCGACTTGTAGATCCGCCGAGCCTGTATCGGTTTCATGAATTTGGTATTCGACCATTAATTCCTGTTTTCGCTTTTGCGTCAGAGCCATAGTATTGATTTCATTAATTAAATGCTGCAACCTTTCATATTATCACTAATTTGAACAGGGAACAGGGAACGGGGAACAGGGAGCAGGGGAAGAAAAAGACAACAAATTGATAAAGGGGGTTTTAGATCCGGATTCAGTATAAGCTCGACTTTATCCATTTGCCCATTGATGTAGTCGGCGATCGCCACGAACCGGATGAAGGAAAAACACTTGTGTTTTCTTAAGAGCGCCTCACAGACTCGAATGCGCTAACGCGCACGCTCCGCGAACGCATCTATTATATGCAATAACGGCTTGAACCTCTAAGTTTATATTACATTTTGGGCGCAAGCCTTGCGCCCCTACATTTGGGGAATTATCCTGCCGTAGGGGCGCAAGGCTTAGGTACTTAGATAATTGCGATCGCTGCATTCTTCAAACAGTATCCATTACTTGTTGCTCCCTTACTTTAAACTTACCAACAGAGGCTTGCAGTTGCTCTGCAATCTCTACCGTTTGTTGCAGAGAACTAGAAACCTTGCCAGAAGAATCGGAGGTACTCTCAGATATCTGGGCAATCTGTTCCATTAACTTCGTCACCCCTTGAGATGTCTGAACCTGAGATACCGTTGCACTGGAAATCGATTGGAGCAACTGGTCAATCTGGCCAGACACATCCACGATCTGCCCGAGACTTTGCTTGGCCTCTTCCACCAGGCTCGTTCCTTCCACCACCTGCCCAGTCCCGACTTCCATCGCTTGAACCACTTCACTGGTTCCTAGTTGAATATTTGCTACAATCTGTTCAATTTCTTTGGTCGCTGCCGCTGACTGCTCTGCCAATTCCCCAACTTCTTCAGCCACCACAGCAAAACCTTGACCTTCTTCCCCCGCATGAGCCGCTTCAATAGAGGCGTTGATTGCTAACAAGTTGGTTTTCAAGGCAATTTCTTTAATCATTGAAATCACCTGGGAAATCTGTTGGGAAGATTCCCCTAGCCGCTTTACCTTCTTGGCTGTTGAAGCCACGGTTTCTCGCAAATGCAAGATACTTTGCACAGTACGGTCCATAGCTTCCCCTCCCGTCTGTGCCTTAGCAGAAGCAACATGTGCTACTTCTGCTGCAGCTCGAGCGTTATCGGCTACCTCTTGAATTGATCGGGTCATTTCCTCGACTGAATTAAGAGTCTGGCCAATCTGGGTTGCTTGTTTGATTGCCGACTCCGCCAGTTGGCGAATGGCACTTTCGTTTTCTCCCACTGAAGTGTTGACCTGAAAAGCCGCTTGTTTGACCTGGGTGACAAGGTCTCGCAGATTTTCAATAATGAAATTGAAAAAGTCAGCCACAATGCCCATTTCACCTGGGGCAATTTCAGCTCGCACTGTCAGGTCGCCCTTAGATGCCTCTTCCACATCCTTGAGCAGTTGGGACAGTTGACCCTGAAGCGCTTCCTTTTGTTCCCGTTCTCTTTCAGCGCTTTCGGTTTGCTGCCGAGCAATTGCAGTTTGGGCTGCCATCTGTTGTCGGGCAGCTTCCTCTTGCTGCCCTAACAGCCTCTGAGTCTGATCGGCCATCTGGTTAAAAGCTTGAGCTAAGACTCCAATTTCATCCTCACTCAAAACAGGAGCTTTATGGTTTAGGCTGCCACCTGTCACCTGAATTGCTGCGTTTGTGATGGCCTTAATTGGTTTTGTAATCTGGCGCGATAGTAAATACACCCCGATCAGCAGCAGTGCAGATGAACCCAATCCAACCAGTAAAATGTTCCTGGCTAGCTGTCGAGCAGGAGCAAATGCTTCTTGCTGACTAATCTCAGCTAGTAATGCCAGGTTCTGTTTGTCCAGCCAGCGATACACACCGACAACCGGTACCCCATCATAATTCGGGTAAAGCCCAGCGCCATTTTTTTCTTCCGTGGCAGCATCAATTCCCAAACTACTAACTCCTTCGGGGTATTTTTTTATATCAGACTGTTCTGAGGATATGAAGGCATTTTTTCTTTCCAATCGACCGACTAGATAGGTTTGGCCACTCTCACCTAAGCCAGTACGTTCCCGGATTAGGTCATCCACTTCTTTGAGATCCAGATTAATTGAGAGCACTCCAATGCGGTTACCCGATCGGTCAAGGATCGGTGTTGCAAAGGTGATTGCTGTCTTTCCCGTTATCGGGGAAGTATAAAAAGTTGGCTTGAAGTCGGTTTGATCGGCGGTGAAGTAAGTGGTTGTAGCGCCAATAGGTTGATATTTGCCCTCCAGAGTTTTGTTGGTTGAGAAAACGACGATGCCACCAGTGGTGAGAATAGAAGTTTCTCGCAAATTGGGCTTGATGGCGGCTAAATCTGAAAAGTATTGTGAAATATTTTTATAGGCTAGCTGGTACTCCTCTGATTGCTTTTCAGAGGCCTTTCTCCTCAGCAGTACCTTTGCTTGAGTTTGCACTTCTGGCAACTGTGCTGATAAGAGTACGTCCTGGCGCTGAGTGTTAAACCATTGGTTAATTTCATAGTCTTTGATAGATACTGCAACAGTGAGTCGCTCAAAGACGGATTGCTTGAGGGCATTCCTGGATAAAATGTAAGCAGTAATCGCCACAATGCTTACAGTTACTAATGATAAGAGGGAAAAGTAGGTAACAAGCTTTGAGAGCAAGCTTTTCTTGATAGGTTGCACCATTACTCTTTGTTTTTTATTAGATGTCAATTATTTTGCCAATTTCAGAAGAACGCAAACAAAAATTTTTCGCTCTCCTGAATTTAGGATGCAGCCTGCTTCACTTCCAATCAGCAAAGATTTGCTGGATTTGCTCAATGGCTTGATTGGTTGCTTCCTCGATGGACAAGTTATCCACTGCAATTTTTCTGATGACTGTCCCCCAAACATTCTGAGCAGCTACTTCACCGTAAGCTGGGTTGAATACTTGATAAGCTGGACGCGTGTTTTGCAATTGCTGCAGTGCTACTTGAATGTGTGGATCTGCCTGATCTTGCCAGAAGGGTTTTTCAAACAGTTTCGGCATGACAGGTAAGTATCTTCCCTGAGCACCTTCAGTATATGCCTCCAAGTTTTGCGGTTGCGCCAAATATGAGAGGAAATCCTTGGCAGTATCCTTCTTATCGGATGCTTCAAAGACAATAACCTGTTTGATTTCCACCACAAATCTCATCGGCTCTCCGCTAGGCTTGTTTGGCCACTTGACTGTGGAAAGTTGGTTGTAGTAAACATCCTTGTCCTGTCGCTGGGAACCTGGAGCAGACAGGGTATGATTAACTGTCATTAGGCTAGTGCGGCTGAGTAAGGTGACATTATTGCCAGTGTTATCCCAATCCACCGAATCAGGAGGCACTTTCCCATTTTTATAGAAGCTGCTGTACTCTTTTAGGGCGGCAGCAATTGCTTGGCGGGTTTGGGGATTGTCCAATAGTGATTTACCATTTTCGTCGATCAGTTTGGCGTTGTAGGCTTCTAGAAATTGCTCAAAATTGTTGTAGGTATCTAAGCTAAGGGACATCGGCATGCCGATACTATACATATTGGGATTACCGCTCTTATGCAACTTATCCTGAGCCTGCTCCCAAAACTGCCAAAATCCCTGCCAATCTTTGGGAATTGCATCTTTTTTCTCACCCATCTCGGTTAGCAGATCTTGCCAGTAGTGAATGTGGATTGCCGATTGCATAATTGGTACAGCGTAGTAGCTGCGCTTGCCAGCAACTTTGTTTTGGTAATTGACTCCGCCAAGAACACTCTCGCTGTACCAGTCTTTTAGAGGATCTATCACCTCGGAAACATCTGCCAGTTGGTTATTCCATGCCAGACGCGGGATAATGGTCAAGTCACCTACACCAGCATAGAAGATATCGGGAGGGTTGCCCGATGCGATCGCACTCTCGATTTCCTTGAGAATGTCTTTCTGCGGTATGATGTCTAATTTGGCTTGAATTCCACTCTCTTGCTCCCACTCAGCTATTATTTTCTCTATTGCATCAGTCTCTTCTGGATAAAAACCCTGTTGCCACCAGATGCGCA
This sequence comes from Xenococcaceae cyanobacterium, assembly GCA_051439465.1. Taxonomy (GTDB): domain Bacteria; phylum Cyanobacteriota; class Cyanobacteriia; order Cyanobacteriales; family JBFRWF01; genus JBFRWF01. The sequence goes on along the minus strand of JBFRWF010000492.1, from coordinate 6,029 downwards.
GTGCGTCACTCTTGTCAGAGGTGGATTTTTCTGTTACTGATTTAGAATTGTTCGTACATTGAGCCAACCCCAAACCGAGTAAAAACCAAGAAGATAGTTGAGTAAATTTACGTCGTCGCATAATTCTTTGACCTTCAGACTTTTCCTATATAACTAATGGCTCTGGATATATCTTGATAAACTGTACCACCCCCATTATCGGACAAACAACTTTGCCAAAACATTTAAGAATGTTTAAATCTGAATAGGCAACAGGCAACAGGCAACAGGCAACAGGCAACAGGCAACAGGCAACAGGGAATAGGAAATAGGGAATAGGGAATAGGGAATAGGGAATAGGGAATAGGAAATAGGGCAACAGGCAACAGGCAACAGGGAATAGGCAACAGGCAACAGGGAATAGGGAATAGGAAATAGGGAATAGGGAATAGGGCAACAGGCAACAGGCAACAGGGAATAGGCAACAGGCAACAGGGAATAGGGAATAGGGAATAGGGAATAGGGAATAGGGCAACAGGCAACAGGGAATAGGGAATAGGAAATAGGAAATAGGGAATAGGTAATGGTGAAGTCTCGGCTTAAGTGGATAGCCCACTCAAACAGCTCCTTTTGGCTAACAATGCCGTTCCATAAGCGGCTGCTGTATTCACTGACGGCACTACTGGCACCCCCAGATGACGCTCGCGAATAGCTCTCCAAGTGGGATTTTTCGCACCTCCCCCAGCGGTATAGACATGACTGAGCTTGGTTGCTCCCAATTCTTGTAGTTTTTGGTATCCCAGTGCTTCTATTCTTGCCAAACTTTCGAGCAAGCCGTGGAGAAATTTTACAGGATCGTCGGGACGTGGTTCTAATTTGGGGGGTAATTGCGGGTCATTAATTGGAAAGCGATCGCCCGGTTTTAGCAAGGGATAGTAATCAAGGAGACTTTCTTGAGTAGCATCTATTTGGCGACTAAAACTCTCCAATTCTTCATCCCTAAAAAAGTGTCGCAGCACCGCGCCACCTGTATTCGACGCACCACCTGTTAGCCATAAATCCCCCAATCGATGACTATATATTCCGTATCGGGAATCTTCTACACGGGTATGGCTTAATAATTTCAATACCAGCGTCGAACCAAGGGAAGTCACCGCTTCACCCGGTAGCTTTGCACCACTAGCGATAAAGGCAGCAATACTATCCGTTGTGCCAGTACATACCAGACAATCCCGGCGCAACCCAACGCGATGGGCAATTTCTGGTATTACCTCACCTACAGGGGTTCCCGGTGGGAGGACTTGCGGTAGTAGTGGTTTCATCGGTAACTTTTCTATCCAACTGGGATAACAAAACTGTTCAACGTCATAACCCAGTTTTAAAGTATTGTGATAATCGCTAATTCCTAATTGTCCATGCAATAAAAAAGCCAGCCAGTCTGCTTGATGTAAAAAGTAGGAAGCCTGAGAATAAATAGGTTGCCGATCCCACCAGAAAAGTTTTGCCAGACTGGAGGTAGCACTTAAAACCAGGTGATTTGGAGGGGCGATCGCTTTCACCTTCTCTAATACCGCCACTCCTCGCCCATCGTTATACAAAATTGGTGCATCAATTGGATTACCCTTGGCATCACACAGCAACACTGTGGAAGAAGTACCATTGAGGGCGATCGCTCTGAGAGCCTGCCGCAAAAGCGGAGGAATCTGTTCAATCAGAGCAAACAAAGTCCTCTGCCAACTAGCTGACCAATTCTTTGATGCCGACGCTTCAAAAGGGTACTGCGCTTCTGCGCGGATAGTTTCTTGAGCATCAATTACTACTGCTCTTGCGCCAGAAGTGCCAAAATCAATTCCAAGGTAAAAATTCACCAGTAATCTTATAGCGTGTTTGAAAAGTTGTAGGGGCGAAGCATTTGGGGGATAACCTATACTTCAAACCCAGGTAAGTCATTCCAAATGCTTCGCCCATTCCAGAAATAGGGGGGTTTTTCAAACACTTTCTTATAGAAGAGGTGTTAGGTGTTAGGGTTAGCTGATCCGAAGTTCCCTATTCCCTGTTCCCTGTTCCCTGTTCCCTGTTCCCTCTCTCAGACCTACTTATAATAATAACGCTGTCAAGCGATCGCAGCGTAACAAACCCGGAATTTTGTCACTCTCACAACAAGGCGATCGCAAGGGGAGATCAGTCTCTCCAGACAATCATCACCCCTACATGAGCAAGAGCCTTAATGTGGGTCGAAAATTGTCTTTAAATCGGGTCTTCGCTACAGTTAATACTTAGCTCTCTCCCTAAATTGACTCAAGAAATTGAACCAGAATATCATACCAAAGTTGCTTGTCAACACCAATCAGTTGATGATGGCCAGCAGTAGGGGAAATAACTAGCTTTTTAGGCCCCCGTAGGTTCTGAAACAATTCATCGATCTCTGCTACACTGGTCCACTTATCCTTCTCACCGTGGAGCACCAAAGTAGGACATTTGACATCACTGGCATAGGTAACAGGATTATGGAATAAACCATTAAACCCATGGTGAAGACCACCCCAAAAGACAAGCAGTTCTGCGGTAGGAGATGGTGGGATCTTTTTATCCCTGAGTCGACTCTTCACGGTGTTTACAAGGCGGGCAAAGGGAAGTTCAAGAATGATGGCGCTAGGCTTGACTCTCTCCACAGATATTGCTCTCAAAATAGCCGCACTTCCCATAGAAACCCCGTAGAGTACTATCGGAGGTTTAAGATTTAGCTGTTGAGCATAGCTAACTGCCACGGCGACATCTTGAGCTTCTCGCATACCGATGGTTATCGTGTTGCCACTGGAACCACCTACCCCACGAAAATCGACAAGTAGAGAGTCATAACCCAAAGCAGAAAAACTTTGAGCGGGTGCTATCAGTTGACTTCCCTTTGTGCCAAGATTCCCAGGGAATAACAGAACTGTCCCCTTGGATGATGCGTGTTGAGTTCTGATGAACCAGCATTCTAACCACTCAGACTGATTGATAGGAATGCGATGGGTGACATATGCTCGTCCAATATCTGTAGGAAGCCGGGAATTTAGGGGTTTGGGTATACCGACTCCAAAGTGACCTGGGGACCGGAGGTGTGTCATGCCATAGGCGAGAATGTAAGCTAAGGCATTTATCGCTATCAAGGTGACCAACACAAACCGATAAATCTGTTTTAACCAGTGATTGCTAACTCGTTTGGTAACACCACTCCTGTTAGTACAGCTGCCCTTCTTTTGCCAAGCCTTCAATATAAATGCCAGCAAAAAGCAGGCAAGACCTCCGCACCCGAGAAAAACACCTATATGCTTCAATGGAAACTGCCATGGATTGATAACCCCAAACCGGTGAAGCACAAATAGAACAACTGACAACCCGCCCAACAGTATCCATGCTGTACAGCCAACCTTGATGAGATATCTTCTAGCTGCGGATTTAGGCTTACTGCTCGGCTCCTGGTCTGGTTTCATGTTACAGTTACAATTTGTCCTCAATAATATCCATCAGGTACTTAGAATGGGAGCATTTTAATAAATTTTTACTCAACGGCGTCTATGAGCCTATCAACATCTAATTCGATTAAGATAACTCAACACCCACCCAGTAGCCTTTGGAGTGATGCCTGGAGGCGGTTTCGCCGAGATCGAATGGCGATGCTGGGGACAGCGGTACTGCTGATAATTGTGGTCAGCATTATTGTTGGACCATTAGTTTACACCACACCCATTGGTAAAATTGACTTTGCAATCAAATCATTGCCTCCGAGTTGGGAACATCCCTTAGGGACGAATGATTTAGGTCAAGATCAGCTAGCTAGGGTGTTGTCCGGGGGACGCATCACCATGACAGTAGGGGTAGCAGCAATGCTTGTAGCTATCTTCCTAGGCACACTAGTTGGTGCAATTTCCGGTTTCTATGGAGGAATAGCGGATATTGTGCTCATGCGTCTGACAGATTTGTTTTTGTCATTACCCCAGTTACCATTGCTGCTATTGGTGATATATTTATTTCGGGATGCTATAAAAGCGATCGCTGGTCCAGAGTTAGGTATTTTTGTGCTGCTGGTACTGGTAATCGGAGGACTCAACTGGATGTCTGTGGCGCGACTGGTACGAGCCAATTTTTTGACCCTGCGGGAAAGGGAATTTGTCACCGCAGCCAGGGCTCTTGGCGCTCGACCACGCAGGTTAATCTTGATTCATATTCTGCCCAATGTACTAAGCGTCATAATTGTTGCTGCTACCCTTGCCGTTGCCAAAGCCATTATTACTGAGTCTACTCTCAGTTTTTTGGGTCTGGGCTTTCCTCCCGATGTACCGACTTGGGGAAGTATGCTCTTGAATGCGAGGGATTATCTGACATCTGCACCTCACATGGCACTTTTCCCTGGTTTGGCAATCTTTCTGACGGTGCTAAGCATCAATTATATTGGAGATGGTCTCCGAGATGCCTTAGACCCAAAAACACGCCAAAAATAATTAGCGGCTATCGGTCCGGAGCCAGTCTTGCTTATGAACCCCACTCTGGTAAAAGTTCCCTTTGTTGACCTCGCCTTGCAACATCAACCCATTCAGACAGAGATAGAACAGGCAATTCAAACCGTGATCGGACGAGGAGATTTTGTCTTAGGTCAGGCATTGGCGGATTTTGAAGCATCATTTGCCCATGCCTGTGGTGTTGAATATGGAGTTGGGGTAGCGTCAGGAACAGATGCGATCGCTCTCGGTTTACAAGCCTGTGGCATCGGTGCTGGTGAGGAAGTAATTGTTCCCGCCAATACCTTTATTGCCACCATAATCGGGGTGATGCAAGCAGGTGCAACCCCTGTATTAGTTGATTGTGAACCCAACACAGCCCTAATTGATTTGGAAGCAGCAGCAAAAGCAATTACACCGAAAACCAGGGTAATTTTACCAGTAAATATTTATGGGCAAATGGTCTCCCCTCGCCAATTGTTAGATTTTGCCGATACCCATAAGTTATTAATTTTTGAAGATGCAGCCCAAGCACATTTAGCACACCGAGAAGGCTATCGTGCTGGTTCAGTGGGAATTGCCGCCTCCTTCAGCTTTTACCCCAGTAAAAACCTCGGTGCTTTTGGCAATGGTGGAATGGTAATCACCCGGGATGAAGAGGTGGCAAAAAAAGCGCGAACCCTACGCAATTACGGTGCCCCAAATAAATACTTTCACACCGAGCTTGGTAAAAACAGCCGCCTCGATACCATACAAGCCGCTATCCTTAACGTCAAACTGCCCCATTTATCTCGATGGAATCAAGCACGCAATCAGGCTGCCCATCAGTATGACACCTATTTAAAACCACTGCAATCTCAGGGGATAATCTCGATAGAAAATCAAAGCGGCACAGGTCACATTTACCACCTCTACGTTATCCGTATTCGTGAATCTTGTCCCCTGAATCGAGATGAAATCCGGGAAAAGCTGGCGTTTCAAGGAATTAAAACTGGCATCCACTATCCGATTCCCTGTCATCTCCAGCCTGCTTATAAACATTTAGGCTATCAAGTTGGTGACTTTCCCCAGGCAGAAGTATTATGCAATCAAATTTTATCCCTGCCCATGTATCCAGGTTTAAGCAATAACCAGATTGAATTTGTCAGTGAGCAGTTGTCGGTAGTCAGTTGTTCTATACCTGTCCACTGATGCTCTTAAAGAAAGTCTGAATTCTGAACTGTGTACCCGAAGGGCTTCGCGCTGCGACAGCAGGGGCGGGCTGCGTCAGCAGGGACGAAGTCTAGCCTAGACTAGCAGCGACGCGCTGCGGAGCAGGGGCGAAGCCTAGTCTAGTTTGAAGTCTGAAAGGAGTTTATTCCTGAGGTACAAGATTATCGCAAACCACAGATAAATGCTAAAAACGGCTATCCACTTAAGCCGGGACAGTAATCAAAAGGGAACGGGGAACTTCGGATCGGGGAACGGGGAACGTGACGAGAGCTCCCAGAGCTCCCGGGAGCAGGGGAACGACTTATAATGGACTGCTATATTCCCTATTCCTCATTCCCCATTACCTATTCCCCATTA
>JBFRWF010000491.1:0-3231 GCA_051439465.1 Xenococcaceae cyanobacterium | reverse complement strand
GATCACAAATTTTCAACAGTTTATCTAGCATAGGAATGGTCGCACCTGAATACCATTGAGTTATCTTTGACTTAGATACTCCCATCAATTGTCCGAAAGCTAGAACATCACCATCACTACATTTATTGACGAAGACCGCTAAAGATTTTTTAATCGTTTCTCTCGGCAATGGAGAATGTTGTTGGTGAGCGATCGCTATTAAATTTCCTAAAGTACTGGCTACCCAAACATTCCACTGAAATTCATTAGTTGTTTCCAGGCAACTTGGTTCTAGGGAAGAGAGAGAGGAACGGCTGCCTAGCCAGCCAGAGCATTTCAAGCAATATCCAGGTCGAGAATTTCGCCAAAGGGGTAAAAATCGGGCGGGACAGTGGGGACATTGTAATTGTAAAGATTGATGATGGTATGGACAAACTTTGACTAAATTTAGTGTCCATAGCAGGGGTAAGTAAATCACCTCTCTCTTTTCTAACCACTCCTCCAAGCAGAGAGGACACCAAGCTTGGAAGTGTTTGAGCAATCCTCGAACAGGAAAAACTTCCCTCCAAGGAAGCATAGTTAAGCAACGCAAGTCAGTGCGTAAAGTAAGTGTTTCTAAAGCTTGAACTAGCTGAGCTGCATTCCTCCGAGTACCGTTTAAAGCTCTGACAGAATCTTGACCATAAATTGCGCCCAAGCTACGGGTATTGGGAAGATAATTTGTTTTGACTAATGGACCAATTTCTATTGCCAATAAAGTTCCTGGTGGTACGCTATGAGCAACGGCTAAACGAGAAACATAACTAGTGAGGCTTTCTACATGAGGCGTACCGATACCGATAGGGACAAGATGGAATAAGCGGCTGCGTGGTGAAAAGGTAGGTGATTTCAAGTCCCATAATTCATCGATAGTATCGAGCTTAATTGTCATACTGCTTCATCCCCACTGCATCTCGCTTGGGACTGCGTCGGCCAACACGACCTCTTTTGGTGGATGACTTGTTGACAGACTGATGGTTGCTAACTGAAGAGGATTCTAATGGAAAAGAGAAACTATCTTCTTGAAGAAGACGACGTTCACCCTGCTGTGCTTCAGAGCGAATTGTATTAATACGAGAGGCAGAAAAAGCCCCCTGTTTGAGGTGAGAAATTGTCAGAGTAGGAGCAGACTCGGCTAGAGCTACTCGAAGTGAACGAGTTAGCCAGTTTTTGAGAATCCCTACACAACCAACAGAGCCTTCTAAAAGATACTGATAACATTGCTCAAAATCCGGCTCTTCCTGTAAGGGAAGATGACGTTGAAGGGTATTAATAACTCTAATGAATTCGGCAACATCTTCCGGGTCATCAGCCTGATAAGGTGGAAGATGAATATCCTCACTACGCCTTCCCACCTGTCCATTGAGAGTAGCACAGTTGAGCAATTCATAAGTCCCAAAGAGGATATGCACTGTTCGTGTCAAATTAGCAATTGACTTAATCCAGTTCATTTGTTGTAGCATTTGGTGTCCACCAGCTATCATCAACAAATGTTGAGCTTCATCTACCGTGAAAGCTTTGAGCTGACGGTAACGGAAAACTTTCTCCATTGCTCTACGCAAGGCGGGTGAATCTTTCCTGTCAAGATGATAATCTGGTTTCAATCCCTGAAAATCTGATTCAGTCAAACCATAGTATACCTTGTATTCAACTAATACTTCTTTGATAGCTTCTAAGGCACGAATGTAATAATCTTTGTAGCTGAATTTTCCTCTTTCTGCAGGGACCGCTTCGAGACCAGCAACAACAATTTGACCTGGATTCTTTTGTAAATCATCTATCCATTCTTCTAAGAGTAGCTTTTCCAGACGCAACCGCAACGTTGTTTTGCCCACACCCGTTACACCAAAGACGAGAAAAACTAATGTATCCGCTGGCTCTAAAACATTGACTAATAGAGTCTCCAAAGCCATCTTGAGCTTTTTATGGGGAACAGTAATGCCCTTAAAATAACTAATTTTTTTCGGCCCGGATTGTGAGAGAATTTCTTCTGGGAATGGCCGCTCCTTACTCATCTCCACAACTCCTCGTTTGGATAAGGTTCAATCGAGTTTAGCTGCTCAAAAATAACTGATTTATCTGGCTCGTCAATTAACCTTGTATCAGATCTCTCGCTCTCTTCATTTAAGGTAAGATTGGGGGAATGATTCTCACCAGTTCGTTCAACTTCGATGAGGGAATGAACATCCCGCCGCGCTAGGTCACGTAGTCGTTGTAATAACAGGAATTCTTTCGCTTCTGCTGATTCTAGATAAGCCGCTTTTTCTTTCGCTGAAATTGTCATTCTTTGAGCATTTTTTTGTCGGCCTCGGCGTAGTTCAAGGCTGGCTAGCTTAACCTCCCGCTCAGATCGATGGTTAAATGATTTGTAATAGTCAGAAACACAGCGCACCCACTGCCCTTTAACATAGGCATAGGCAGTTCCCATATCGAAAGGGTCATAACGCACTGGAACATTTGTGCCTTCCACCAATGGATTGAGAAAAGAATCATTTACTGACCAATAGTAAAGATAGTTGATTTTTACTCCCCGACTGGGCTGAACTTTTGCTGTCCCTTTAGGGGTTGATGGCAGGGTAAATATTTTAAAGTTTTGCTCATATAAAATTTTCTGATGAGGACGAGACCCACTCAACGCTACTCCCGCTAAAAAGGCTTGCCGTGGACTTTGCCCGAGAGCTGGATGTTCCTTCGAGTCATAAAACTCGTAACTGTAAGCACAAAAGTATTCATAGAGTTCATCTAATGTCCAAACTGCTTGACCTTTAGGCTGATTTGACTTAGTTATGACCCGAACATTTTTGGTAATTTGGGTGTTGCCTCTGAGATTATAAAAAAACTCTGTATTGGTAGTTCCGAAAATACGTTCGATGACTGAACCAAACCGAGCCTTCGCTGCCGGTCGTTGCTTTTTAGTACATTCAAACGCAGCCAGAAGTGTTTCAAAATAAGTGCTACCAAATTCCGCACCGCCATCCACCACAATTGTTTCCGGAAAGCGAGAAAATCGTTGAACACAGATTCGTAATACCATCATGCAGGAGCGGTAAGATGGTTCATCAAATGTGAGATAAATAGCCAGGATACGCCGAGAATAGGCATCAATTAACAACGTCGCCCAAGGTCTTCCTAGAGGACGACCTGTTCGAGAACAAACTAATTCAATGTCTAGTTGAGTATGGTCGATATGACAAATTTCAAAGGGACGGTCCC
>JBFRWF010000490.1:0-8137 GCA_051439465.1 Xenococcaceae cyanobacterium | reverse complement strand
ATTGGAAAATATCTGAATAACGCTCTTTTATTAAATCTGCTTCTTACAGGTAGCTATTGATTATTAATAAAGTTTTAGAGCTGATTTATTCTACCGTTTTGCACCGGGTACTAGTCTAAACTCCAGTTGCTATAATTTGGCTGATTTTTAGTCAAAGAGTCGTACTAAACTTCACAAGTCTCGAGACGAGAGAAGAGAAACCATGGGAGGTGGTGACTGACCACCAAGTATAACATCACTACTGTCTGGGTTGGTTGGGGTTGTTGGTCATGCTCCGAGTCAGGTAGCGACAATTAGATGTACAGAAGCTTAGAATTGGGAGCGAAACTGCTCCACAACCCGGTTTAGTCCCACTGAATTAGAAGCTTTGAACAATAGGCGATCGCCTGGCTGCACTAACTGCTTTAACCGTTTTACCAAATCGTCATGAGTTGCAAAACACTCAGTGGGAATCCCGCAAGCACCAACAGCGATCGCTTCTGCTTCTGGGTCGTCAACTAATACTAGCAAATGATCGATATCTAACTGCTTCACAGTTTCTCCCACTTGACGGTGGAATTGAGGCGATTGCTCTCCCAGTTCCTTCATCGTTCCCAGCACCGCAAGATGACGCACCCCGGAAGTGTCCTTGAGCAAGTGCAGTGCTGCCACCATTGACTCCAAGCCAGCATTGTAGGTTTGATCGAGAATCACCACATCGTTGGGTAATTGGTAACGCTGGGAGCGACCCCTAGGTAAATTCACTGATAAACCCTTTACAAGTGATGTCAAATTAACTTCCAGTACCTTCGCCACAGCTAAAGCTGCCAGATAATTGAGGGCATTGTGAAGACCTGGTAAAGGCAGGGGCAACTCCATTCCCTCCACCTTCAGAGTTTGGGCATCAATCAGTTCCCCTGATAAATCTCCTCCCTCCAAGCCATAGGTCAAGGTTTGCCCTTGCCAAACCTTAGCTGCAGCTTCCATCAAGCGTCGATTATCGCGATTCAAAACTGCTATACTAGAGTCGGGCATTTCCTCAAGTAACTCGCATTTCGCTTGGGCGATCGCTGCTTCCGAACCCAGCCGTCCAATATGAGCCGTGCCCACATTTGTAATCACACCAACCGTTGGACGTGCAATCTGCGTCAACAAAGCAATCTCTCCGGACGCACGCATCGCCATTTCAATTACCACGTAGTCATGTCCTGGTTCTAGTTCCAGCAGAGTCTTAGGCACACCAATCTCGTTATTGTAATTGGCCTGAGTTTTGAGAACCTGTCCTTGAGTGGATAAAACAGCCGCGATTAATTCCTTGGTTGTTGTTTTGCCCACCGAACCGGTGACAGCAATCACTGGAATATCGAACTGATCGCGCCACCATCGGGCAATTTTCTGGTAAGCCTCTAGGGTGTCCTCTACTTGAAATTGCGGAATATCCTTGGACAGAGTTTCCGAGAACTGTTCCTCGGTAATCAGGGCGATCGCTCCCTTTTCCACCGCCATTTCCACAAAGTCATGCCCGTCGAACTTCTTTCCTCGCAAAGCTACAAATACTTCACCTTTGGAAAGAGTGCGGGTGTCGGTGGTGATGCCAGTTGCAGGTTGTTCTTCGGCAAGAGCTGATACATTTGATACACCCGGATTGATAATTTTACTTAGTTGAGTAAGGGAGATGTTAAGGGACATGTCAATAATAATTACAGGGAATCAGAGCTTTAACTGAATGAGCAAGCCAACTCGCGAAAAGTAATTTAGGTAATAAACCCGACGCATTCCTCATCAATTTGCTTTACTATAAAAATGTAAATACTAGGATCCGCCTGCAAAAGTAAATTTTGTAAATAATTGTAACAAAAATCTATACCCTTCAGAAAAGAGAGGACTTCGCCCTGAGTAATAGATCAAACATAGAAGCAGTTGGCAAACACGACCTAGCTACCATCCTATTTGGCTTATGAGCTGGCAGACAGACCCTAATATTGCAAAAACCCTAGCATAAAAGAGGATGGCTAATGTAGTGATTACACCTATTAGGGATCGTTACCTTCGACAGACGAACCAGGAACAACAACAACTGTACGACCATTTACTCGACTGCGTACGGAGGGAATCTCCTGAGCAGCTGATCGACAATTTCCACTACTTGTTCATTAAGGGGACGGGATACAAGGACAATCAAGTCCGCTCAGCGCTGCAAAAAATCATCAACTCCAAGGAGGCAAAACAGGAATTTAAATTGATCCTCAACCGCTGCTGCCACATTATCATAAATCATTGGCAGTTGCATCCCCAACTACAACCAGCCATCCCAGAATTAGTAGCGCTGTTCGAGAACCTGCCGCCTCCTAGCAGTGTATCCTATAGCGCCACAAATCGTTTGCGGCAGCTAGTGAGAGATTTTACCGACACTGACCAATATCTCAAGCTGCAACGTATAGCGCGAGTCATCAGTCAAAGCAAAGAAGCTAAAAGCTCTATAGGAAACTTAATTAATCGCTATCCTTACTTATATGAGCATTGTTTGCTCAGTGAAGACAGCAGTTACGAACATCAGCAAACTGTACGGAAAATCCAAGCTCAGATTGAACGCTGTTTTGAGGTTAGTCTTTCTCAATATGTTACTTATAAGGTGCGGCAAGCACAAATAGCTCGCAATCCGTCCCCATCAACAGAGGTACGGCGGATGATACGGCCGGTAAAAAATCCCACACTGTTGAGCGATCGCGAGTTAGGCAAAGCTATCAAACAGTTTGCCGGCAAAGTTCAAGGCGGCTATACCTACCGGGATTTATCCCAAAATTTTCTTACCCACAGTATTCAAATACCTACCTATAAAGCTTTCAAAGATGATTTATACGAATATCTGGTATCTTCAATTGACCCCAAATACGGGAAACATAAGTTTAACGACAAACTGTATAAAAAGCTACAAAGTACTCTGCCGAACTCCAATTCCCAGAAGCCCAGTGAATTTCTGATGCTGCGCACCTCTAGCCAGTTATTGAACTTCTTAGTGGTGGAAAATCCTCAGAACCCTAACCACTATGTTTTTATGGATCTGATTACCAATGTGGGAGCAGCTAGTACCATTGGTTTGCTGCTGAAATTGGTGCTGTTTTGCCGGAAGGTCAAACCATACTTAGAAAAACGATTTTCTATCCTGTTCAATCACTACGAGTCCTTTACCAAAAAACAGGTTCCCTGGTTAGTCAGAGCCCTAGAAAATCTCCATATTGCCTTCAGCATCAACTTTGGACGGGTAGACTTGTCTTATTTAAATCTGTGAACAGGGAACAGGGAACAGGCACTCGCTTCGCTCAAAGGCAAAAGGCTTGCATGCAAAAGGCAAAAGGCAAAAGGAGGGGAATAGGCAACAGGCAACAGGCAACAGGCAACAGGGAATAGGGAATTGCTTTTTGATTACTGTCCCGGCTTAAGTGGATAGCCGACATTGACCAAAATCAGTTATCAGTGAAGAGTGAACAGTTATCAGTGTCGGTCTAAGTATGTTGAAGATTTTAGAAAAAGCGACTGCTGCTACACGGCTTGAGAATTGGTCATTAGTCAACCAATGCCTGCAGCAGCTACCATTGGGTAAAAATGGTGACAAGTTACTACCCTTGGAAGAGATCGAGATCGAGCAAGCACTGAAACTGGCTTTGCAGGTTCTCAAGGAGAGCGATTTCCAGCAACGATGGGAAGTGGCGAAGATATTTCCCAAACTGGGGAAACGGGCGATCGCTCCCTTGATGGAGATTCTCGAAGACGAAGAAGCCGATTTAGAAACACGTTGGTTTGTCGGTCGCATCTTGAGCCAGTTTGAGGATCCAGCGATCGTAATTTCCTTAGTGAAGTTGCTGGGGCAAACTGAGGATGAGGAACTCTCAGTGATGGCATCACAGGCGCTAGCCAATATCGGCACTTCTGCAATTGAGGCTTTGAGCAGTTTACTTACACAAGAGGGGTCGCGATTGTTGGCGGTGCAATCCCTTGCCCATATCCGACGTCCTGAAATCATTGACCCCCTGCTCAGGGTGGTGGACGATCCGTTGCTTGAGGTTCGTTCAACTGCCATTGAAGCTCTCGGCAGCTTTCACGATTCCCGAATTCCTCCGGTGCTGGTAAGAGCTTTGAAAGATCCAGCAGCAGTGGTGAGAAAAGAAGCAGCGATCGCTTTGGGACTGCGTGCGGATCGCAGGTCACAATTAGATTTAGTCAATCAGCTCAAACCTTTACTCTACGACCTCAATCAGGAAGTTTGTCAGCAAGCAGCGATCGCCCTAGGGCGTATGGGAACGGATGATGCAGCTGAAGCTCTGTTTTGGGTACTCAAGTCACCCGCAACACCAGTTTGGTTAAAACTAGAAATTGTGCGTGCCTTGAGTTGGATAAAAACCGTTCAAGGTCTAGAGTATTTGCAGGAGGGATTGCGTTGGGGCGATCCTAAAGTATGTCAAGAAATTGTGACTGTTTTGGGACATGGGGTGTTGCCAGATTTAAGAGCAAAAGCTACTCAAATTCTGATTGACTTTCTCAACTCAGGACAAGGTGCGGCAGGTAAGGTCGAGATTAAACAAGCATTGGCAATGTCTCTGGGAGAACTGGGACAGACTCAAGCAATTAATCCTCTGCTTGAGCTGGCAGCGGATTCAGAACAGGCGGTTAGATTACATGCGATCGCTGCCCTGAAAAAATTTCCCAATGTTCACCAACAGAAAGTGACCAGAAAATAGCGTGATTGGGAATTAGTGATCCGACGCGCAGAAATCTTTGACCGACGCGCAGGACTTAGTCCGAGGATCTTCGAGCATCCCAAGGATTTGGGATTAAGTATGTTTGCAAATAATGCATCAAAATCATCCATTAATTGCATATAAAGAGTAGTATTTGCATCAATTAATACAAAAGACTACACTCTGAAGATGAGATTAAAGTTGAGTCAAACATACTGAAGTAGAAACCTACATCGGTTTGTTAATTTTTGATAGGCTCGGCAAAAACTTGATTTGGTGTGAGGAAACAAACTGAAGATGTCTAAAATTGGCGGTATTTTTTCCCTCAACTGCCCAGCAGTTTTGGTTGCTGCTCTTTTACTTTCAACCTCAGCAGCAATTGCTGCTGAAGATACTGGGTATCAGGAGAGGAACTTCCTAGGAAACCTTGCTAATGACACTGGGACATTAGTACAACCAACTGTGTCAATACCAGAGTTTCCGGTAGAAGTGGCTCAAGTTCCCTCAGCAGACAACATTGAGACAAGCATTCCCTCCCTCAATCCCACCCCTCTCTACAGCCAACAGGGAAGTCTAGAAAGCGACCCAATGGCTCAAGTAACCAACGTGTCTCAGTTGCGGGATGTTTCTCCCACAGACTGGGCTTACCAGGCGCTGCGGGAGCTGGTGGAACGCTACAACTGTATCGTTGGCTATCCCGACCGCACCTTCCGGGGCAACAGGGCTACTAGTCGCTATGAATTTGCCGCTGGTTTGAACGCCTGTTTAAATGTGATGGAGCGTCTGCTTCAGGAGAATGTGCGGATACTGCGGGAGGATATTGACAAGCTGCAACGGCTGGCCCAGGAGTTTGAAGCAGAACTGGCAGCCCTAGGAGCCCGGGTGGATAACCTGGAAGGTCGCGTGGCATTCCTGGAAGACCACCAGTTCTCTACCACCACCAAGCTGATTGGTGAAGTCGCTTTTACTCTTGCCCAGGCGTTTGGAGACCAGGTTCAGGTAAATCCGGTAAATCCTATTCCAAGAACAAGAGATCTAGACGCTCAAGCAACTTTCTCTAGCAGAGTTCGCCTCCAGTTAGTTAGCAGCTTCACTGGTAAAGACACGCTGATCACCCGTCTAACCTCTGGAAATGTAGGTCCTACATTCCAAAATCAAATTGGCGATTTTCAAGGACGCTTTGCCTATGATGGTCAAAACGATAATGATCTTACTGTTGATCGGGTACATTACTACTTCCCGATTGGTAAAAAATTGAGAATCTTTACCATGGCTAGCCTGGGTGGGCATCATTTTTATGCTTACACCTTCAACCCAGGACTAGAAGCTGGTGGGGGTGCCAATGGTGCTCTCTCCCGATTTGCTGAGCGCAACCCCATCTATCGCATCGGTCTCGGAGGACAAGGTGTTGGGGCTACCTACAAGTTTAACAAATTTGTCGAATTGTCAGCAGGTTACCTAGCCCGGGGTGGCAACATTCCCAGTCAGGGATCGGGTATATTTAACGGGAACTACTCTGTCCTAGGTCAGTTGGTTGTTAAGCCTACCGATCGCATCAATTTCGGATTAACCTATCTCAATAACCATGACCCCAGTAACCGAGTCTTTGCCTTTGGCGGAACCGGAACTCTACTTGGTAACCTGCGGATAGAGCAAGTTCTTGGCGGAGATGTGTTTGGCACTGCCGCAGTAGAAAATAGTGCAGTTAGCAGCAACTCTTACGGGATAGAAGGTCAATTCGACATTAACCCCAACTTGAGCATTCGGGCTTGGGGCGGTTTCACAGATGCTAAACTGATTGGTTTGGGGGATGCAGAGATCTGGACCTATGCTCTGGTTGTGGCTTTACCCGATCTAGCCAAAGAAGGAAGCATTGGTTATATTGTCGTTGGAGCAGAACCTTACTTGGGAGGTCTTGAGATTCCCGGCAATCTTGGTAATTTCCAGAATGATACCCCAATCCACATCGAAGTTGCCTATAAGTATCAGATAACGGACAATATCTCACTTACCCCTGGGATTATTGTGCTGACAACTCCAAATCAGGACAATAATAATAACGACAATGTAGTTATTGGAGCACTTAGAACGACCTACAAGTTCTAAGGTGACTTGCTAAGCTAATGCGCATTTAACTTGCATATTCTGAAAACAGGAAAAAAGCGGTCAATCTCTCTCCCCTGCTCCCCTGCTCAAGAGCTCCCTTGCGGTCTCAACAGGCAAATTAGATGCCTAGCAGCTGACTAGTGCAGCGCGGCGGAAATAACTGACCAGCTTTTGAGCGAATTGGCTAATCTTTCTCCCCCTGCTTCCCCTACTCCCCCTGCCTCCCCTGCTCCTTTCAAGGGTATGTTTTTAAGATTTATCCAGGCGCAGGTGCAGGGACAGGAAAGAAATCAGGAAAAAATTCGCCCATTGGCAAAGCCATGCCCTTGAGCGCTGTAGCGAGGATAATCAAAAATCCTCGTCGGAAACAGCTTAACAGACGGTTGCTTGGCGGTTTATGAGGTTGAGTATCCAGTTTTTCGGAGAGTGGGGTCTGTTGAAGATGGGGATTTTCTCCGGTTGCCGTCAGGGATGGTAAACTGCTCGCTGATAACTGAGCATCTGCCTTTCCTCCCACACTTACCAGCCATAAAGTGGCTACAGCAATGGCTAACCATAATCGTTCTGCTCGTTGTGGGTCAGTCATTTTAGTGAGATGCCATTGAAAGCCCCCTCGCTTGATATCTTTGAACAAACATTCAATCCAACTGCGCAAGCCATACCAACAGATTTCTGCCTGCTGCTCCGCCAAATCCGTCACAATTAACCACGGGTCACTGTAGCCCTCATCCCATCTAGCCAACAGTGTACATTCCAATGTGTTGGTTGAAAAACAACTGACAAGTCCTGTCCACCCCTGTCCCACCTCAGGGATCAGGTGATTTCCGGGCCGAAAAGATGGCTGGCCTACAGGGCGATAATGACCTTGCTGATTGATTCGCATAAACGGATGCCACCCCAGTCTGCAAATCTCTTCATACAGCCACTTGGCATATAAGCCTCGGTCGGTGGTGACAATTATAAACCAATCGCTTGGAATACCTCCTTCCAGATGCTCAAACAGTTTCAGCCAGTGAGGTTTCCAACTTCCTTTTCCCGTCGCCGCGACAATTTTCCAGGCTACCGGAATGCCGCACCCTCGGTAAACCACACTAATCACTAACAGGGTAAAGCGTTGACCCAATGTTGAGGCATCTGCTGCATTAACCAAACTTTTCTCTTGGAAAGACCACCAACTTAAGACCCACTTCAACAAGGGTACAAAACTGTTGCTCACATCTAATTGCGATCGCTTTCTACCCCCGAAGTTGCGGCCTTCGAAGTACCATTGCCGCAATCGTTCTCGTATATTGTTCTCGGGCTGACCGAGTAGCTCT
>JBFRWF010000489.1:0-16334 GCA_051439465.1 Xenococcaceae cyanobacterium | reverse complement strand
TTGGGATCTTGTCCCAATCTAAAAACGAAGCTTTGCTAGTATAGCTTTCTTCGCCCACTATAACGTCAATCCCCACTGACTTTAATTTTTCAGTGAGTTGGTCGATAATTTTAGCGTGAGGAATTTGCACAAAGTTCTGATTATTTCGTTTCCCGATTTTAATGTTAGTCTTCCATTGCTCATTTTTGCCGATAGCAATGTCTGAAACTCCGAGACTTATTAGTTCGTTTGTTAGTCTTCTTGTGACTTGATGGATGTGAGTTTTCAGACGATTGTTTCGGTTTCTTATAATGTTTTCTAACCTTTTGGATGTCTTTACCCCTAGAGACAGACGAGATTTGTACTTAGCAACCTGTTTATTATAAAACTGGTTAATAGATTTAAGAATTTTTCCATTGATGATAATTGGTTGAATATTCGGGTCGTTGAAAGTTACTGTCATCAAAGCATCTAGCCCCAGATCAATTGCCGCCGCCAGTTCTTGATTGCTCCTATCGCGCTCTGGTTGACTATCAGGTAGCTCATAAACAATTTCAATGACAAAACAACCTACCTTTGTCACAATACGGACTTCACAAAGGTCTGAAAACTTTAAACCAGGTTTTACGGGAATCCTAAGCTCTGAGCAGGAAGGAACAATGAAACCTTTTTTAAACTCCCTTTTTCCTATTGCCTGATTATTAAACTTGACTAAATTTCTTTTGGTTACATATCCTGGGGGTTTAGGTTTACCTGTAAATTTCCTGCTATCTTTTCCATAAGCCACTAAAGCTAATTTATAAGCTTTCCATAAATCAGTTGCTTGTTTGAGAACAAGCTGAGAAACTTTAGCGGGTAAAGCTCGATAATTAGAGTCCCTAGAAAATAGTTTGTCTAATTGAGCATGCTTGGGGATATCATAACCGTAGAAAAATCCTTGTCTCAGGTTGAATTGAACTGTATTAAATAATTTACAGGAAATAGTTGTAACTTGGTGGCAATAAGAGTAAAAGGAGTGATTTGGTTTAATGATATGCTGCTCAACTTGTTTCATTATCCTCAACCTTTTTCAATTAAATATACTCTCTATTTGTCTTCTGTTATCATTTAGTCTGCTGCCTACCTCCTTGACAATTTTAACAATTTGATCACCCTTAGCTGTGGCATAATCAGTTAGTCTTTGCCATTGCCTTTCTAAGTTATCTTTATTCTCAGATGAGGAGACACGGCTATAAATTACTACTCGATTAAAGGGCGGCAACGAGACTGTCGAGTCTGGCCTGTAATCGACAATTATTAAACCGCTCTCTGTCTGAGAAGCGGGATGTGGCAGTTTCCCCACTTTCCACCATCGCCATGCCGTTGTATAGCTAATGCCTAGTTTTTTTGCGTAGTCAGGTAGCTTCATCTCCATCGCCTCCTGACTATATTATCCTGTCATTGCTTATTTTTGCTTATAATTTTAACGAAGTTTTTACAATACCTCCTCGCTCAGTTCTCCAGTCAGCTTATTTCGGTTTTCGTGATGATGCCAAATCTCGCGCTGTGGCACGCCAAGGGAAATTCCGGCGGCATCAAATGCCTGTTTGAGTCGGAGGCGAAACTGTCGCCCGACCAACCATTGCTGCAAAGGCTGAGTCTTAAACAACAACCGAATCAGGATGCCCTCGTGAGATACATCATCAATGCCTAAAATTTCGCCCGGTTCGAGAATTTTTTCCTGTAATTGGGGGTCATTTTGCAGTTGCTCCATCACTTGCTGAATAATTTCTAGGGTCTTCTTAAGATCGGCATCCCAGGCCACCTTGATGGCGAAATTGACCCGCGACCAGTCCTTGCTCGAATTGATAACAGTAGAAATTTTGCTATTGGGGATGACAATCAGTTGCCCATCGAGATTCCGCAGGGAAGTGGTGTAGACATTGATATCCTCCACCACCCCCCCCATTCCATTGACCTCAATCACATCGCCGATCGCATAGCGGTCAGTTGACAAAATTAAGAACCCATTGAGCATATCTTGGAACAGGTTTTGGGAAAGAAATGCCAAGACCAACGCCACAGCCCCTGCACCAGCGAGCACAGCAGGATTAATCCCGATAATCCATACCGTCAAGTAGATTCCCAGTACCATAGACAGAAAGGTCGTAGTTCTCTTGAGGGTAAGGGAATAGGTATTGACCCGCAAAGTGTAGCGGTTTGAGGTAGGATTGGCCTCTTGTGCTTGTGTCGCCCAGCGATTGAGAGCGTAGTCGATGACGAAGTCCAAAATTTTGTCAGCGAAGGCAAGCACTATCCAGAGCCCGAGCACATACACTGCTTTTGTGAACAACAAATTAAATAGGAAGCGAGTCTGAGCAAACAGATAAACAATCAATCCCAGACCGAAAAAAAAGATCAGTATTTGGGCCAAAAACAGCATTCTCTGGAATAATTGGATGAAATTTCCTTGCTGTACAATCAGCGTTTGCCGCTGCAAAGCTACCTTAGGCAGCATCTGTTGGGAGGCTTGCCACCGAGCAGAAAGTGCCTTTTGGAGTCCGGCTATGCGCTCAATGAGATTAGAGAAACTTCTTTGTGTCGATGGGTTTGCCTGTGGAGGCACGTCTGATTTGAGCCCCACTGGCATCGATGGAGAATCATCCGGCTCAGATACCATTGCCTCTGATGGAGGGGGAGTATCGGTTTCCCTTGGGGTGGGGGCATCTGGAGCAGCGATGGCATCTATCTTTTCGGCTGAGACGGCTTCGGGATCAACCGCGAGGGAGTCGGTCAGTTGCGCTATTTGCCCCTTGAGTTTTCTGAGCCATAGGCCCAGCAGCCACTGAATTCCGTTAATTATCCAGATCAGCACCAGTGCCGCTGCGGCGATCGCACCCCCTAGTCCCCACCGCCACCAAGGATGTTGGACATCTAGCTCATATCCCCAGAGTGCCGAACTCAAGGACAGGTGAATGTTAGTTCGCCAAGATTGAGCCAATTCCTCCTTCGTTGTCCCATTTGCCTTAGCATCGAAGCCAGTTACGGTGACAATCGTCTGTGGTGCCAGACCTAATTCAGGTTGGGCGGGGACATAGACAACCGTCTGAGCATTTTGAATGCCAACTTCAATTTTGGGAGTCCAGGGATGCAAGGATTTTACCCGTGTCGGCAACCAGAATTTCCAATCCTCCACAACGGGAACTTCAGCAATGGTTTTCCAGCGGATAAGATCTCTGAAAATATCTCTTACAATTCGTTGAACTAATTTGGCTCGCTGTTCCACAGCTTCGGCAACTTCTAGCCCAGATTGATTTTCAGTTGGTAGTAAAGCTAAGGTCAAGTCGGCAGACAGTGGCTCGGTTTTAGAGAATCGGTAAAAGTAAACATTACTACACCAGAACTTGCCACAGTGTTTGGCTTTGTTGAGATCCCACCCTGGAGTTTCAGTGATTGTATTGTTGCTTGGCGTCGAAAAGAAGGGAATTTGACCCACTGTGACTGGCATCCAAGTTAGAGTCAAGGTGAACGTCAGCAGGGCGATTAGGAGCAAGCGAGTTCCTGCCGTCAATCGACTGTTGAGGTAAGTAATAACCTGATCTAGATTTTTGACCATGATTTGATGTTGGTTTGCAATACCTGGGAAGTTACTGCTGACCAGATTTGTGAGTAAAGCATAGATTTATAGCGGGGGACTTAATCCACCCCCCAAACCCCCGTTAGTTAAATTACTGATTATTGATTACTGATTACTGTTCACTGTTCACTGTTCACTTATATGCTCTCATTATTGAGCTTCAGAATTTGAGATGGTCAGCCACTCGTCAGCAATTTCCCGGACTCGCCGCTCAGCTCGCAGTTCCAGCAACAGGAAATTCAATTTTTTCATTAGAACATCATTGTTGGCAGGCACGACAAAACCGTAAGTGTCACTGCCTAGAATCAAGGGAGACACCCTCAATTTGAGTTCAGGGTGCTGGCGCACATAGTATCGCAATGCCGGACGGTCGAAAATTACTCCGTCAGTTTGCTCCTTTACCACCAAATTGATAGCTTTTTCAAGGGTTTCTCTTTCTGTCAGTATTACCTGATAGTCTTCTGCCAACTCCGCGCCTGCCGTCTTAGCAACAACAGCCATCCGCGCCCCAGCGAGATCTTTGAGACTTCTAAATCGCTCCCTCGCCTTTTCCCCAGATATTACTGCCGTCAAGGCTGACGCTAGACCAGCAGTGAGCGAAGAAACTGTGACTAGGGTGACCACCATCCAGATCCCAGCAATCAATTGCCCTGCTTTGGTCACGGGGGCGCGATCGCCGTATCCCACAGTGGTTAAGGTCACTAAGGCAAACCAGATTCCATTCCTCACCCCATTGGAGTACTCTGGCGGAAACTGCTCGGGATTGCTCCGTCGCTCTGCCAACCAAATGAGATTGCCGACAATAAGGAGTAGGACGAGCAACAAAGCAATTGAAGACAGCGCAGCGAGCCCAAACAAGGGAGCTACTCGACTCCATAGGGATGGTCGTAGGGCAGGCAGTAAGAGCCCGAACTGGCTAATAAAGTAGGGTTGGGTGAACTCAATTTTTTCCCTTGCAAGTCGTTGAGGGGTAATACTAATCGGTCCAATCAAGACATCCAGTTTTCCTTGCGCCACCGCATTCAGACCTGCCGGAACATTCTCTTGGGGAATCAATTCATAGTCGAATCTTTCGGCTGAGGCGATCTCTTCCCAGATATCTATGCTAATTCCTTTGATTTTCCCTTCATCTTTAATTACAAAGGGAGCAGAGCCAGCCACCCCTACCTGTAGTTTTTGCCCTTGGGCGGATGCAGGTAGAGAGGCTAAACCAGCGATCGCCAGACCGATGAGGAAGTGGGCAGTCCGAGGAAGGCGAAAAACAGGGGTATAGCTGCGGTTTAATTTTCTCATTTGAACAATGGTGGTAAGCGTCTCAAAGCACATTTAAGAAAAATTCAAGTCCACTGCCATAGGGTCTGATCCCAATAAGAGGTATTCAACCAACTCGGCAAATTCTCAAACCATTTGAAGGGGAACAGCCTGCCAGGGGTAGAGATATAGAATTGGTAAAATCCTTCCGTAGCACCGGGTTTGTAGGGTAAATGCTTAACCTTCTGATAGAATTCCTCAAGGCGAGCAACCGTCTCAGTCGAGAAGAGAAATTCTCCTGCTCTGGGTCCCGACTCAACCTGAGCGATGTCGATTTCTGTATCGGGAAGAGTCCAGCCAGACAATTCATCGTCGGCGGCGACAGCTTCAGCATTGGGTATCTCAGCATAGGGCGACACCTCAATTCGGTCGAGAATCTCTTTAAGCAGCAGAGTTCTTTCCGTTGCCATATCCAGTTTCAGACGAGGGGGAATCTCACTTAGATTCAGACAACGCTCGGCCTGGTTGAACAGAATTTTGCCCTGTTTGGCTTGCTCGCTCACTGAGGTCGAGGGGAACAGTCCAGGTTCTTTGAGATATTGGTCATAAGACTCCATCAACAGTTGGTGCTCTCTATTGACATTCTCCACAAAACTTCTCAGGGTCGCCTGAGGGCTAGAGGTATCCGGAGGTGCCAGGGAACGCTTAACTAAGGGGGCTTTCATTATGGCAAGTAATTTTATGCTAAATCCAAAACGAAATCTCTCTAAGCCTGTGAAAATATTTTGCTATACTACAAATGCTTTCTTTTGTCAAGAAAATTTAATTAATTTTTTTAGATATATTCTGATTAATCACTCAGTATTTTGTCAATAATTGTAAAAAAATATTTCATTTTTTTTATCAAATTGTATCAAATAAAGGCAAAAGCACTTAGAAGGCAAGCTTTTTTTGATAAAAACACAGATATGCGAGTTTGCTAGAGTACTCGTCAACCCTGCCCTTGTGCCCATGCTGAGAGCCCCATCAAAGGAGAATCACGCTTATGTTTACTCACGTCAAGTCCACCATTCGCCATATCGTCCCAGATTCCTTAAATGAGCGTTCTGTACTTAAGGTGGTCTATGTCGTGCTAGAGCCTCAGTATCAAAGTTCTCTATCGGCAGCTGTGAGGACGATTAACCAGAATAATCCGAATCTAGCCATTGAAATCAGCGGCTACCTAATAGAGGAACTTCGCGCTCCATCCAATTACGAAGACTTTAAGCGGGATGTTGCCGAGGCAAATATCTTTATCGCTTCCCTGATTTTTATCGAAGATCTGGCAGAAAAGGTGGTGGCGGCGGTGAAACCTCACCGGGATAACCTTGACGCCATTGTTGTTTTCCCCTCCATGCCAAAAGTGATGCGCCTGAATAAAATGGGCAGCTTCTCGATGGCAAATCTCGGACAATCCAAAAGTGCCATAGCACAATTCATGCGCAAGCGGAAGGAAAACTCCGGTTCATCCTTTCAAGACGCAATGCTGAAGCTACTGCGAACCCTGCCCAAAGTCCTGAAATATATGCCGATGGATAAGGCTCAGGATGCCCGCAACTTCATGCTCAGTTTCCAATATTGGCTCGGTGGTTCCTCGGAAAACCTGGAGAACTTCCTGCTGATGTTGGCAGATAAATATGTCTTCAAAGATTTAAACTCCGGGAAAGCAGTCCAATACCAAGACCCCTTAGTTTACCCCGATATGGGCATCTGGCATCCTCTGGCAACCGAAATGTTTGAGGATGTCAAAGAATACCTCAACTGGTATAACAACCGCTCAGATATTTCAGATGACCTCAAGGATCCTTTAGCCCCTTGCATTGGCTTAGTCTTGCAACGTACTCACCTCGTTACCGGGGATGATGCCCATTATGTGGCAATGGTGCAGGAACTAGAAGCAATGGGGGCACGGGTTATTCCCGTCTTTGCTGGAGGTTTGGACTTCTCCAAACCTGTAGACGCTTATTTTCGGGATAAAGGAGTCAAAGGAGTCGCCCCTCTCCCCATAGTGGATACCGTCGTCTCCCTCACCGGATTTGCCTTAGTAGGAGGTCCCGCACGACAAGACCATCCCAAGGCGATTGAATCCCTGAAGCAGTTAAATCGCCCCTATATGGTGGCACTGCCCCTCGTTTTCCAAACTACCCAAGAATGGGAAGAGAGCGATTTGGGACTGCACCCAATTCAGGTGGCCCTCCAGATTGCCATTCCCGAACTAGATGGGGCAATTGAGCCAATTATTCTTTCTGGACGGGATGCTATGACGGGGAAAGCGATCGCCCTGCAAGATCGGATTGAAGCGATCGCTTCTCGGGCAATGAAATGGGCTTCTCTGCGCAAGAAACCCAAACTCGAAAAGAAAGTAGCCATCACTGTCTTCAGCTTCCCCCCCGATAAAGGCAACGTCGGCAGTGCCGCCTACCTGGATGTCTTCGGTTCTATCTATGAAGTGATGAAGGCATTGAAACAGAACGGCTATGACATTCAAGACTTGCCAGAATCAGCAGAAGAATTAATGCAAGCCGTTATCCACGATGCCCAGGCACAGTATAAGAGTCCAGAACTGAACATTGCCTATCCCATGTCCGTGGAACAGTATGAGCGACTAACCCCCTATTCTGTCCGCTTGGAAGAAAACTGGGGTCCTCCGCCGGGACATCTGAACAGTGATGGGCAAAACCTACTTATTTACGGGAAACACTTCGGCAACGTCTTCATCGGCGTTCAACCTACCTTTGGTTATGAAGGCGATCCCATGCGGCTGCTGTTCTCTCGTTCCGCTAGCCCCCATCATGGTTTTGCCGCTTACTACACCTATCTGAACCACGTCTGGAAGGCAGATGCGGTGCTGCACTTCGGTACTCACGGTTCCCTGGAATTTATGCCTGGAAAGCAGATGGGGATGTCTGGGGAATGTTATCCGGATAATCTAATTGGCAATATTCCCAATCTTTACTATTACGCAGCAAATAACCCTTCTGAGGCGACTATTGCCAAGCGTCGCAGCTATGCAGAAACCATCTCTTACCTCACCCCACCTGCTGAAAATGCTGGTTTGTACAAAGGATTGAAGGAACTGAGTGAGTTAATTGGTTCTTACCAAACCTTAAAAGATACCGGGCGGGTAATTCCCATCGTTAATACGATTATGGATAAGTGTCGGTTGGTGAATCTGGAACAGGATATTGATTTACCAGATACTGATGCATCCGACATGAGTCCCTCTGAACGGGATATCATCGTTGGGAACGTCTATCGGAAGCTGATGGAGATTGAGTCCCGGCTATTGCCCTGTGGGTTGCACGTTATTGGCAAGCCACCAACAGCAGAAGAAGCAGTGGCTACCCTGGTAAATATTGTCAGTCTCGACCGGGAAGAAGAAGAAATCCTCTCTTTACCCCGAATTATTGCCAATAGCATCGGACGGGATATTGACGAGATTTACCAAAATAGCGATAAAGGCATCTTAGAAGATGTGGAGTTGTTGCAAAACATCACTGATGCTACCCGTGGGGCTGTTAGCGCCCTTGTCCAGGCACAAGTTGATGTTGATGGTCGTATCTCTAAGATTTCCAAACTCAACTTCTTCAACCTGGGTAAAAAAGCGCCTTGGATTGAAGCTTTGCACCAGCTAGGTTACACCAAAGTTGACCCCGAACCCATCAAGCCTCTGTTTGAGTATCTGGAATTCTGTCTTGAACAAGTCTGTGCCGATAACGAACTGGGCGGATTACTCAAAGCCTTAGAAGGAGAATATGTCCTCCCAGGTCCCGGTGGTGACCCCATCCGGAACCCGGATGTACTACCCACGGGTAAGAATATCCACGCCCTCGACCCCCAATCCATCCCCACGATGGCAGCTGTGAAGTCGGCTAAAATCGTCGTAGACCGACTGCTGGCAAGGCAAATGGCAGACAATGGGGGAAAATACCCCGAAACTATCGCCTGTGTTCTCTGGGGAACGGATAATATCAAGACCTATGGTGAATCCCTGGCGCAGATTATGTGGATGGTCGGTGTGCGCCCTGTACCGGATGCTTTGGGACGGGTGAATAAGTTAGAATTGATTCCCACCGAAGAATTGGGTCGTCCTCGGATTGATGTGGTGATTAATTGTTCCGGTGTCTTCCGTGATTTATTCATCAACCAGATGAACCTGCTGGATCAAGCGGTGAAGATAGCGGCGGAAGCTGATGAACCGTTGGAGATGAATTACGTGCGCAAACACGCTTTGCAGCAGGCACAAGATATGGGGATTAATCTGCGTCAAGCTGCTACCCGTGTCTTTTCTAATGCTTCTGGTTCCTATTCTTCTAATGTGAATTTGGCGGTGGAAAATAGCACTTGGGAAGAGGAAGGAGAGTTGCAGGAAATGTATCTGAAGCGCAAGTCTTTTGCTTTCAACTCAGATAATCCAGGCATTATGAGTGAAAATCGTCAGGTGTTTGAGACGGCATTGAAGACTGCTGAGGTGACCTTCCAGAATATGGATTCTTCTGAGATTAGCCTGACGGATGTGTCCCACTATTTCGATTCCGATCCGACGAAGATTGTGAGCAGCTTGAGGGGAGATGGTAAGACTCCTGCTGCTTATATTGCTGATACGACCACGGCTAATGCCCAAGTGCGTACTTTATCAGAAACGGTGCGTTTAGATGCCCGGACTAAGCTACTCAATCCGAAGTGGTATGAGGGGATGCTGAGTCACGGTTATGAGGGTGTGCGGGAACTCTCAAAGCGTCTGGTGAATACAATGGGTTGGTCTGCTACTGCTGGCGCGGTGGACAACTGGGTGTATGAGGATGTGAATAGCACCTTCATTGAAGATCCGGAAATGTGTCAGCGCCTGATGAATTTGAATCCCAATTCTTTCCGGAAGATTGTGGGAACTTTGTTAGAGGTGAATGGTCGTGGTTATTGGGAGACGAGTGAGAGTAATCTTGACCGTTTGCGGGAGTTGTATCAGGAGGTTGAAGACCGGATTGAAGGAATTGAATAGTTCTCGGTAACATAGACCTTGGTAGAGGCGCGATTAGTCGCGTCTCTTATCGTTTAAATTGGTAGTATCGTCCACCGATGAACGCAGATTAACGCTGATATCTGTGTTCATCTGTGTTTATCTGCGGATAGAAATAGATATGACTAACTTCACCCTTAACTTCCAATCGATTCAGCTTACAGATGAGCAATTCTATCAGTTATGTCTGAACAATCGCGATTTGAGATTTGAACGCAGTGCTAATGGAGATTTAATCATTATGTCACCCGCTGGAGGAGGAACTAGCAACCGTAATGGTAGGTTGACTCAACAGTTATTTAATTGGGCAGATACCGATGGAACAGGAATTGCTTTTGATTCCTCTGGAGGGTTTAAACTGCCAAATGGTGCAGATCGTTCTCCTGATGCTTCTTGGATACTCTTAGAACGCTGGAATGCTTTAACATCTAAACAACAGGAGAAATTTCTCCCTCTTTGTCCTGATTTTGTGATTGAGTTAAGTTCTCCTAGTGATAGTTTGACCACAATTCGGAGGAAGATGGAGGAGTACCGAGATAATGGTACTTGCTTGGGTTGGTTAATTAACCGCCAATCTCGGCAAGTAGAAATATTTCGTCAGGCTCAAGAGGTTGAGGTTTTGGATTCTCCTGCTACTTTATCAGGGGAAGATATTTTACCTGGATTTGTACTCAATCTTGAACCAATTTGGTAACAGTGAACTCAACTACGCTGACTTTTTAAACCAAACACTAGTTTTAAAACCTGACACTCAGCGATCGCAAATCTTTTTTATTATTGTAGGGGCGAAGCATTTGGGAGATAAATTGTGAAACTTACCATCCAGCTTAATATCCAAATGCTTCGCCCTTTCCATCTTCGCCCTTTCCAGGGTGGTTAAACTTACTGGAGTTTAGACTAAGTAGTCGGACAAAAGTAAAGTTAACTGTGAAGACAAGGCAACAGGCAACAGTGCGCCCAGCGTCGACGCTGTCGGCTGGGCGCAACAGGCAACGGCAAGGGATTGAAGCTCTTTACAGTTCTTAACATAGTGTTGTTTATTTATGTCTGACTACTTAACAGCTACAGGCGATCGCTACCCCAACAGGCGATCGCGCCCCACTAAAATCAAGCTCTCAATTCCTGCAAAACTTATTTTTCAGGAGTAGTACTTGGAGCCGTCGGGACACCTGGGCTCAACGGGTTCAACGGGTTAAACTGAGAGCTTCCCGAACGCTGACTTGGATTGAGCGGAAAGTTCGGCTGCACTGGGTTGAAGGAACCCCCTGGCAATTGAGTGCCGTAGGGTGACAGATTATTACTACTACCATCAGAGTAAGGATTCAAATTAGCTGGTTGTTGAGACTCTCCAGACAGAGTTGCCAGTGCCACCCGCTCGCCTCCTACCTCTCGCAGCATATCTAGCACCTCTATCACTTCGTTGTAACTGGCGTTTCTAGAGGCATGCAGCACCATCAGTCCATTGGGATTGAACTGATGATAGTTTTTGATTGCTTGATAAAGCTGATTTCTAGTCACAACCTGCTGTTCCACATAAACTTGAGCAAAATCATCCAGGCTGACAACCAACATCTCCCGCATTTGGGGTTTACCAGTGCTTGCTTTGGGTAAATCTAGACTGATTGCCTGCTGGCGAGAAAAACCCACTGCCGCCAAAATAAAGAATGTCAAGATACAAAAAATGACATCAATGAGGGGAATAATTTCAATCCGCACTTCTTGACTATTCGAGTCATCCTGCCAAAGTTTCATCGGACGCTCTGCCATCCCTGCAGCCGCAGAGCGAGATGTTTTCTTCCGAGATATCGTTTCTGTCATAGTCTTGTCCCAGCCTGTCGCTTCCAGAAAAAATTAATACTTCCTCATATCTTAATTGTCTCCAGTCTCAGATGTGTCAAGATTGGCATTGACCGGATAACGTTTATCTTCCCCTTGCATCCATCTTTGCCGATAAATCACCTCTAACTCACTCCCCGCCTTGCGGAAAACTCTCACTTGATTAAACCAAAAGGCTTGAAACAGACGGTAAAAAGCCAGACTGATAATTGCTACTACCAGTCCCGCTGCCGTAGAGATTAAGGATTCGCCAATGCCTAGGGTAACGTTGGTGGTGGAAGCAGTGCCCAGATCGCTAACTGAAATTGAACTTAGGGATTGAATCAAGCCTAAAACCGTACCCAGCAATCCCAGTAAAGGTGACAGAGCAATCACCGCTTCTAATACTTTGTCTCCCCGTCGCATCAAGGCTAACTCATCATCTGCTGCTGCCTCCAAAGCCAGATGAAAGACTTCTGGTTCTGGATTAGAGAGTCGTAAGGGAGCATAGAGAAAGTTTCCAATGGGATGCCTTCTGTAATCCCGTGCAATCTCTTCTACTACTTCCCAGTTGCGAACCGCCGCTTCCATGATGCTTTTGAGAACCTGTCCTTGTTTGAGTAAAACTCTCGACCAAAACCAAGCACGCTCAAGAATTGTACCCAGAGCGAGAATCGATAGAAACAACAGGGGCCACATGGCGACCCCACCCTTTTGAATGATTTGTTCCCAAGTCCAATTCACAGTCTCTTTTTACCTCCATTGCCTTTCCCAAATTAGGGTATCTTCAAAAATGCAATATGTGTCAGTAGCAGTTCTTTCCCAGGAAGAGCGCAAAAACGGCAGTAGTTGCCAAAATTGTAACCTTGGAAACGTCCGCCTAGTCAGGAGTCATCATTAGTTTTACCTCCAACGCCCAAAAATCTCAGGAGTCTCTCTCAATGATGCCACCAACTAAGCAAAAAAGTGTAGATCGGCACCTGGTGGATACCAAGACAAAATTTGGTTTCAAGTTATTCTCAGAAATTCTTAGAGAGGACAAGGATGAGAATGTGTTTGTCTGGCCAATCAGTGTGGCGATCGCCCTTTCGATGACTTACAACGGTGCCAGTGAGCCTGTGAAGCCCGAAGCCCAACTGACCTAGCGGTACAGTGTGGGTAGTTCACAAAGCGCAATTTGGGCTAGAGTGAAAAGTGCAGCTTTAAAATTTAGTAGTAGAGCAAGTAATGAGTTCTTGGCGCGATCGCTTCAATCAATTTACTGGCAAAACTCGGTATGTGGTCTGTCGTTTGTTTATCCATCTTGCTGGGTCTGAGGCGGCTCCCTTGTTAGGAGTGCTTAATCGTGCTGCACGGGAAGCTGTTGAAGCCGACGGCGATCTTGAGGTTATGGGAGAAGGACTGGTGGAAATTTGCCAGAACCTTTTACAGTTAAATACCTACTGGACATCGGCAGCCAATGAAGGTGACGTTTTCTGGGATGAGGGTGAAGCCGGAGACTATGTCACTGAACTATTTACTGACTCTGCAGGGCGCTATCTGAGTGAACCCGACTTCAGCATCCCCTTAGCTGGGGGGGAAGATGAACCGTTGTCCTTGCCTATCACTCCTAACTTAGTTGTTATGATCTCAGTAGCGTTCGAGGGTGAAGTTCCCGAACTGGAAACTGACCTTGCTAACATAGAGGCACTCGAAGATGGTCTAAAAGCGCTGGTCAATCTCCATTATCAGCAAAGATTGCGAGGGCTTCAAGTTCACTTTTCCCCAGCACAGTTGGGTGATGAACTGAGCGATGAGCAAATATTGCTGAATTTTCCTGAACTGATTCCCCTCTAAAATCGAGCAGTTAACACCAGTAATCTTTACTAAGATTTTTCAGTTTATGTTACGTAAATTTGTAGCTCTTTTAATATCCGTGACTTTATGTTGGACTACAGTCGCTTGTAGTTCTTCTACTCCAACCCAATCTCAGCCAAATTTCAACAAGAATACTGCCTCTGCTCCCAGCCGGTTAAGTGATGGGCGATATCCAGTGCAACAGGCGACCTACAATGATGCGGACGGGGAATACAATCTTATGTTGCTCAATACCCCACCAGGTACTTCCCCGGATTTTCGCACCACGAATTTGCAGATGGCTCGTCTGACTGATGAAGAGGTTGCCGCAGGAGAAAAAACTTATCTCAATATTGATGACAATCAGGCGGTTATGCACCTGACGGAGGACTTCAAGATTGAATACGTCCACAACGTCACGGAAAATCGGACAAATCCTCAAACCGGTCAAACAGAAACGGTGGTAGTGCGTCAGCAATCTAGCTTCTGGGCTCCTTTTGCTGGGGCATTAGCTGGTCAAGCCTTGGGCAGTTTGTTGTTTACCCCTCAGTACTATGTGCCGCCAGTTTATCAACCGGGAGGAGTTTTGACTGGTTATGGCGGATATGGCAGAAGCTATGACCAAGCAGTTGAAAGATACCAAAGCCGCTACAATGCGCCGCCACCTGCTGTCAAAAATCGTCAAACCTTGCGGACGACAGGTCGTTTAAGAAGTACCTCATCTAGTCAACCGACAACCACTCAGAAGCAGTCGCCAAAAAGCAATAAGGCTACAGGATCTGGTTATGGTTCGAGCAATCTGCGCCAGTCTGGTAAATCCAAACCTCGGCAAGTTGAGAAGCGCCCAAGTCGTTTTGGCAGTGGTTTTGGCAGTCGTAGCAAGAGTAGGGGGGGATCTAGAAGACGGCGCTAAGATTAGTGAACTACCCACTCGTCAAACAGATAAATGGGCCTTTTAATCCTAATAGTTGTTAAAATGGTGATAGCTTGCCTGCTGTTCATCCTCTGCCTGTCGGCAGTCTGGTTTTACTGCTATGGGATTTATGCAGCACTTGCCTTCTCTAGACATCCCCAACCAGTCGATCCAGACTTTCACCCACCTATTACCATACTGAAGCCAATTTGCGGTCTGGACGACAATACCTACAAAAACTTTGCGTCCTTCTGCCGACAGGACTACCCAGAATACCAGATTATCTTTAGCGTGCGCGATGCTCAAGACCCCTGCGTGGAAGTTGTCAAGCAAATTATCAAAGACTTTCCAGAGGTTGATATTCAACTGGTAGTGAGCGATCGCACCATTGGCACCAATCTCAAAGTTTGCAATCTAGCAAATGCAGAAACCAAAGCCAAATATTCAATCCTGCTCCTTGCAGATAGCGACATTCGAGTTGGAGCAGACTACTTGAAAAGAGTCATTCAGCCAATGCGGGATCCCACCGTCGGCGTCGTCACTTGTCTTTACCGCCCCTTGACTCAAGGGTGGGTTGCAAATCTCGAAGCTATCGGGGTTTCAACCGAGTACCTTGCTGGCGTTTTAGTTGCCCATAAGCTAGAAGGAATCAAATTTGCCTTAGGTCCAACCATTGCGATCAGGAAGAATGCCCTTGAAGCAGTTGGGGGATTCCTGGCAATTGCTGATTATCTGGCGGACGATTTCCAACTTGGCTACCTGCCTACCCAAGCAGGCTATAAGGTAGTGCTTTCCGACTATATTATTGACCACGAGATCGCCACAGAAAGCTTGATGGATTTAATTCATCGTCAGACACGCTGGTATCTGTGCACGCGAGTTTCTCGACCTTGGGGTTACCTGGGGTTAATCTTGAGCCACGGCACAGCAACGAGTCTGATATTCTTAATGGCAACAGTCGGATCCGGGTTAGGCTGGGCTGTGCTTTTGACTACCTGGAGTATGCGGTTAATCATGGCCTGGGTAGTTGGAGTTCACCTTCTCCAAGATCCGGTTGCGAAAAAGTTTCTGTGGCTTGTCCCATTAAGGGATCTGATCAGCTTTGGGCTATGGTGCTACTGTATAGTTGGCAACACCTTTGAGTGGCGCGGTCGGAAACTCAAGCTGACAAAAAACGGTAAGCTAGTGGTCTGTCCAGCTAGCTTTGAGTAGTTGACTTTCCTTGTATATAAGGGATTGAGACTATTTGAACTTGTCAGATCTGTCTGGACAGACCACTAGAGCGTCGGTTCATTAATCGGTATTGACAAAGACGACATCCTGTGCAGACCTATAAAGCACTCGGTTAGGGCGAAGCATTCGGAAAAAAAATCTTGGGCGATCGCCATAAATTACTCCTCGAATGCTTCGCCCCTACAGAATACATATTTTGCTTTTTTTGTCAAATACTTCTACTGAACCGGCGCTCTAGTGCTTTTTTAGTGAATAGTTTACAGTAAAGATTTAACTCTCCAGAAACTTGAAAGAAGTTTCTATTTTTTTATTCGGCGTGGGGTTGATTCCCTGTTGCCTATTGCGCCAGCCGACAACGTCGACGCTGGGCGCACTGTTGCCTGTTGCCTTAGATTTGGATTTTCTCAAATGGATATGCTATTCTTACTCGAGGCGTTATCAACAGTTAGCGAAAAAGAGTACTAATGCTAACAACCACCATTCCTCCCGACCACTGATCCTAGAGCATCGGTCCATTAATAAAAGTTGACAAATTGAGGAACGAAAAATAACCACTTTCAGCTCTCCCCCGCTCCCTGCTCCCTGCTCCCTTGCTTGCCTCAACCAGAATTTCCCGATTACTGGACCGACGCTCT
>JBFRWF010000488.1:0-18353 GCA_051439465.1 Xenococcaceae cyanobacterium | reverse complement strand
GGCTTCGTTTGTGGTTGAACCAGGAAAAAGGTTTCGGCTACATTAATGATTCTGTACCCGAGCTAGCAATAGCAGTGCTCCCCAAAAATCGTGGACAAGGCATTGGGACGAAACTCATCACCCAGGTCCTAAAAATGGCTCAAAAAGTTTATCCGGCTGTTTCCCTTAGTGTGCGCTCAGACAATCCTGCTATTCGTTTGTATCAGCGTCTAGGTTTTGTCAAAGTAGAAGATAGTGAAAAAATGAATCAAACTGGTGGCAATTCATTTAACATGATTTATCAGTTTAGTCATTGTTCAATGGGTGAGGCTGAGGGAAATTTGGCCTTCTAATAGCAACAGAGAAATGTTGAAGCATCATGAATTTAAGAGGATCCGTTGAAACGTTAGTATTGAGACTTCTCCCCGGATCAGATGTTCGCCGACAACTGGAACATGTTGCAAAGAGAGAAAAAATAAGTGCCGGGGCCATCATTAGCGCGGTCGGTAGTTTATCCAAAGTATGTTTGCGATTTGCCAACAATAAAACTCCCACGAAATTGTCAGGCAAGCATGAAATTTTGACGCTTTCCGGAACACTTGGGGAAGAAGGTGTCCATTTGCATATGACCGTTGCTAACTCGCAAGGCGAGTGTAAAGGGGGACATCTGGTTTATGGATGCCAAGTCTACACAACCCTTGAGTTAGTCATTGCATTAATACCCTCATTAAAGTTCAAACGTGTATTTGATGAAGAAACCAGATGCTTTGAGCTGGATATAGCCTCTCATTAGATTTATCCTTCTTAATAATACCGTACTTTATACAGTACGAACGTCGGCGATCGCCAAAGGCCGACCAGATTTTTTCATTGTACTCTCTGGTTCCGCCTAGACTTTTGTTTAACTGAGTGGTGAGGTAGCGGTCAGCTTCCGCTGTGCCTGCGGCAGCGCACGTCGGGATAAGCTGCGGCACGGGAGTTCAACGTAAGTAGGTTTTTGTTGCTCTCAGATTATGAAGGGCGATCGCAGTTTGCTCTCGATAAGCTCCACTTGCGTTACCTGACAGGTCCACCAAGAGACCATAAGAAGCGATCGCTTCCCAAAACTTCTGTGCATTTCTTCTGCTTTCTTTTTAGAGATAAGGCTCCTAGTCCTAGAGCTAGACCTAACCCAAAGATAGTGGATGGTTCAGGGACAGATTCTATGTCTTTTTCTTCAATCTCGATTGCAATCGAATTAATTCGATACTGTTCAGGGCCGCCATTATTACCGATATCTCGATAAAATATGAACTTTAAAGGGTTGTCAGTATTGATAAAGTTCCCTAGAGAGGAAAAGGGTCCAGCTGCTGAATCTGGTCCCTCGACAAAGTTATTCAATGATGCCGGACCTGTGCCACCATCAGCAATCCACAAGTCATAGGAAAACGGTTGAACAGAATCTACTCCAGTAAGCGGGATTGAGTCTATAGTTCTGTTTAATATCTCAGTGGCTGTAGCAGAGCCACGTACAACATATATTAAGCCATCCATACTAGCGCCAGTATTGTCGAGTCTCGCCAGTCCAAAATAGTTACTGCCATCGAAAATCGCAAAATACGGATCATTATCACTTGTCAGTGGTGTATAGTCAATGGCAATGGAAATGTCCAAATCTCCTCGAGGCGCAGCGGGAAGCAAATCCCAAACCAGTAGAGCTTCTGCAGCAGTACCAGTGCCGAAATCAATCGAACTTCCGTTGATGACTGGAGAGACTGAAGGAAAGGTTACATCGGAGTTGTTGAATAACTCAACACCAGTCTGAGACTCACTGAAAAGGATAGTTGCTTGGGCTGATGAAGTCATAGCAAAAAAACCAGAAAGCGTCGTTAAAGTCGCAACTTTAGAGAAAATATTGTTAGCCATACAGCGAATTCCTTAAATCAACAAATTCACTGTCAGCCATTCATCACAAGACTTCTGTTGCTTTTATGGCAGCAAAATGTAACGAATTATGCAGTTTATAAGAACGATTTATATTACAGCTAGAACTATCAAAGCTAGAATTCTTATCTGGTCAGGTTTTTGTGGTTAGCGATCGCTATTTCCAAGTTGATTTGTGAAGAATTATTAAGCCTTGGTGCTGACTAATCACGATTCAGATTACAGCAGAGATAACCCTGGACTATCGTCTCCAAAACCAACATAGTCAGCACCAAATGCCAAGGTGTTTTCACCAATAGCAACTCCATGACCGAAGCGAGCATTAATATTAGGTTCTGGGTTGAGAAAGGTTTGTAAAAGGGTTCCATCAGTATCGTATAAATAGGCAGCACCGCTATTAGTTGCTCCTAAATCATCGTTTTGTGCGCTAATGAGAATTTTATCCCCCTTAATTGCAAGGGATGCACTAAAAAAATCATCTACCGCTGGTGTGGGATTTAAAAAGGTTTCCAGGAGGTTTCCGGTAGTGGCATCAAACAGATAGGCAATACCACTCCGGCTTGCTTGATCATTAGCACCCGAACCAATCAGTACGTTATTTCCATCAATAGCCACTATATTGAAAAACTCATTATTATCCGGTGTTGGGTTAAAGAAAGTTTGCAACAGGTTTCCAGTAACAGCATCGAAGAGGTAAGCAATACCAGCATTAGATGCACTTGTGTCATCCCCTCCCGCACCAATCAGAACATTATTCCCATCGATGGCGATGACAGCGCCGAAGAGATCGTCAACATCTGGTGAGGGATTGAGGAAAGTCTGCTTCAGGCTTCCAGTAACAGCATCAAATAGATGAACAGCTCCACTATTAGTTGCGACTGCGTCGTCTCCAAGTGCCCCAACCAATACATTGTTACCGGAAATAGCTACTACTTCGCCAAAATTGTCATTGAAACTTGGTGTAGGATTGAGAAAAGTTTGTAAAAGGGTTCCACCAGTATCGTATAAATAAGCAGCGCCTGTATTAGCTCCTGCACTATCATCACCACGGGAGCCGATGAGTACATTATTCCCCTCAATAGCTACTCCGTTGCCAAAGGTATCATTAGCGGGATCTGGGGCTGATACTGGACTGAGGAAAGTCTGTAAAAGATTGCCATTTTTAACATCAAATAAATAAGCCGCACCACTATCATTGCCATTTGTATCATCAAGAGGTGCACCAATCAGTAAGTTATTGCCAGAAAGACTGATGGAGTCACCGAAGAAATCACGATGATTGGGTGAGGGATTGAGTAAGGTGTGTTGGAGTTCAAAGGATGCCGCTATGCTGCTCTCTGGGAAGAGCAACAATAAACCCAATGTTGCTACCGATGAACCAAATGCCTTTTTGAAGAAGTTTTGAGACATTATTCTTCAGTTGATTAAAAATCACTTTCTTTAAGTTTGAAGAGAAGATTACACTGCCACCTAACAAAAGACCAGCATTCGTATCATTACTTCACTTTTCTTCAAAGAAGGCGGTCAGCTCCACAGCGCTCCCTTGCGGCGCTCTTTGTCATACATTTCAAGGAAACTAAGAGCGCTGCAAGGGTTACAGAAGAATTGCTAGAGGATAAGGTGCTAGCTATAACCCCAGCGTCAAGTCGCAGCGGCTCCAAGC
This sequence comes from Xenococcaceae cyanobacterium, assembly GCA_051439465.1. GTDB lineage: Bacteria > Cyanobacteriota > Cyanobacteriia > Cyanobacteriales > JBFRWF01 > JBFRWF01. The sequence continues at coordinate 14,788 of JBFRWF010000488.1, read as the reverse complement.
TCAGGGTAAAATTATTAGCGATCGCTACTGCTGTTGAACAAGCAAAAGAAACTAACCGTGGGATTTGGAGCGGAATGTGGGATAAAGAACTCTAGCATTCTCACACAAAACCGCTACCGCTACTGATTCCGCTTCCTTCTCCGTCAGGTCTAAATCCCTCACTGCACCCTCCAGAACCGATCCTAAAACCTCTCGTCCCCATTTAGCTCCCAAATAATACAACTCCGGGATATTGTGAGCATCAGAAGAATACATCAACTTAGTTGTAGGAGCAAGCTCTAGCAACTGCTGCACTGCCAAGCACATCCCCGCTACACTCAAAAAAGGGACTGCCAGACCAAAATCCAAATAAACCTGAGGATATACAGAAGCCAAATACCCCGCCTCTTGTGCATAAGGGTAAGAAGCATGCAGCAGCACAATGGGTGCATTGCGCCAGCGTTGATTTTCTAATAATTGACGTAGGTAAAGGGGATTGCCCAACCGCAGGTCAAGATCTCGATCGCCAAAGCCAGTGTGAAACTGTACGGGGATCCGATGTTTGGCAGCAATTTCTAGCGCCTGAGTAATCAGGAAATCGATTAAAGGTTTGTCAGCAAGACGCAGCGGTTTTCCTTGAGTCTCTCGCTTAAGTGTCTCAAAACTCAACTGGGCGACCTCTATTGGTGTTAACTGGATGTTTAAACCAGTGCGATAGGCAGCAATGCTTTTCAACGCCACCACCTCAGCTGAGGGTGGATCAATCTCACTGCGGAAACGCTCTAGGAAGGTGTTGAAGTGATTTTCCTCACTTATCAAATTTTGCGCCAGATATTCTAGCCGCAGCACTCGTTTGACTGGGACAAATTGCTGATGCCATTCCCAGGGGAGAATCTCATCCGCTAAAAAGCCATCGTCTAGGAAAATCGCCTCCAGATTGGCAGCCTGGAAACAACGCTCTGTCAGTTTCTCTAACCCTAGCTGTTGCCGACATTCTAAGATGGCGTTTTCCATTGGTTCACAATCTAAGAGTTGAGAAATTTCTCGCAAGCTGCGTCGGTAGAACAGGGTGTGGCGTGCGTGATGATTGACAATCTCGGCATCATGACCTTCAGTGAAGGCAGCAGAATAGGAATATTTTTCACCAGCTTCTGGTTTTAACAGGTTGTGTGCGTGGTGGTCAATTGCCGGAATATCCCAGAGCTTCATTTTTTCAGTTATCAGTTATAATCCTGGTTGTGTTACCAGTCACCTTCATCTTAATCCTTTCTCCCGCAATAACTTATCAGCCCAAGCTGCATCCGTTTCTGATAAAACTGGCACGGGTTCGCGACTATAGTCGATGACAAAGCCATAACCCGATCGGTCATAAACCCCATTGAATAGGTCTTGTAAATTGACAAGGGGGTCCGCATCTTCTGTCCGCAAAGGAAGGGGAAAAGAGGGAATGGTATCTGGCAAATTAAAGGCATATAGATCGGCTTTAGGGCGACGCTCTCTACGACTGACTAAAATTCGGTAATGGGTCTGAATTTCATCATTTAAAGTCGGCATTGGCTCCCACTTACGCAGTAAATCAATTTCCACCAAATGGGTTGAACTGCCTAATATCGTTTTACGCTTGGTTTCATCTTGGGTTCGTCCTTCTCCTGGGCGTTTATTACTGGGAGAGAGGACTTCAAGGACTGTCACAACTTCACTTGTCACTATATCTTTTATCTCTAAATGCCCTTGTCGGACTTTCTCAGGCATCGTAACGTCACCGTTATCGGTTGCATTGGCGGTGAGGAAACAGTAGCATTTGTCGTGGTTGGATGGGTTTCTGTCTGAGTGCCTTTGAGGGACACATCGGGAATCCCAACCAGCAGTGAATCTGCACCAGTGGTTTGATAAATTCGCTCCTCAATGAGAACTTGATACTTGGGAAGCAGTTGGGTACCCAGTGAATCTGCGATCGCACTAATCAGTCGGTGATGCACGTTGGGGCAAGAGCTAGGATGTTCTAAATAGGGATCCATCCCTGGAAATGGAGAAGGCATGGTTGTATCTCAAAAAATGCCGCCTATTTGCAGTCTAGCTTTTCCAATGCCCTCTGAGTCATTTATCTTAATCCCACCGGCTACCAACTTAAGGCGGGACACTAGGGAACTTCGGATCAGGGAACAGGGAACAGGGAAAAGGGAACAGGGACTCGCTAGACTACGTCGCTGCTCCGCAGAGCGCTCAAAGGCAAAAGGCATCTGCGCGACTCTGCGACGAAGTCTAAAGGCTTGCATGCAAAAGTAGGGAACAGGGAACAGGGAACAGGGAATAGGGAATAGGTAATGGGGAATATAGTAGTTCTAAATGAGTCGTGGCAAATCAAAACATATATAAACTGTCCCGGCTTAAGTGGATAGCCATCCCACCCTTACAATTATTTATGATTGTTTAACCGGACTTGATATCAGCTCATGTCCTCGTCTTTTAATCCTCCCCTGCAAATTGAAATCACCCTCAATGCATCCCAACCAGAATTTTTGACAGGTTTAGATGTCTTGTTGCGTTTGGGTTTAATCAGTGAGGCACAGGTGAGGCAGTTGAGTCAAGATTATTTAATCTGTCCCTTGCCAGAAACCGCTGTGGTTGTAACAGCGACAAGCCAAACCCAATATGATGTCTCACAGACTGATTCGGAAGCAATCCCCAGGGAAGCAGATACCCTAACACGAAAGCGGCGAAGTCTTCTCCCTCAAGTGTGGCAAGCATTTAAGGACGAATTGAGTGTCCGCTGGCTGCTGTTTCTGGGTTTATTTCTCGTGGTGGTGTCTTCAGGGGTACTAGCGGCGACTCAATGGGAAAGATTTCCTGCCCCAGGGCAATATGGCTTGTTGTGGACATATACCCTCATTTTCTGGGGAGTTGGTTTTTGGGCAGGTAAACAAGAGAATTTGCAATTAACTTCCCAGACACTCCAAACCATTACCCTACTGTTGATACCCATGAACTTTTGGGCGATGGATAGTTTGTGGGAAAATCCCTGGGAATGGTTAACTGTAGCAGTTGCCTCGGTTAGTCTCGCCGCGATCTCTTTTAGTTACAACAAACAACGACAACAATTACTTGTCTTTTTCAACTTCTCAGGTTTAACTTATCTGCACTGGGGTTGGAGCTTCTCAGAATTTCCTTTGATTGCTGTCTATCTTGGCACGATCGCTACGGCAATTATCTTGGGTTTCCTGCCTACCAATGTTACTCAACCGCAGGGAGAGACATCTGGGCCAAAAATAGGAAAAGGTTTGGTCATTTATGCCCTGTCAGTCTTACTGGTACGAGCAATTTTTGTTGTCCATCTACCTATACAACAGTTAGGGTTAGGGATTGGTATTTGTGGATGGTTATTAGGAAGAGATAAGGGGAACAGAGGAGGGGAGCAAAGCCAAATCACCACTCACCAATCACCCGCCAATACCCAATCCTCACTCCCTAAAATCTTGGAAGTCATTGGTGCAATTTTACTGTTCCTCGGTTGGTTAGTTTCGGTGAGAGAGGAGTTTCCTTGGCAAGCAGCGGCTGTGAGTGGACTGGCTTTACAGTTTTGCGCCCAACGGTTGCAGCGCCATTGGCAGCGTCGGGATTTATTGGCAATTTTTGTAATTGGCTTGCAGGAAATTTTTTTAGTTTGGGCGTTAATACCCCTTCAATTCCGAGAAGCGGCAAATACCTTTTTCATTCAACTCACCCACTCACAAGATTTCCCCCTGTCTATCCTGGGTGTTGCCTTATTTCCCTATGTCATTGTCTTTGTCTGGTTAACTGATTGGCTATACCGTCAAGCTCAACCGAAACTTGCCCGTTTTGGAGAATGGCTGACTCTGTTACTGGGTGTGGTGTTGACGCTGATGGGTTCCTTCAATACTACCTGGCGATCGCTCAATTTTCTTCTTTCCACCGCCACCCTTGCCTTTGTCACCTACCGCTTTCTTCCCCTCAGAATTTTCCTCGTCTATCTCACCCATATCTTAGGACTACTGGCAGTCAGTGCCACTATTGACTGGTGGTTCCCCTCTCTGAGTCAGTTAGTTTGGGCAAGTATCTTACTGGTGCTGATGGTAGCAGAGTGGGGCATCAGCACCCTTGGGCAGTCTGCATCCAATTCACCCTTCAAACAGAGTTGGTATCGCAGTTGCTGGCACATCAGTTTTGCCCTGGCATTCTTCAGTTATCTCTTGCTGTGGAATCAGTTTGAAACTTTCCTCGTCACGGGAGAGAATCAGCCGTGGGTACTGTTATGGCTGCTAACTCCTCTAACATTGACAGAAGTTGCTAATCGTACAAGAGGAAGGCGACGCAAACAGGCAGCACTTTTTAGTTTTACTGCTTTGGTATGGTTGCAAACTTTAACCTTGTGGCAACCAGGGATAAGATTAGTCGGCTTAGGTGTTGCTGCTGGTTTGATGTGGTTCAATAGCTGCTATCTTCGCCACCCAGCAACGGCAGGAATTCAGATTTTCTTTACCCTGAGTTTCATTATGGCATTGCTTTGGGAAAGAACATCACTACCGATTTGGAACCCACTATCACAACCAAATTGGTTTTTAGTCGATGGGATCCTCATTATCATTTTATGGCTACTGGGCATCTTTCTTAGGCAACGTCCCCGTTCTGTAGCAGCTTTGTATGCCAAAGCAGCTGATAGCTGGGCACATACCCTCTGCGTCGTGGAGTTGGTAGGGTTAACTATTCACTCCCTGAGTTCAACTTTCCAACTTGTTTCCCCTAGCTGGCAACACCCAGTAACATCTGCCCTCTTTGGGGGGTTCATTATCTACCGTTATTGGCAACACCCCAATAATCAAGCCGTTTATGGCATTGCCTGGGCACTGGAAATCTGTATTGTCGAGGGAATTATGCTGGCTGGTGGCTCTACTTTGACACTAGCCACCGCCAATATTATTCTGGCACTATTTACCCTCTGGGTAACGAATTGGTTATTATCCAGGCAATCTCATCTGTCTCGATTAACCAGTCTGAAAATATTGCCTTTACTCTTTGCTTTAATTGGCATTGGCTGGCAATTGGGAAGTTTTACCGCTTACACAGGATTATTTACTCTCGGTGCAGCTTTAACAGGAATGGGAGTAGGGTATCGTCTGAGAAAAGGGAAAATAATCACCTATCTCTCCTTAGCTAGTATTTCCCTGGCTGCCTATGAATTGGTGATTTACCAACTGCTACAAGCTTCTGGACTCAGTCTTGCCAATAGCTTACTGATTCTGGCAATTGCAACGGCGGCGTTCGCCTTTATTTATCGTCTCTTCGCGTGGTTTTGGAGATTGCGGCATCATCAGACTTTCTTGAATCTCAGTCTGATGGAAATCCGAATTACTGCCCACAGCCACTGGGCGATCGCCAGTCTTCTCAAGACTATAGGCGTCGTACTTGCCGGATTTCTCCGAGGAGGTAAGGCAAGTCTCAACCCAATTGTGCTCACTGTCAGTCTAATTCTAGCTGCTTATGCCTTCATACAAGGACGTGATCCAGACGAAATCCCCCGTGAAGAAAAGTCTAAGTTGAAAGATTTGTGGATCTATGTGGGATTATTAGACATAGTGGGGACAGTCACTATTGCACGTCTAATTTGGAAACAATTAAGGGGACTGGATCCTTTTTGGACCGCTATTGTCTGTGTTGTTGCTTTTGTTATCTACAACATACCTTGGGGAAGCTGGAGATGGACAGCAACTCCTTGGCAGCGTGCGGCTTTGGTACTTTCTCCCTTGATGGCTTTAGTCACCTATGAGGATGTTTCCCCCCTAAGTTTATTCCTAGTTGCGGTTTTTTATGTCCAGATCGGTATTAACCAAAACAATATCCGCTGGAGTTATGTCAGTGTGGGATTTATTGATTGGATGATCGCCCGTTGGTTGTATGAGCAACAGTTAACAGATATCCTCTGGTACGCCTCCCTTATTGGCTTATCTTTACTTTACATTGCCCAAGTGGATCCGGTTTTGAAGACACCTCAGCAAAGGCGAAATCGTCATTATCTTCGTGTCTTTGGCAGCAGTATTATTGGCTTAGCAGCTTTACTCTTTCATCAAGATACAGTACTAATTCCCAGCATCTTTAGTTTATTGGCAATTGTTACTGGCTTAGGCTTGCGGATTCGGTCTTTTCTGTTTGTCGGTACTATCACTTTTGTTCTCACTGTTTTTTATCAGTTAGTTGTTTTAATCTTCGAGGAACCTTTTTCAAAATGGGTCGTCGGTTTAATTGCTGGCATCATTTTTATTAGTATTGCTGCTATTGTTGAACGGCGACGGGAACAAATTATTATGGTGTTGCAAAATTGGCTGAGCAAATTGAATCAATGGGAATAGAAAAAAGGCTAACAACTTAAGGCGCACTTGGAGTAGGGAACAGGGAACAGGGAACAGGGAACAGGGAACAGGGAACAGGGAACAGGTAATAGGTAATAGGTAATAGGTAATAGGTAATAGGTAATAGGTAATAGGTAATAGGTAATGGGGAATAGATAATGGGGAATAGATAATGGGGAATGAGGAATAGGGAATATAGCAATCCTAAATGAGTCGTGGCAAATCAAAACATAATATCGAAGTTATAATACAAATTATAGGACTGCTATAGTAGTCACGTTCCCCGTTCCCCGTTCCCCGTTCCCCGTTCCCTGTTCCCTATTACCTGTTGCCTGTTGCCTGTTGCCTGTTGCCTTTTGATTACTGTCCCGGCTTAAGTGGATAGCCAGAAAAAAATGAACCTATTCACCGCTCAACCGGAAGATTTCGACTGGGATCGCCGAGGTGTTCGCTGTTAACAGTTATAGCGATTGTTGAAACGGGTGTTAACTGCCAATGTTGGGACAAACGCTGCAAGAGTTGGTCTTGTGCCGCCCGAAAAAATTCAATGTTATTGCCATGATTAATAATGGCAAACCAAACCGGACCGCGCTCGCTGGTGGGAATAATCCCCGCCAGAGCGCTAACTTGGCGCAGGGTACCGGTTTTTACAGCAGTACCTGAGGGGATGTTGCGACCATTCATCGTTCCCAGTTGATCGCGCCCAGCCACGGGAAACAGATCGACAACCCTCAAGGGCTCAGATTGTAACTTACGTTCAATCGCGATTAGCATCCCACAGGCAGCACGAGGGGAAATGCGGTTATCAACCCCTAATCCAGAACCGTTAATCAACTGAATTTCTTCTGGAGGCACATTGGCTGCTTTCGCTGCTATTTGGGAGACAAATTTAGCACCACCCACCGATTGAGCCAGCATTTGAGCTATCGCATTGTTGCTGTAAATATTCATTTGCTTGAGGATTTGTGCCAGAGTCATCGATTGATGACGCAATAGCAACCTGGAAGTATCCGGGAGACTTTCTTTGACCTGGACAGTACCAGCGATCGCCACAGTCGGGCGAGGTGTACCTTGAGGCAGAGTGCGGTACTGGGTAATGACCTCTGGCGACCAGAGACGGGCGTTTAATCCTTGCCTGAGTAGCCCACCAGCAACCCTAGGATTAGACTTGTAATTCATATAGAAATCCCCAGCAATCACCAGATTACCTGTGACTCGGCGGATGCCTAGCTCATTGAGGGAATTTCCGAGGGCGATCGCCTCCTCCCAAACAAACAACGGATCGCCACTGCCATTGATGATTAAATCTCCCTCCAGGACACCATCCTTAACTGTTCCCGTGGCATAGATTCGGGTTTCAAACTGATAATGCGCTCCCCACTTTTCCAACACCGCCAGAGTGGTCGCAATTTTGGTCAAAGAAGCAGCCGAAACTGGCACTGTCCCCTGATGAGTAGCTAACTCGGTCCAATCTGACTGTATCCAGACTCCCTGTTTATTACCAACAACTCCTTTAGCCGATAAATCTTTGATATACTGCTCTAAAATCGCTTCTACTGCCGGCTCTGGCTCAGTCGGCAACACAAAGATTTCCGCTTCCTCCCACAACAAAAGCGGAATAGTTTCTAGCTTGACTGGTTCTCGTCCTAGCATTTCCATCAACAGACCGACTAAACTAGAGCCAATTACTTCGAGCATCTCTAACCTCCTCATTTGAGGATTAATTATAAATACTTGATTGGTCATTTGTCTTTTGTCTCGTTTCCTGGCTCTGCCTGGCAATGTCCTTTGCCTCTTTCAGACGCTTACTTCGTCGCTGCTAGTCTAGGCTAGACTAGGCTTCGCCCCTGCTACGCAGCGCGTCCCTGCTGACGCAGCCCGCCCCTGCTGTCGTAGCGCGACGCCCTTCGGGGACGCAGTTCAGACGCTTACTTCGTCGCTGCTAGTCTAGGCTTCGCCCCTGCTGTCGCAGCGCGACGCCCTTCGGGGACGCAGTTCAGACGCTTACTTCATACTTCAGGCTTCTGCTAAAATCTTTAAGGTTTCTATTACTTGAATCAATGGCATCGACTCGCGCAAGAATTGCAGTAGACGCTATGGGAGGGGATTACGCTCCTGACGAAATCGTTGCTGGAGCGCTCAGAGCCTCCGAAGAGCTAGGCGTAGAGGTTCTGCTGGTGGGCGACACCCATCAGATTAAATCCTCCCTCAAGCAACATATCAGTTCCAATACCTTAGAAATTGTCGAAGCTGATGGTGTTATTGACATGCACGAAGAGCCCTTAACAGGCATTCGACGCAAGCCCAATGCTTCGATTAATGTGGCAATGGATTTAGTCAAGCAGAAACGAGCCGATGGGGTGGTTTCAGCTGGACACTCCGGAGCAGCAATGGCGGCTGCCTTGCTTCGCTTAGGTCGTCTGCAAGGCATTGACCGTCCGGGAATTGGCGCAGTATTTCCCACCCTAATGGCTGGGAAGTCGGTGATTGTCCTTGATGTTGGTGCTAATGTTGACAGTCGCCCCAAGTATTTAGAGCAGTTTGCTCTGATGGGGACGATTTACAGCAAGTACGTTATGGGCGTTGAAGATCCGAAGGTAGGCTTGCTCAATATTGGGGAGGAAGCCTCTAAGGGAAATGATTTAGCAGTGCGCACTCACCAACTGCTAGAAGAAAATGAGCAAATCCCTTTTATCGGCAACGCCGAGGGAAGGGATGTTCTCTCAGGTCGCTTTGATGTGATTATCTGCGATGGCTTTGTCGGTAACGTTTTGCTGAAATTCGCTGAAGCAGTAGGGGAAATCGTGCTGCAAATTCTGCGAGAGGAGTTGCCCCAAGGACTGCGAGGTCAGATGGGGACAGCTTTATTGAAACCGAATTTACGGCGGATTAAGCAGCGCATTGACCACGCCGAACATGGGGGAGCATTGCTTTTTGGAGTAGCTGGAGTCTGTATTATCAGTCATGGTAGCTCCCAAGCACCCTCCATTTTTAATGCTATTCGCCTTGCCAAAGAAGCGATAGATAACCAGGTACTCGAGCGCATTCATTACAACAACAAGCAACACAATAAGTCAAGTAGAGGCATCTCAAAAACGACTTCTACTGGTCAGTCATCAGGGGATAGCTGAAGCACCCCCATAGAGCGTGAGCAAGGGAGAAAAGCGTTGAAACGATTAGGGGCGGGAATAGCCATCACCGGGAGCGGTTCAGCTACACCAGCACAGGTTCTTGAGAACCAAGACCTCAGCCAAATAGTGGAAACTTCAGATGAGTGGATTAGAACCAGGACAGGGATAAGAAGGCGACATCTGGCATCGGCATCGGAGTCTGTCAGTGAACTCTCCGCTCAAGCGGCTTCATCGGCGATCGCTATGGCGGGAATTACCGCCGCTGAGATTGACCTGATTATTCTGGCAACCTCCACCCCAGATGACCTGTTTGGCAGTGCTAGTCAAATCCAAAGCTCGATCGGAGCACAGAGAGCTGTGGCTTTTGACCTGACAGCCGCCTGTTCGGGGTTTGTCTTTGGTTTGGCGGTTGCCTCTCAGTTCATCCGTACGGGGGTTTATCAAAATGTTCTCTTGATTGGGGCAGATATCCTCTCCCGTTGGGTGGATTGGTCAGATCGAAGAACCTGTATCTTGTTTGGGGATGGAGCTGGGGCAGTTGTTTGCCAAGCCACAGAAGAGAGCGATCGCCTGCTGGGATTTGAACTGCGCAGTGATGGGAGCCAAAATGCTTGTCTCAATCTCGCTTATCAGGGGCAGTCCAAACCCCTCATTGACGATGTTTCTGTTGGTTTGGGTACTTATCAACCTATTACGATGAACGGTCGAGAGGTTTACCGCTTCGCCGTCGCCAAAGTGCCAGAAGTGATAGAAAAAGCCCTATTTCGTGCCAATCTCACAGCTGAGCAAATAGACTGGCTGATCTTACATCAAGCCAATCAACGGATTATGGATGCCGTTGCCAAGCGCTTAAATATTCCTCCGTGGAAAGTGATTAGTAATCTCGCTGAATATGGCAACACCTCTGCTGCATCTATTCCCCTTGCCCTGGATGAAGCAGTGCGACAAGGTAAAATCCAACCTGGAGATGTAATCGCTACCTCTGGCTTTGGAGCTGGATTAACTTGGGGGGCAGCTATTTTTCAATGGGGTTAAACAATGGAAAATAGGGGACAAGGAAAGACTTCCCAATCACTGCGATGCTCGCGCATCAAAGATTTCGGCGCGTCGGCATCGCCAATCACCAATCACCAATCACCAATCACAAATGACAAAAACAGCATGGGTATTTCCAGGACAGGGTTCTCAAGCAGTGGGGATGGGAGTCGATTTAAGCGATATTCCAACTGCTCAGACTAAATTTGAACAAGCAGAGCAAATATTGGGCTGGTCTGTCTTAGACCTTTGTCAAGGGGAAGAAGATAAATTATCCCGCACTCTCTATACTCAGCCTTGCCTATATGTGATTGAGAGCATCCTCACTGACTTGCTCATCGAACAAGGACATATGCCCCAGCTAGTTGCGGGTCACAGCTTGGGAGAGTATGTGGCTCTTTACGCGGCTAGGGTATTTGATTTTGAAGCCGGGCTGCGTCTGGTTAAGCGTCGTGCCCACCTTATGGACGCTGCTGCTGGTGGCAAGATGGCTGCCTTAATGAAATTTAACCGGGAACAGCTAGAAAATATTCTTGACAAAACACCAAATGTTGTGCTAGCGAATGACAACAGTGCTGCACAAGTAGTCATTTCTGGCACACCGGAAGCAGTAGATTCAGTCCTCTCTCAGATAAAAGCGAAACGAGCTGTTCCCTTGAAAGTCTCCGGTGCTTTTCACTCGCCCCTGATGGCATCAGCAGCAGAAGAGTTCCAAGAGGTTTTGCAGTCTGTCCCCTTTGCCGATGCAAAAATCCCAGTATTATCCAATGTAGAAGCAGTTCCAACTATCAAGGGAGCTGAGTTAAAAGAGCTGCTGGTGCAGCAGATGACGGGCTCAGTACGCTGGCGAGAAATTATGGTGCAATTGCCAGAAGAGGGCATTTCACAGGTAGTAGAAGTTGGTCCGGGTAAGGTACTCACTGGCTTGATTAAAAGAACCTGTCCTGGTTTAGTGTTAAAAAATGTCAGCAATATGGCTGACTTGGAAAAAGTCCTTAGTCCCTAGTCCTTTATCAAAGTAGTGAAAATTTTCATAAATCTTTTTAAGATTATTGGGTCTGACGATTACTTAGAGCCTGTTTGAAAAGTTTATCGTAGGGTGGGTTAGGCGCGGCTCCTCTGGAGTTGAAAACAAGAAAATGGTAGATTCCAAGCGCCGTAACCCACCACTTTTAATGCTCTGCTCCTTATATGCAGACTTTTCAAACACCTTCTTAGACGCACCTATACATCAAAATTTTTAGCATTGTTAATTTTCAATGAACAATGAACAATAAATAAAAACAACAGATGAATCAAAACCAACAAAAAGATCGAGAACCCCTTGTCAGTTTAGTACTGTACCACATATTCAAGTGGTCTGTGGTTAGTCCTATGCTTCATACTTACTTTCGGGTTCGGATTTATGGGGCAGAAAAAGTGCCCCATAAGGGACCATTGGTGGTGGTGAGTAACCATGCCAGTTATTTTGACCCGCCCATTGTGTCCAATTGTGTGCGGCGTCCTGTAGCTTTTATGGCAAAAGAGGAATTATTTAAGATTCCGGTGTTGAAGCAAGGGATTAAATTATACGGTGCTTACCCGGTGAAGCGAAGCGCAGCAGATCGCAGTGCTATCCGTGCCGCAGTTAACTGTTTAAATGAAGGCTGGGCGGCGGGCATCTTTCTCCAAGGTACTCGTACACCTGATGCCCGCATTATTGCTCCAAAACTGGGAGCAGCAATGATTGCGGCGAAAGGAAAGGCTCCTTTACTGCCATTAAGTTTGTGGGGGACACAGAAGATTTTGAGGAAAGGTTCAACCTTTCCTCAACCTGTGCCAGTGACTGTGCGGATCGGTGACTTAATAAAAGCGCCAAGTTCGACAAAGCGGGAAGAATTACAGGCAATTACCGAAAAATGTGCCGCCGTTATCAACTCCATGCATGATTTGGGACGTTGAAAAACTTTTCATTACCTCCACTACTGGATAATGAGAACCAACACTCGATTTGATGAAGCCAGCAGGTGTGTTTGGAAATGTAGAAACGATAATATATTCTTAGGCAAAGGAGGTATGTGTATGAGAATTATACAGACTAAAGGTGAAATCAAGAACGGTTACTGAAAGAACATCATGATCAGCTTTCCTTAACAAGTTGACCAGAGGTTTGGCAAGGGAGTCTTCATCTATGAGTAACCTTTGGCTCAAGGGTGACTCCTTCAAGCACGATACGGCGTTCTTCTGCTGCTTCTTGTTTCAAAAGCTCTTGATGGCTTTCACAGTATTGAATCACTTCGGAGATAGCAGCCAGAGGTAAATCCCAATTATCGGCGGCCTCTTCTGGAGTTTCGTCATTGACGATCATGTCCGAGTAGATGACAGAGGCTTTAACCCTCTTTCCCTTGAGATAAAGCTGCTTCCGCCAGGGATGGGGGCGTTTCTCTAGGTATTGCCATTCCATCATATTGAGACTATTTTTGGACAATATTCATTTTACCACTCCCACACTTCCTAGATACACTACCTCTTTTTCTTCCCCTGCTCCCCTCTCTCCGTTCCCCGTTCCCTGTTCCCCTTTCGGGCCCTTGTTCCCTACTTCCCTCAAAAAAGGGGTAGTTAACCTGGATTTGGTATTACTTAGGTGCTAGTCCGAGCCTCTAGCAACCGCGCTAGTTTTGACCTCAAGACTTGGACATCCCCAGCTGGAGCGGTAACCGTGTTAGGAGCATCTTTGACCCTCAAAAAGTGTTCCTGTAGAGCTGCCTTCCGGCTAGCTTCATGCTTCTGCCCTGTGTGCTCTAGAGCGAAGTCTATCAGCTCTTCGTTTGTCAGCTGCTGGAGTTGATACCTGGGTTTTTCAGACATATCTCCTGTCTCCATTGAGGTCAACATAGATAATCATTCGCTGGTTCGGGAATTCTCTGGGCTGGATGACAATACACAACTCCCCACTTGGCAACAGATCAATGAGCCGGATATAACATCTGAGCTGTGCAGTTAACTCATGTCCAATGAGATACAGTTCTCGAAGTTGGTCTGAAGTTGGTTCCACGCCCGTACAGCTTGTCCTACAGGGTTATCTTAGCGCGATCGCTCTCTCATATCAGATCCCCTCTGACAGCCAAAGTAATATTTAACTATCAGCGATCGCCCCAAACCTAGGATGTTGATTTTGTTAAAGGCGATCGCCCCCGATTCGAGATAAACTGATATCCTTAGATTTAGATGGGCTACTAGGACGCGGTGATCAATATTAGGCATTACAAGCACATCATTAGGCATTAAAAGCACATCAGGAGAATTAACATGGTCATTCAAACAGAAAAACGGTACTACACGCCCGAAGAATACTTGACATTAGAAGAGAAAGCGGTAGACAGACATGAATATCGAGATGGAGAAATTATTACCATGACGGGAGGGACGACAAATCACAATCAAATTGCAGGGAATTTTTATAAGCGATTTCCCTTCAACATCCAAAATCAAGATTATTTTATCTATATGAATGATGTCCGCTTGTGGATAGCGCAATATCGCCTCTACACCTATCCTGACGTGATGGTAATTAAAGGAAAACCAATCTATGAAGGAACGGGTACGATCAACGTAATCAATCCTTCAATCATTGTGGAAGTCCTTTCTAAATCCACGCGGGATTACGATTGGACGGATAAATTTAAATATTATCGTTCTATACCTGAATTCCAAGAATATATTTTAATCGATCAATATCGATTTTATCTGGCTCAATATTTTAAGCAAGAGGATGGGCAATGGCTTTTCAATGATTATCAAGGAGGGGAAGCAGTTTTAAAGTTGGCTTCAGTTGATTTTGAAATTTCGTTTCAATATTTGTATGAAAGAGTAGATTTTGAGTTAAATGAAAAGTAATCTCCAAGTAGCAAAGAAAGCATTAACTCGATTGTTCTTTTCTTCTGCGAAAACTTCTTTAGGGATAATGAAAATATAATCAAATATATTCAAATATCTTTAAATATTAACATTGAAAAGCGATCGCCTCCTATCCCACCCCCAATCCTGTTAAGTAGGTAGGTGGGAATAAACACAACTATGTAAAGCAATATAACAGATGACCAAAGAAGGCGATCGCTACGGGAGCATCCCAAAGTTGCAAAAATATAAAGAGAATTGGAAATAGAACTCCAATAATATCATGTTCGATAAATTAGTTATAAAAAAGTAGGTTGGGTTGAACGAGAGTGAAACCCAACATAAGTGATATGGGTGTTGGGTTAGGCTAGTCTTCGACGCGCTTCGCGAGCGCCGCTCTTCGAG
>JBFRWF010000487.1:0-7685 GCA_051439465.1 Xenococcaceae cyanobacterium | reverse complement strand
ATTTTTTCTGCTTGCATTGACCAGTAACTTTCCGCTCTACTGACAGTGTGCCTATGGCTGCCTGTGGCTGCCGCTTTTATGGTGAGTCTTCTTGATGGTGAGCCTTCTTGGGAATTAATTTTCTGGGTGATCGCTTGACTTTGGGTCTTTGAGGCTGATAATAATGAATGGGAGATCGCTTCTGATCTCTTGTCCACAATTAAAGGAGAATCCTCCGGTCCTGTCTGCTCCTCCACTCACCCCTTCTGAAGAAGTGCGCTGGCAACAATATGGAGACCTAAT
Source organism: Xenococcaceae cyanobacterium (assembly GCA_051439465.1). Lineage (GTDB taxonomy): Bacteria > Cyanobacteriota > Cyanobacteriia > Cyanobacteriales > JBFRWF01 > JBFRWF01. The sequence goes on along the minus strand of JBFRWF010000487.1, from coordinate 7,403 downwards.
CTATGGAAACGGTCAGGATGCCTTTGAGACCTCTTGGCCCTGAGTGCTGTTACGACGAAATTTAGAAAGAGTTGGTGTATTTTATTTAAGGTGTAAAAAGTGCAACGAGCAGTCAGAGCATTTCCGGTCAAAAGTAAGCAAGCTGTTCTTAACTTTGCCAAGGGGGTAGATGAATGGCCTCAAAGTGAGAAAACTGTATTTTTTGACAACTTTGTCGGAGCCATAGAGACTTGGTATTTCCAGATAATTGAGGGCAAGCCATATGTTATCGCTGTAGTAGAAGGAGATGATCTCGAGGAAGGGTTTAAGCGTTACGCTTCCTTGATAGAGACAGATCCTTTTGCTTCGTGGTTCCGAGAACAAGTGAAGGAGCTAACTGGCTTCGACCTAACCGAAACACCAAAAGGTCCGGAAACAGAGCTTCTTTATGAGCTTCATGCCTAAAAATCAAAGAAGCGTACAAACATATAAGTCCCACCAACTATTTTTGACTGCACCCGTTACCAGCCTCCTCAGGATGCTGGCAATGAATCAATTGGCGGATTTGTTCTCCAAACATACGCTTTGTGGACTCCCTTGACAGGTAATGACAGTGTGTTGTTAGGCAAGTAGTTGTAAGTGTTTGGGTTGTTTCTATTTCTGCGATAGTCATACACCCCAAAAGGATCGATCAGATACCAGAGTGCAGGTGTAATTTATCCGTTTATATCAGTTTATCCCCAAAAACTCTCAGGTGAATACGGTGTGGATGCTTTCATTCTTCGAGAAAGTTCTTCAGTGCTTATCAGAGCTGTGGGTTTCAATTTTTCCCAATGTTTCCTGGTAAAGCGATAAAGCGAGCGCACGTACATAAAGCGTCTGGTAGCTAAATCTGGTGAATGGGCGGAAACATCTGGATGTTCTCGTTTAATGAGTTCTCGATAATTTGCTTCGAGTTCGGTCAAAGTTTTAGGGGAACCGAGGACTCGCATGGCTGGACTTTCTTCTGTCCCATTCAAGGGCTCGCCAGGGGTAAGTAGGCGATTGGTAAGGAGTAAAAAGGAAAAGTTTTCGGTTTTCTCTAATTTCTGTTCTTTTGCTTGGAGTTCCTGTTGTTTAAGTTCTAATTGATTTTCTAGCTGCTTGACTTTTTCTGAAGCTTCTTTCAATTGCTTCTGAGTGGTTGACAGAACTCCTTCTAGTTCAATTTGAGATGGCAGCTCAGTCTCGGTGTCATTTTGCAGGGATTCAGTTTCTGGGAGAACTACTTCTTTCTCTATATTTAAGTCGGCTAAGTCAGCGGACTTTTCAATAAACTCTAGTTCTGCCAATGCTGCCAGTCTGGCAAATTCACAGCGATTAATATTGTTAGTCAGCTTTAATCCCGTTTCTTTGCGAAAGTTTCTCAATGCAGAAGATGACCAAGAATCCTTAATCTTTTTGTAAAAATCAAGCAGAAGGCTTTCTGATTCTCTCTGCCGAGGATTTAGGTTGGCGAGAAATACTAAATCTGAGGGGTTTAATTGCTGTAACACCATATTAAGTTTATTGTTCATTGTGAGCGGAAATTACTTGCTTTACCTTGGCGATCGCTTCTGAATTCTCATCGCCTAATATTTCTGAGGCAATTTCTTCTGGTGGCATTCCGATACTATGTGCTGCGAGTATATCTGCTTCTGCCGCTGTACTACCTTCTATCAATTTTGCCATTGTGGTGCGATGATTTCTTTCGCTTTCCAGGGTTTGCGTGAAGGAAGCGAATTCTGGATTACTGCCTGAAAATATACTGGCTTGATTGATGGTGCGGCTTTCTAGATCGAGGGCTCGCTGGCTGGCTTTTTTGGCAAATTGATTGACTAATTCTTGTGTCTGGACAAGCAGTTTTTTGTATGTCTCTTCTGCTTGTTTCTTCATTTCGATTTCTATTTTATGCTTCAGCAGAGTCCGAAAGGCAAATTCTGCTTCTTCTCCGGCAATTTTAGATTGCTGTTCTGCTGCTTTTTGGGCTAGCACTTCTAGCTGGGTAAGTAATTGCCGCTGATTAGGATTTTCCATCGCTTAATATAACTGGTAACTGGTAACTGGTAACTGGTCACTGAATTTGCGATACAATCATAGTGGTATTGTACAGTCAATTGTCTAGTCGTGTCAAGAAACAAAAAATTTACTATTCGGATGTCTGAGTATGAATACTTACAACTTCAACAGGAAGCTAAAAAGAGGGGGATATCTATGTCAGATTTGTTGCGAAGTTCGATAGCTAGATTCCCAGCACCTAGAGTTCCTAAAGAAAACAATACATGACTTTACTAGAGGCTGAAACGACGTAAATTCGTTATGCTACTCGCACTCAAGGATGGCAGAATCGTGAGTTGGCACCTCATGACACTAAAGGGAGGCTTTGGGCCAATTAGATGCGTTTACCCTGAGGGTTTTCGTCCAACAATGATGCCATATCCTGTATATTTGCTCTGAAAAATCCGCTCAGATTCCCAAACGTTCCTTAGCCCACGGATTCCCCATATTCTGATGATTTTGAGAACTATCTTTAGCTGTCCACTGAACCCCAACTTCTTCCTGATGCCTTTCATCCACGTGGGAATCAGCAAGGATCTGTCTACAGTCTTGACATCTACTAATCCCGCCTTCTCAAACAGGGCCTTCCAACCTTCAAGGGTCTCTGGTCTCTCGCCTTCGAGAAGCGCAAGTCGTTTTCTGATCTGCTCAGGGGTATCTTGTTTCCAACAAATGTCGTGGATTCCCACATAACCATTGGGTTTCACTACCCTTACCATTTCGCGGATTGCTCTTTCTTTGTCCAGAATGCAGGTAGTACATGAACAGATGACCCTGTCAAATGTTACATCCCCAAACGGTAGTTGGTGTGCATCGGCCTTCTCGAATTTTATCTCCAGATTTCTTTGCTGTGCCTTCTTCTTTGCTCTCTCAATCATAGAGTCAGATACATCAACGCCAACAACGCTCCCTCCCAGGGCTTCTGCCAGATAACAGGCACTTTCTCCTGTCCCCGATGCCACGTCTAGAACTGAGGTGTCCTTTCCAATCTGGCATAGTCGTGCCAGTTCTTGTGTAATATCCAACCCCCCTGGATGGAGGATATCTAATCCCAAATCCTCGTTCTCGACCAGATTCTCTAACGAGGGTCGTTTCTTCTGTGCTGTGCTCAACTTCTTTGCCTGACTTATAGTTCTATTGGGGCGCAACGGCTGCAGCCTTCTGGGGGTCGAGGTTGAGGAAGACGGTAGAGTCTCCCTCAATGCGAATCACTCTCATGGGAGATGAGCGGCCGGCCGTTTTGGCTTGCTCAATTCGGTTACTCAACTTTTCAAAAAAAAGTAGATCGGCCAGTTTGGCATTGGCTGCGGCTGCCTGACCCTTTAACTCAATTGCCTGTTGGTTCGCTTCCGCCAAAATCAGCACCCGCTCCGTTTCTTTGGATTGAATTTCGGCTCTGACGGCTGCCGTTTGCGCCGTAATCGAGGCGACTTGTTTCCGTTCAATTGAATCCTTTAGCCCTTTGGGAAAATTGGGGGTTCCCAAAAACATGCCTTCGACTAAAATTAAAGGAATCTCCTGACCATTTTGGCCAGTAGTGGGCATCTCAGAGCGAATCAATTCTGTTGCCCGCCGTTCAATTTCGGTTCGCCGCTCCCGGCGATAGAAATCACTGGAGTTAAACTCAGCAGAGATATCGCGAATTTTAGAACGAACCACGGGAACGACGACCGTATTCATATAGTTTTCACCGATCTCCCCATGGAGATCGTCTAGAGTTGCCTCGTTGGGTCGCAGCGCCACATACACATCCAGCTCAAAGGACTGGCCGTCTGCACTATTGACGGCGATCGCTGTTCCGGCTCGATTGGCCGAGCGCTCACTGTTGGTAAATTCCCAAACCAGCGTCCGGACATTGTAGGTAACGGGGCGCTCAACAATGGGTGTAATCAAAGTAATACCTGGCATTTCAACCCGATCTTTTTCAAGCCCCTTAAAGCTGTTAAAAATAACCGTCGCATTGCCCGGTTGCGTGACATAAGTGAAAGGGTTCGCCTTGGTCACAATGACGGCAATCCCGAGAATCACAACAGGAATGGCGACTTTGGGCAGGGAGAAACGCATTTCCATAGTTTTCGACATACTCTATTTCGTAACCATGACATCTAAGGTTTCGCCAAAGACTTTTGACTTGATAACCTCTAAATACTGAGGGTTTTTAGAGAGAGCATCAGCTTTAGCCTTTAAATTACCAGCTTCAGCTTTAGCCTGAGCCACAATTGAGCGGGAATCTTGACGGGCCTGTTCAATCTCAAATTCTTTCTGGGCCAGTTGATTTTCAGCAATTGTTTTCGCTTCAATGGCGGCGACAAAATCCGGATCGAAGGTAACGTCGCGCAGCAGTAAATCTAAGACCGTAATGCCAAATTCTTGTAGGTAATCCGACACTCGCTCTCGGATTTGAGACTGCAAGACTGGACGCTGGGTCGAATACAAATCCTGGGCTGAAAAGGCAGCCGTTTCAGAGACGATGACCGAGCGAACGATGGGAGCAATACGATCTATATAGTTAGGACCGAGAGTCTGAAAAACCTTGGGCGCATCTGAAATGCGAAACTGTAAGGTCACCTCCGAGCGAATTTCTTGCCCATCTTGGGAGAGGGATACTAGGCGAGACCCATAGGCGCTGGCCTCATCATCTTTCCAGGTCAGGGCCTGGGTCTTGATGTCAAAGCCGTAGGTGCTAGTGATCAGGGGGGTGACAAAATGAAAGCCCGGCTTTAGGGCGGTGGGCTGCACCCCCCCTAACCAGGAAAATACTACTAGGTTTTCGCCGTTTTCGACAAAGCGAAAGGGATTTATTGTAGAGATGAGCACGAGTGTGCCACCCCCCATCAGGAGCAGCGGCAACCACCTACTCGCCCAATTCTCCCAATTCATTTGGCTGCCTCTCAAATTCATATTGTTCTCCTGTTCAAGTTTAACCTGTATTATTCGGCGTTGTTCAAAAATGGGCAGTTATGGGGAACAAACGCAGATCAAATTCAGCCAAGTTTTGACTTAGCTGATTCCATCTTCTTTTCTAGAGTAAAAAGTCATACTATTAATATATAACTCCACTTTACTTGGACTGGGGAGATATTAAAGATGCCCAAGCTGTGGGACATATTTGTGTGGGGAGTAGCCGTATCAGTAGGACTAGTTGGCTGTGTAAATTCGGTTGAATATGATTCGGCTCCAATCCCATCACCAGCAGGGGAAACTCGGCAGTCCTCATTAGAAAGCTTTGATGAAAATCCTGAATCAACTCTTCCCAGAAAGCTTGAAGTGTCTCTTACCCTTTCTAGTCCTAATGACTTGCGGGTTAAGCCGGGGCAGAAGATTAAGGCTGGACAGGTGTTGAGCGATCGCTCTGAGGAAAGAAAGCAACTTGAAGAGCGCCGCAACTTGTTACAAATTTCCCTGAAGTCTTTGGAAATTAAACCGCAGCCACCAGCACCGCTTCAGCCTGTGCCCCCGGTGCCAATTTTGCCTGCTGCTGATTTTTCTAATGAGGAAGCTAGTGTCAATAAGGCATCTTTGGTGATGGAGCAGTCAAATAAAGCTGTGCAGATGCAGCAGGAAAAAATACGTGCTTTGGCTGCAATTCCTGATATCCCCGAGGCGGTTATCGAACATGAAACTGCAAAGCTTGGAAAAATAATTGATAAGCTTAAACTCGATCGAGCTGAATACCAACAGGCGATCGCCCGACTAAAAAGCGCACAAGCTTCTCGACAACAGCAGGAATATCAGCACCAGTTACAGGTTTCACAGCGGGTTCTCGATATTCAGAGTCAGCAACTTACTGCTGAGCGGGCTCATGCTGATTATATTAAAAATCTCCAGCAGCTTGAATATCAAAAGGCAGTAGTTTTAACCCAGCTTCAGTCCATCGATGGGCTTCTTGAAGAGGTTACATCGGTTACCAGTCCTTATGATGGGAAGGTCAGGAAAATTAGACACGATGGTCAAAATAACCGCTATATGGTTGTTACCGTGGTACTTGACGTTGAGCGTGGCACCAGCGATATCTCAAGAATCATCCCTGGTATTGAACAAGATCAGCAGGAGGTTGCCTTGTCTGAACAGCACGCCGGAATGTATCAGCAAGCTGACCTCCCTGGCAGTACAGAACTCATTGGAAATCGCCAACTTGGAAGAGCGGTTAGCCTTGGCAAACGAGACTATTTCACATCAGAAATCCAGACTGTGGACTTCGTGGTTGAACCCCAATCCGGTAGCAGTTGTTCAAAATCTTTTGGGTGGTGGCGATCGCCAGACTGCGGAGTTACGAATAGCCCAACTAGAACTAAACGAGTCAGAGTTGACCAGGAGACGAGCAGAACTGGAAGAGGATTTAGCTCGGGAGTTAACTTTGCTTGTCCAGGAGTACGAGCGGACGGTAAATCGATTGAACCTTGCTCAATCAGAGGCTCGCCGACACAGCGCAAGATTGTCAGTTCTGGATTTGGAGTACCGCCAGGGCAATGGAACTACTACCCAGATGATTGGCTTGTGGCAACAAACTGATGAGTTGGCAGTGAAAATTAGTGAGCTGGAAAACAGGCGATCGCAGCTTGTCCGCTTGGTTGAATCAATGTGTAGCTTTTAAGTCTCAGTTTCTGGGTTAGTGTTTACATACTTGATTCTCTCAAAGAAGGGGACAATTCTGATATAGTGTGCTTCTTTCCCCATTCTTACCAGTGCTTCTAGTGGGTTGAGGTTGGCAATCTTGTTTTCTGAGAATCTGAATTTACTTGCTACTCTTTTGAGATCCGATGGGGTTACTCCCAAGACCATTAAAGTAGAAGCGTTACTGACAGCGTCTGCGCTGAGGTCTCGTTCCGATTGGCTGAATAGTCCAATTGAGAGTTTGTATTTCCTTCCGTCTCTGATTATATTATTTGCTTGCTGAGAGTTGGCCAGGGTTCTCGATTCGTCAACCATTAGGTATCTTGGCTCGTCATGGTCTGTTCCTAGAATCCGGTGTTTGTCTAGGAGTTGCTTGGCTAGGGAGTTTACTGCGATCGCCTGGAGTCCTTCTACTTTTGCTAGGAGTGATAAATCTATCCTTACTAGTCTGGGGGAAAATATGTCTGGTTGGGGTTTTGAGAAGATGCCGTAGGTGAATACGTCGCTGAGTTTGTCTCCCAGTCCTTCTAGTATTTGCTTATCCCGTGCGCTTTCGGCTTCTTCTAGTCTTTGCGACAATTCTTCTTCTACTTCTGAGAAGGTGGGCGGTGCGTTTTTCCAGGTGTTAGGTTTTTCGTCGAATATTCCTTTTACTGCGTAGCATTGGGTGATTATGTCTTTTAGGGCTGCTTTCTGGGATGTTCCTATTTTATATTCTTTTGCCAGTAAATTAC
>JBFRWF010000486.1:0-17026 GCA_051439465.1 Xenococcaceae cyanobacterium | reverse complement strand
GGTAGAGAAATTAGACTTTACAGAACAGAAACGTAAGCTAAGAGAGAAAGGATTTCACTACAGTTCCATGCTTTCTAGCTTTGCCTATTCAAAGTTTGATGAACTATTAACTTCCCGATGTGCAAGGGATGGGGTTAAGCTGCTACATCATAACCCGGCTTGGAGTTCTGTGATCGGGATGACAAAGTTCATGACCAGATATGGGATGTCCTCTGCTACTGCGGCGGCCCTTGTAATGGCGCGGCGCGGGCAAAGGTTCTCAGAACGTCTTCTCGCCAGGTACGCCCGTTTGTTACAGGTTGATGGCAAACGGCACGTTTGGAATCACTGGAGGACGTTTCAGACGAAGCTAGTCAAGAAACTTCCGCGACATCGCTTCTTCGATTTAGACACTGCGATTGCTAGTTATGTGGCCAAGCTTGAGGTGGAAGTTGATTCTGCCAAAAAGCCAAGGAGAAATCCTGCTTCCTCTGACCCGTAGTGTTAGCAACCAACTAGGGTTCGGGTTGCCGCGCTTTCTGGGCGTGTGTAGATAGAATATTATACTTTACTATAATATTCTATATGCTCAGGAACCCTCTAAAGAGGTATTATTTGGGTCAGTTTGGCTTTTGGGGCTAAAATCAGACTGTTAAGTTTTATTGCATCAGCTGCAGAAACCTTTAGAGAGGATTGAACACAATGGCATACGAACTTCCTGCATTACCTTACGACTACACAGCGTTAGACCCATATATCTCAAAAAGAACCCTTGAGTTTCATCACGACAAGCACCATGCAGCTTATGTCAACAAATACAACGCCGCTGTCGAAGGCACTGACATGGCTAACAAGTCCATTGAGGAAGTGATCAAGGCAACTGCTGGCGATCCTTCTAAAAGCGGTATCTTTAACAACGTGGCTCAAGCTTGGAATCACAGTTTCTACTGGAAGTGCATGAAGCCCGGTGGCGGCGGTACTCCTGCTGGTGCTTTAGCCAATAAAATCAATGCTGATTTTGGCAGCTTTGAGAAATTTGTCGAAGCATTTAAGACTGCGGGTGCAACTCAGTTTGGTAGCGGTTGGGCTTGGCTAGTACTCGACGGCGGTACCCTGAAAGTAACTAAGACTCCGAACGCCGAAAACCCAATGACTGCTGGGCAAACCCCCTTACTGACCATGGATGTTTGGGAACACGCTTATTATCTGGACTACCAGAACAGGCGTCCCGCTTATATCGATGACTTCATCGGTAAGCTAGTCAATTGGGACTTTGTTGCTGAGAATCTAGCCGCAGCTACCTAGTTAAATCAGTCAAGTGAAGAGGATAACTTTGCTTTGACTATTCCCTCTCTAATTCGGCTACCAGTTTCAGCCGGGACAGTTGGATGGGGAAGTGATGAGTGATGAGTGATGAGTGATGAGTGATGAGGTTCCAAATTTGGCTTGGAGCTTTTGATGAACCTGATTTTCTGTTCATAATTCATAATTCATCGTTCATCATTCATCAGTGTCCTTTCTTAATAGGTTGATAATCTTCTGTCCTTGGAGTCAGGATAGGATAAGAGGCAAAACAGCTTGTATCTGGAAAGTGCGATAGTCTCAAGCCAAAATCATGCCGAAATCTAAAACTACTGCCACCGAAATCAATCTTAAAGACCCACAATATTACTTTAATCGAGAGTTAAGCTGGTTAGAGTTTAACCATCGGGTATTGCATGAAGCCCTCGACCCCCGGACGCCGCTATTAGAACGTCTCAAGTTCATGGCAATCTTTAGCTCAAACCTGGATGAATTCTTTATGGTGCGAGTGGCGGGGTTGAAACAGCAGGTAGAAGTGGGGGTGACTAAACTAACCCCGGATGGTCGCACCCCTTCTGAACAACTGGCAGCCATTAGCGATCGCCTGCGTCCTCTGTTAAAGAAACAAGATCAACATTTTGAATACACTTTGAGAAGTGAGTTGATTTCTGAAGGAATCCACCTGCTCAACTATGTAGATCTAAACCAGGAACAGCGAACCTACCTGCACAACTTTTTTGAGGAGCACATTTTCCCCGTCCTCACTCCCTTAGCGGTCGATCCAAGTCATCCATTCCCCTACATCTCCAATCTGAGTCTAAATCTGGCTGTGGTGATCCGAGACCCCGATACGGACGAAGAATTATTTGCTCGCATCAAAGTACCAAAGGTCTTCCCCCGCTTTATATCTTTGCCTGAATTGGGAAAGCAGCAGGGCAAAAAAACCTCGATTTGGACAGGGGTACCCTTAGAACAGGTGATTGCTCACAATCTCGAATTGTTGTTTCCGGGGATGAATATCCAGGAATGTCACCTCTTCCGCATTACCCGGAATGCGGATTTAGCGGTAGAGGAAGATGAAGCCGATGACCTGCTGCTGGCAATTGAACAAGAACTCCACAAACGTCGCTTTGGTGGTTCGGCGGTGCGGATGGAAATTCATGTCTCGGCTCCAGAGAATGTGCGCTTAATGCTCATGCGGGAACTTTCCCTAAATGAAATTGATGTCAATGAAGTGGAGGGTTTGCTGGGACTAGGAGATTTAATGTCGTTTATGGCATTGCCACTCCCGGAACTGAAAGATCAATCCTGGACACCAGTGGTCCCTTCATGGCTGAATCGGGTCAAAGATATCGAGATCGCAGATCAGAATGGGGAAATGAACGAAGGGGAAGATATTCTCGCGCTGATTCGCGAGTCAGATTTGCTTGTCCACCATCCCTATCACTCTTTTGGGGCAACAGTACAGCAATTCATTACCCAGGCAGCTTATGACCCGAATGTGCTGGCGCTCAAAATGACCCTTTACCGGACATCTGGGGATTCACCGATTGTCAAAGCCTTGATTGCAGCAGCAGAAAATGGCAAGCAAGTGGTAGTTCTGGTGGAACTGAAAGCCCGTTTTGATGAAGAAAACAACATTATCTGGGCGCGAAAGTTAGAGCAAGCTGGAGTGCATGTAGTCTACGGTTTGGTAGGTCTGAAAACTCACACCAAAATCGTCTTGGTGGTGCGTCAGGAGAACAAACAAATTCGCCGCTATCTCCACGTCGGTACGGGGAACTATAATCCCAAAACGGCAAAGTTGTACACGGATTTGGGACTGTTGAGCTGCCGGGAAGAGTTAGGGGCTGATTTAACGGATTTATTTAATTTCTTGACGGGTTATTCCCGGCAACGATCTTACCGCAAGCTGTTAGTTGCTCCGGTGAATTTGCGCGATCGCATGACCGCCATGATTCGCCAGGAGATTGAACATTGCCGCAATGGTGGAACTGGTCGCATTGTGGCGAAAATGAATTCTTTGGTAGATCCGAAAATTATTGCCACTCTCTATGAAGCCTCCCAAGCGGGGGTGCAAATTGACCTGATTGTGCGGGGGATTTGCTGTCTGCGTCCTGGGATTGAAGGGGTGAGTGAGAATATTCGGGTGATTAGTATTATCGGTCGCTTCTTAGAACACTCCCGCATTTTTTACTTTCACAATGGCAGCGAAGAGGAAGTTTACATCGGCAGTGCTGACTGGATGACTCGCAACTTGAGTCGGCGGGTAGAAGCAGTGACACCAGTGGAAGATCCAGTGATTGTCAAGGACTTGCAAGAAATCCTGGGCATCATGCTGGCAGATAACCGTCAAGCTTGGGAATTACAGTCTGATGGTACTTACATTCAACGGCAACCAGCGGAGGATGACCGAGGGCAAAGCACCCAGAATATTTTAATGGAAATGGCGCTGCAATCAGCGCGGACGGAGAGATAAGAAATTGAACCTCTAAGGGCAAATCAAAGATTATGCCCTTAGATTCTGGAGTCGAGTTACCCCGTCTCCCATTCCTATAAATTAAATAAACAATGAAAGTAAAAAAGAAAAACTTTTCTAGCTTTAACCAAGCCCAAGCATTTAATAATATCTAGGTGCAGTGGTGCTGGATATTTTTTAAGTGGATATATGTCAAAGCCAGTAAATCTTGATCTGTCAGCATTAAATGTAGTAAGATATTTGATTATCTTTGATATTCAGTATAACTAATCAATTTAATGAGAGACGATAGTTTTAAAAAAAAATCCTCACACCTTGTACTTTACGAACTAACTCAAAACGCCTAGAACTAATCTCCATCAGCGGACGCGAAATTCGATCATATTTTTCTTGATGGTGACATCATAGCTGCCAAAGAAATTTTGTCCGAGAAGTCCGATGGAAAGGTGTGGGTTAATCCCCACGACAAGGTTTCTAACCACAGCACCTCCTGCTTGCGCCGAAGCCACGCGACCTACGTTATGTTTAATAACGCCGCCAGCAGTTTGTGCGTAGCCAGTCGACTCTGCTCGTACTCCTAGAACTTGTGCCATTCTTGTGCTTATTATGGTAGCAGTAGCTCCGGTGTCTAACATCATCTCAAAGGTTTGCCTACCATTAAACATGACATCGATGATAGGGATCCCTGCCTCTCGACGTTTGATGGGGATTCGAAACAGTCCTGGGGTAGAAATATTTTGGATTGAGCCTTCGCCGCAGAGGTGTCCCAGATCGATGGGCTGACCATTAGGATCGAGCATGAAACACCCCTCCTGTTCTTGAGCTTTAGAGGCAAAAGGAGTCAAGGTTATTCCCGCGATCAAAATTAACGCACTTAGAATTTTATTCATAGACTCATTCCTTCTTGACTGACAAATTTCAGGGCTACAGTTATATAGTTCCCTCAAATACTACTAAATTAACATCTTGTCCCCTTTCCCTAGCAAGTGGGTAGCGCATAAATTCGGGCCTAAGGCTTATCCGAAAGAATACTTTTTTCAGAATTCTGAAGTCTGAAGTCTGAATTCTGAATTTCCTGGTCATCACCTCCCAAACCCAACCCCTAACCGGGAGGCCATTTCATCTGGCGGTCGCCGAGAATATGGAAATGCAAGTGATAGACCGTTTGACCACCATCAGAACCGTTGTTGAGCACAACCCGATAACCGTTGCTTAGTCCTGCTTGTTCAGCAACTTTCTTGACAGTGAGGAGTAAATGACCCAGAAGTGCTCCATCTTCTGGTGTAGCAGCGGTTAACTGAGGAATCGACTTTTTCGGAACCACTAGGATGTGAGTCGGTGCTTGGGGGTTAATGTCTTTGAATGCCAGGACTAAATCATCTTCATAAACAATCTTTGCGGGGATTTCTCGGCGGATAATTTTGCCAAAGATAGTATCGCTCATGCTCTGTTGAAACTAATTTTGCTGCTAATAGTACTATACTGGCTAGCAGTTTGAGAGGGAGTGGTATGCTTGCCAGGGTTTGGAGTGCATCGATTGTCGGCATCGATGCTGTCAAAGTAGGGGTTGAAATCGATGTATCCGGAGGACTGCCGAGCATAATTGTTGTCGGTTTACCAGATGCAGCGGTGCAAGAGTCCAGGGAACGGGTGAAGGCGGCGTTGAAAAATGCTGGTTTTGCCTTTCCGGTGCGTAAGATTGTGATTAACCTCACCCCTGCTGACTTGCGCAAAGAGGGACCAAGTTTTGATTTGCCCATCAGTGTGGGCATTCTAGCTGCATCTGAACAAGTGGATGCCCAGTTGTTGGGAGATTATTTATTTTTAGGAGAAGTTTCCCTGGATGGCAGCTTGCGTGCAGTGTCGGGGGTTTTACCCGTCGCGGCTGCTGCTAAACCCTTAGGGATTGCGGGGTTAGTTGTTCCTGCCGACAATGCCCAGGAAGCAGCTGTAGTCAAGGATTTACCAGTTTATGGGTTTAAGCATCTCTCGGAAGTAGCAGACTTTCTCAATCAACCAGAAAGATATGCACCAGTGGAGTTAGATTCGAAGGAAGAGTTAGGGCGATCGCCTCTTAATGGCCCAGATTTAAAAGATGTTAAAGGACAATCCCATGCCCGTCGCGCCCTGGAAATTGCTGCTGCGGGGGGACATAACTTAATTTTCGTCGGACCCCCGGGAAGCGGCAAAACCATGCTGGCGAGACGCTTACCGGGCATCCTACCACCCTTAAGCTTTAAAGAAGCTCTGGAAGTCTCACAAATTCATTCCGTTGCTGGATTTCTGAAAAATAGAGGTTCCCTGATCAAAGAAAGACCTTTTCGCAGTCCCCATCATTCTGCTTCCGGTCCCTCCCTGGTTGGTGGCGGTAGCTTTCCTCGTCCTGGTGAGATATCTTTGGCACATCGAGGCATTTTATTTTTGGATGAATTAACTGAATTTAAACGCAGCGTTTTGGAATTCCTGCGTCAGCCTTTAGAAGATGGGTATGTTTCCATTTCTCGCACCCGTCAATCAGTAGTATTTCCTGCCCAATTTACTCTAGTAGGAAGTACTAATCCCTGTCCTTGTGGCTATTTTGGCGATCCAATTCAACCTTGTACCTGTTCGCCTCGGCAACGGGAACAATATTGGGCAAAGCTTTCGGGACCTTTGATGGATAGGATTGATTTGCAGGTGGCTGTCAATCGTCTCAAGCCGCAGGAGATGACAAGACAGGGGACTGGGGAGGAGTCAAAGAAAGTGCGGGAAAGGGTGAGGACAGCACGCGATCGCGCCCATCATCGGTTTAAAGGCGAATCAGCGGTGCGTTGCAATGCCCAGATGCAGAGTCATCACCTGGGCCATTTTTGCCAACTCGATGATGCCAGTCGCAATTTATTAGAAGGGGCAATTCGCAAGTTAGGGCTTTCGGCAAGGGCAATGGATCGGATTTTGAAAGTATCCCTTACTATTGCTGATTTAGCTGGGGATGATGACTTGAAAACCCATCATGTTGCAGAGGCAATTCAGTACCGCACTATAGATAGAATGCAGTAATTAAAGTTAACAGGTACTTAAATTGTTATTATGGAAATGGCGATACTTGAAGAGCAGACACTCGGCAAAATCATCAATAATGACAATCTTAAAAGCCCGTAACCTGTCGCTGAATGAAGTTCACCTTTTGCTAGGGATTCAACCCCTATATAACGGCTCATTCACCCCTCTACTCACCCTCGAACCACTCACCGAAACTGAACAACGGGAACTTGCCCGCATTCAGGAAGAATTCAGAAACTATTGGATTGAGGGCAAGGTTTCGGAAGGACAGGTGCGCCTGGTATCGGTTGCACCATTGTTACGGTTGGCAGGTTTCAATCGCCCTCCCATTAAGCTAAATGTTGAGGAAGACATTGCCCGCATTTACATCGAAGATGAAGACACTCACATCACTGGTCGCTTCGATATTGTTGCAGTTAATAAAGAACTGCCGACAGCCAGCAATATTCCCTTATGGATTTTGGTAGTAGAAAGTAAAAACAGCGAAGCTGAGGCATCAACAGGCTTACCACAATTACTCACTTATGCCTTCAAGAGCTTAGAGCGTCAAGAATACGTTTGGGGATTAGCAACCAATGGTGAACTCTATCGGTTTGTCTATATCCGCCAGGGAAATCCTCCAACTTATCAACATATGCCTATTCTGAGCTTGTTTGAGGACGATCGCTCAATTCAAATACTTCAGGTTTTGAAAGCTATTTCCTTGGTATGATACTGAATCCGGGTCTAAAACCCCCTTTATCAATTGTCTATATTTTTCTTCCCCTGCTCCCTGTTCCCTACTTTTGCCTTTTGCCTTTTGCCTTTTGCCTTTGAGCAAAGCGAGTCCCTGTTCCCTACTTTGGGAAAAAAGGGGGTAGTTAACCCGGATTTGGTATGACATGGTTAATCGACGGTCAATCAGCTAGTCTAAAGTCCAGTCAATCACCTATCCAAGCTGCTTCTTCTTCCTTGTTTCTAAGCAAATCCATAATTTCCTCTGCGTAGTCTTGAAATTGAGCTTTACGCTTAATTTTGTAGGTGCGATCGCCCGATAACTCAATCTTCAATTCCCGTTGAATTGTACCCGGTTGTGCTGTCATAACGTAAATTCGCTGTGAGAGAAATACCGCTTCTCCAACATCGTGGGTAATCATCAAAATAGTGGTACCTGTGCTATGCCAAACTTGCAGCAGAAATTGTTGCATCGTTTCCTTGGTTTGGACATCCAAAGCGCCAAAAGGTTCATCCATCAGCAAAATTTTCGGTTGGCAAGCTAAAGCACGGGCGATCGCTACCCTTTGCTTCATCCCCCCTGATAGTTCTTTCGGATAGGACTTAGCAAACTGAGATAGCCCTACAACCTTCAAATAATAGGAAACACGCTCCCGTCGTTCCTTCTTGGTTACTCCCTGCAACTTCAGCCCAAATCCCACATTTTTCGCTACAGTCATCCAGGGATAGAGGGTATATGTCTGGAAAATCATCCCTCGATCTGATCCTGGTGCTGTCACCTGCACCCCATCAACTGTAATTTCCCCAGCAGTGGGCGTATCCAGACCTGCTATCATCCTTAAAAGCGTAGATTTGCCACAACCAGAGGCTCCAACAGCGCAGACAAATTCCCCCGTTTCAACATGCAAATTAATATCTTTGAGAGCGACTAGAGGGCCTTGCCGTGTTGTAAATTGTTTGTAAAGGTGAGAAACTTCTAGATGCATGTTTTGAGAAATTGCTAATTGGTAGTTGATAGTTTGTTACCAGGTTAATACAGATTTCCCATTACCTATTCCCCTAATTAATCAATCGCCCATTTACAGCTAAATCGCAGGAGCAAGCGGAAGGATAAATCAAGGGCAAATCCAATCACTCCCAGGATTATTAAACAGGCGAAGATCTCATCGGTTTGCAGAAACTTTTGGGCTAAAATAATTCGTTTACCTAAGCCTTCTTCTGCTGCAACCAACTCAGACACAATTACGAGATTCCAGGAAGTGGCAACGTTAATCCGAAATGTGTCAATAATATTGGGTAATATATAAGGGGTAATGACTTGAAGTAGAACCTGACTGCGCAATCCTCCCAAAGTGTAGGTAGTTTCAATTAAATCTTTAGGAACAAACTTTACCGCATCCATAATCATCAGGATATTGTAGAAAATCGTGCCGATAAAAATCAGCATAATTTTCGGTTCCTCACCAATACCAAGATAGAGAATTAGCAAAGGAGTAAAAGCCGGAGCAGGCATATAGCGCAAAATGCCCGTAATTGGCTCCATTAAAGCGCGGATACTGGCAAAAGTTCCCATAGCAATGCCGATGGGAACTGAAATAATTGCCGCCAAGATAAAGCCAATTCCCACGCGGAAAAAGCTGGCAGCAATGTCTTTAGTTAAAAAGCCTCGCTCCCAAAGACTGACAAATGCTTTCCCTACCTCCACTGGGGTGGGAAGAAAAACTGAATCCACCGCTTCTGAGCTAGAAATTAGCCACCAGAGACAGAAGGGAACGACTATTGAAATCCCAATCATGCTCAAATGTAAGGACTTAGGAATATCTTCCGCAATTCGCCAGAAGACAGTGGGTTTCAAGCTTCTCTCCTCAGCATAGTTATTCATTAGGCTTTTGGCTAGTTTCGGTTGTGGTAGTGGCGGGTTTTATCAAAATTAGGGCAATAAGCAATACACTCCCTAAACCAGCACAATGTCAGGGAAAATTGACAAAAAACTGGTAGTTGATAGCTTATGCACTAAGCCCCAACCCTTGCTGCATAATCTTTTACAAATTGGTCGTTAAATATCTTTTCCAAATCAGGAGACTCTTTAATCAAGCCCACATCCAACATAAATTTGGTCATGTCTTCGGCGGCGTAGGGCATGTGTTTCATATTGTCTCCAGGGCTAAATGCTTCCAGGTTCTCTCCGATGGTGAAAATTTTGGTTCCTTCCTTGAACTTTTGGAATTCTTCAACAGAGACATTAGCTCGTTTTGCTAAGATTTCCTCTGCCTTCTCTGGATTCTTTTCCATGAAATCCAGAATGTCAAACCAAGTATTGACAAGAGCTTGCACTTGATCGGGTCTTTCATCAATCAGCTTTTGACTGACGACGAGCAAGTCGGGAATTGCCCCTGGAAATTCTTTGGAACTCAGTAGTTCTTTACTCCCTTCCCGTTTGAGTGCCGTTAACCAGAAAGGAGGAAAAGCTCCAACTGCATCGACCTTTCCAGAAGCAAATGCTGCTGCTGCTGCGCCAGTTTCCAGGTTGACAATTTCGATATCTTCTCTGGACATGCCATTCTTTTCCAGAGCTAAAGTCAGCAGGAAGTCGTCTACAAGTCCCTCTTCTAAACCGACTTTTTTGCCTTTGAGGTCTTGTATGGTATTGATTTCCTTGGAAACAATAATTTTGTCATTTCCAGCTGAATTATCATTGACCAAAACGGCGACCTGACCATTCACTGAGTCAGGAGCAAAGGCGATGGTATCGTTCAAGGTTTGGCAATTGGCATCTAGTTTACCAGCAGCCATGGCTTGCAGGGATTCTAGATAGCCGTCAAACCACTTCAGTTCTACATTCGCCCCATTGGCTTCAAATAGACCTTCTTGCTCGGCGATCGCCCAGGGCCACCACCCCGCCCAACTACTGTAGCCCATTACTACAGGAGATGCTTCTGGATTGGTTGATTTTGGAGTAGTATCTGGAGCACGAGAGCAGCTCACTGCCAGAACAAAGCCCAGTACAAAGATAGCGCACAAAGACAAGAATTTTGGGATTTTCATTGAACTTCCTCGTTCTAGACAATTCTGAATAATTTAATGAGTTTAGCTAACGAAGTCGTACCAGACTAATTTCTGTGCGTTGTTGCCGAGGATCTTCTGGAGGAATGCCCGAAAGCGGGAGGTAGAAGCCTTTCCCCTCGGCAATAATTTTGTGTTTGAGAGGATATGCCTGCAGATAGTCGCGAACTACTTCTGCTCGTTGTTGGCTGAGGGTTTGATTGTAGGCAGCAGATCCAGTGCGGGAAGTATGCCCCACCACTTGCACTTCCACACTTTGAGGATTAAATTCTTTAATCTCTTGAGCGAGTTTATTGAGTGTTTGTTTCCCTGTAGCAGTTAATTCGGTAGAGCCTTCTCTAAATTCTACTTTACCCTGCACTTTCAGAATCCCAATCTCCTCTGGTTCTGGACTCGGACTGGGTGTCGGAATTCCAGAGGAAATCGGTCTTAGTTTTTTCAGTCTTTCGGCAACTTCTGGGTAATCGGCTTTTAGGCTGTTATATTGATTTTGAGCTGTTTGTGCCGCTTCACCAATCAACTTGGAAGTAAATAAGTCAGCAGGATTTTTAGGCCCTTGGTTGATGCGTCCTGAGAGTAGCAGCACAGCAGAGATTGAGTCTATCCGTTGCTCTAGCGTTCCATCGGTTAACCACTCGCTGGCTTCAAGTGCTGTAAAAAACTCAATCCCTTGCCAAACTGCGTCTGCTTCTGGGGGTGACAAGTTGCCATCCTTGGCAATTTGATCTCTTAGTTTGGAAGGATCGAAGGCATTGCCATTGATGCGGCGGTAGTAAGCTTCCAGAAATTTGGAGACGGTTTCCGGATAAGACTCAATCATCCGGTTGGAGGCGACGATCGCATCCACGATGGCGTTGGGGACATCTTTACTGGATAAGACAACTGTATATCCTTGCTGCCGCGCTTGGGTAACAAAAGGTTCCCAAAGGACAGCGATCGCCACTTTCTCCTTCTCATCTTGCAATAACTTCCAGGCATCTTTAGCATCTGGCACCTTGATTTGTTCAAAATCTGACAGATTAAAGTCCTCAAATTTAGTGTCTAGCACCAAAGCGAGAAATTCACTGGGGGTATCACCTGCGAAAGAAATGGCTAGCTTATTTCCTTGAGAGCGCTCTTTTTGCGACAGTTGCCTCAAAGCTGTCAAAGACTTCAAGCTAGGATATTTCTTCGTATTCAGTACCACTGCATCAGCGCCGACGGTGCGATCAATCAGCCCCACAATTTTACCCTGGGGTTGATGCTGAATAAACTGATCCAGGGTAGTTGCGATTAAGTCTGCTCCTCCCTGACTCAAACGTTGAGCCCGTTTGGCCTGATCGAATTCATCTTCGTAGCGGAGACTAATGCCAACTTTTTGCAGAGAGTCGCGCAACTCGACACTGCGGAAAGTGCTATAACCACTGAAGGTATCTGCCAAAATAATGTGTTGTCCTGAATAAAAAGGCTTCGAGTCGTTATTGCGCCATAACTTATTAATCCCCCAGGATACACCAATTATCAAACCAAAGGTTATTACCACAGCCAAAATCAATGCTGCTATTTTTTTAGGCTGACTCATCACTTTGCCACTTAAGCTAAATAGTACTTGTGGAAGCCTTGAGCTTTAGTTTTCTCATATTTTAATTGATACGCACTAAGCGAATTTCAGTGCGTTGTTGGCGAGGATCTTCTGGGGGAATACCAGAAAGAGGTAGGTAAAAACCTTTTCCCTCAGCTACAAAGTTGTGCTTGAGACCAAGATTACGGAGAGCATTCACCACCGCCTGTGCTCTTTGTTCACTCAGCCTTTGGTTAAAATCAGCAGAGCCAGTTCTAGAAGTATGACCAATCACTCGGACAGCAACGGTTTGCTCATTGAATTCTCTAATCTCTTGCGCTAACTTATTTAGAGTTTGCTTGCCCTCATCTGTCAATGCAGTCGAGCCAGTATTAAATTTCACTTCTCCTCGCACCTGTAAGTTGCCTATATCCGGGGCAGTAGTAATCTGGCTAGTAGTGACTTGGGGAGCAGCACTAATAGTTTTCCCCTTACCTGCCAGTCTATCTGCCAACTCCGGGTTATCAGCACGCACTAAACTAATCAGTGTTTCGGTGTTGCTTGCTGCGCCCTTAATAAACTCCGAGCTAAACAACTCCTGAGGATTCTGAGGAACTTGATTCATTCTCCCTGATAGTACCAACACCGCCGCCGTGGAACCGATCCTTTTTTCTAAAGTTCCATCCGTCATCCAGTTTTTGGCTTCAACGGAGGTAAAAAAGTCAATGCCTTGCAAAACAGCAGCCGCTTCATTGGAGGATAATTCCCCATCCTCAGCAATTTGCTTCTTTAACTGGGAAGGCTCGCGGACATTGGCATCGATGCGACGGTAGTAAGCTTCTAGAAATTCTGAAATCTGTCCCGGTTGAGACTCAATCAGGCGGTTGGAAGCAACGATCGCATCGACAATTGCCCTCGGTGCATCTTTACTAGATAAGACTACTGTATAGCCCTGCTGTTTCGCTTGGGTAACAAATGGCTCCCAAATCACTGCAACTGCTACATTTTGATTGGAGTCTTTTAAGAGCTTCCAAGCCTCGGAAGCATCTGCTACTTCTTTGATTTCAAAATCTGACAGGTTAAACGCCTCGAATTTGGTACTCAGTACTAAAGCCAGATACTCACTAGGGGTGTCCCCAGCATAGGCAATGCTTAACTGTTTTCCTTGAGAGCGCTGCTGCTGTAACAGTTGGCTCAGATCCAGAAGAGACTTGAGGTTGGGATATTTCTTTGTATTCAGAACTACTGCATCTGCTCCCACAGTGCGGTCAATCAATCCCACAATTTTCCCTTGGGGCTTTTGTTTGAGAAACTGATCCAGGGTAGTGACAAATAAATCCGCTTTACCCTGATTCAAAAAGTCAGCCCGTTTCGCCTGATCAAATTCATCTTGATAAGTTAAACTGAGCCCAACTTCTTTGAGAGCATCCTGAAACTCGGCACTGCGAAAGGTGCTATAGCCACTGAAGGTATCCCCCAGAAGTGTCCATTGACTACTCGCCTGTTGATTTCGCTTTTGACTCTGACTATTGCCGGGTTCAGTTGCAGTTTGATTTAGCAAACCTGGAATCAATCCTGGTGCCATCTTACTCAGTAACCAAAAACCACCGCCGATGATACCCAATGTAACTGCTACAGCCAAAACCAGTACAACCGGATTGTCCTGCTTACTCATAATATCTCATTCACTTGCCATATTCCACCATCCTACACGCTGATTTTTTGTGCTTCAGGAGGCATTTTTTACCTAATTGAAGGAATATATTTTTTTTCTTTCTACTTCCCTGACAACGGATAGCACCCAGTCAAACCAAGTCTCCAATCCTTCCCCAGTCTTCGCTGAAATCGGAATAATTTTCACATCAGGATTCATCTGGCGGACATTCGCCTCGATGCGGCTGATATCAATGTCTAAATATGGAGCCAAATCGATCTTCGCAATCAGCAGACAGTCGGCTTCCTGAAACATCACCGGATATTTCAAAGGTTTATCTTCACCTTCCGTCACACTAAGAAGGGCAACCTTAGCGTGTTCCCCCACTTCAAACTCAGCAGGACAAACTAAATTACCAACATTTTCTACCAACACTAAATCAAAGTCTGAGGGATTATATTCATTTTTCAATCTGTGAATCCCTCCAGCCACCATTTTAGAATCTAGGTGACAAGAACGCCCGGTATTAATCGCAATCACCGGAACATCATATTTGCGGAGACGCTCAGCATCTAACTCCGTCGTCATATCTCCTTCAATGACGGCAATTTTTAACTGCTTATTTAAAGCAGCTAGGGTGCGCTCCAGCAACACCGTTTTACCAGCTCCGGGGCTACTCATCACATTCAGACAGGTAATTCCCCATTCATCAAAATGTTCCCTATTATGATCCGCTCCTGCTTGATTGGCATGGAGCAAGTTAATTTCTAAAGCAGCGTCAAATGTTTGATGCATCAGTTTTAGTCTTTCTTATTCCTAGGTTGTTATAGCCGTCTCAGAAGAATACTCAATGCGGTCAATTTTCAACTCTCGTCCAGAACGAATATCTTCCATTGGAGAATGGCACTGGGGACAGGCATATTGCATTCCTATTTCCGGGAGATATTCTTGTTGACAGCGATGACAAAAGGCAATTAAAGGTGTTTCTTGGATAACCAACTCTACTCCTTCTAAAAAAGTGTTGCAAGTCTGAACTTCAAAAGCAAATTGTAAACTGACAGGTTCAACGCAGGTAAATTTGCCCACAATTAGGTGAATCTTTTCAATCTTAGGAGCTTCAGGCTGGGATTCCCACCAGTCTCTCACCGTCATAATTAGAGCCTTTGTCATATCAGTTTCATGCATGGCTCATATCCACTCCTCAAGTAATTTCGACTGTGCTTCTGGATGAATGTAAGCCAGTTTTTCTTTCCGTGGTAGTTGCCCAGATAATACTAAGTGAGCCATCGTATCACAAATAACGCGAGTCGCCATCAGTGAAGTAATATCGCTGATATCGTAAGGGGGCGAAACTTCTACCACTTCCAGTCCACAAATCGGGGCATTCCGAATAATTTTGCCCAACATATAAAGAGCTTCGCGAGGCAATAAGCCACCGGGTTCTGGCCATCCAGTTCCAGGGACAAAACCGGCATCAATGCAATCAATATCAAAGCTGATATAAACGCAGTCTGTGCCATCCAAAGCCCGTTCTAAGGCAAAATTTACTGCAGCATCTAGCCCCATTTCTGTAATGTCTGTTACCGTTAAGATGTTTGTAGCCTTTTCTCGGTAAAATTTTACTCCCTGGCGCGGGACTTGCCAGCCACCAATTCCCAGTTGGACTAAATTTTTTGCTGGGGCATTTTTTTGATTTGTGGCATGAAACCAGGGGCAAGTGTGCATCCGTTCATCTAAATCTGTTTCTTGGGTATCCACATGGCGATCAAAGTGAATAATCCCCATTTTTTTATCGCCTAAATGGCGACAAATTCCTCTGACTGTAGGAAAACCAATGGAATGATCGCCCCCCAAAATAATAGGAAAAGCTCCAGAATTAAAAACGTGCGCTACTCCTTTGGAAATCTGGTCAAAAGATTTTTCGTTATTTCCGGGAATGGTAAAAATATCTCCCAGATCACACAAGGTAATTTCCTCGCGCAAATCTATACCCATTTCAAAATTGTAGGGTGTATAAAGTGCAGAAATGCGGCGAATTCCTTGGGGACCAAATCGAGTTCCAGGGCGATAGGTGGTACCAGAATCGTGAGGTACTCCCACGATCGCCACATCGTATTCACCCACTTTGCGCACGTCTTCTAGGTAGGGTGCTTTGAGGAAGGTATTGATGCCAGCGTAGTGAGGAAGTTCTCCCCGAGAAAAGGTTGGGATAGAGCGATCGCAGATACTTTCCGCTGCTTCTAAACCGAATTCTAAACCTCTAGAAACCTCCTGCTGCCAGCCTGTCACTGGTAGCTGTGCTTCTCTTTCTAAAGCTCTTTGTGCCTCAGTATAATGTCCATTTAAATTAGAATCTGGGGGTTGAAAGAATGGTTGATCAGTCATGGAGATGTTTTTGTGAAGTTATCGTTTTTAAGCAAGAAAATAATAAACCCGGTCGATTAATGGTGCTTAGAAAACCACCATTAAAATCTCCCGGGCTTTTTTCCCGCCGTGTAGCCGTCTTGAAGTCTGTTAAATTTCAAGCCTAGCCTGCTTCTCTTGGACCTGTCATTTAAGCTTGTATGACTTAAATCGGAACCCTAGAAGCAATTTACATTAGGATTTGTGCTGTGCAGATTTTACCATGATTTTTAGCGGTGCGGGTGAGTTTTTGAGTAGTTTTACTTAGTTTAGCATTTTGCAGACACGCCCTAGTCTCAACAGACAATCTCAGTGTGTAAGTCCTGATTTGGATAGATCAATCTAAGTGTATTTACTTAAGGTTATTCCCCCAAATTCGTTGACAAATCGCGGCGATTGGAGTAAAATCTAAACAAAAATACGGCATGGTTCAAAACAGACTAACACCCCTATGTGTTACTTTGCCACGAACCATATTGAACCAAGCCAAAAATACTTAGAACAGTTATTTAGGAAAAAAAACAAATGTGGTTCTATCGAATTCGGGCGGTCTTCGCAGCTGGCGTGGTTTGCACCCTTGTTACGTGGAGCGTCCCCGTCCGCGCCCAAGATGGGGGAGCGACTGAAAAAGCCTCCTTCAAGACGATGATCGCCGCCAATCCCAATCTGTCTGAGGCCCTTACTAGCAAAGATCCGAAAATTCCCGTAGATGAACTGAAACTCTTGGTGAAACCACTAACCCTCGAAGAACTGAAAACCGAGGCGGTGGGGTGGCTGCTGTTGCTCAAAGAGAAAGTTCAGGAAATCAGCGATACTGAGATTGCCATCAAGCGCGAAAATCTGCAGATCG
>JBFRWF010000485.1:0-5705 GCA_051439465.1 Xenococcaceae cyanobacterium | reverse complement strand
TGTCAGAGTAGGCGTGCCGCGTTCTGCGGAGCAGGGTCGAAGACTAGCGGATCCCTGCGGGATCGCTACCTACGCTCCGGGCGATCGCTATCGGTGAAAGAGCCGGTAGAGAGTAAAATTCTGGAGTTTAGAAGCTTATCACCACCCCAAAACTGTGATCGTCACCCCAAAACTGCGGGCTCGCTACGCGAGTGCCTACGGCAGCGCTAACCCAAAACATAGTCTAAACTCCAGTAAAATTACTCTAGCTTTATCCAACTGAGGAGAGAACCATTAGAAAAATTACCAAGCCGTCTACAGCAAAATGTGACAAGGACTTGTACACCTGGTTTTTATTGGCCGAATCGAAATATTCAGGTTGTACCCGTTTAGCAGAAATTTTATCGGGAATATCTCACGACAGTGTTAATCGTTTCTTGTTAAGAGAAAGATATTGTCCCAAAGATTTGTTCAATGAAGTTAAGCTATACATTAATTTGATAGGTGGAACATTAAGTGCTGATGATACGGTTATAGAAAAACCTTATAGCGACCCAGATTATAACAAATTTATTGGATATTTTTGGTCAGGAAATGAACATCGCCCAATCAAAGGAATTAATCTAGTCACCCTGTATTATACAGACCCTACAGAAAAATCTGTCCCGATTAATTATCGTCTTGACAATAAGAAGGATGAAAAAACAAAAAATGATTATTTTCGTGAAATGGTAGCTGAGGTACTTACTTGGGGATTAAGACCTGACTGGGTGACAGGAGACTGTTGGTATTCCAGTCGAGACAATCTTAAGTTTTTGAAGAACCAAAAACTAGGTTTCTTGATGGGAATTGCCAAGAATCGGCAAGTGTCACTGGTTAAGGGACAATACACTCAGGTCAGTCAGTTAGATATTCCGCCTGATGGGTTAGTCGTTTATCTGAAGCAGTACGGGTGGGTAAAAGTATTTCGGAAAACATTCAAAAACGAAGTCAAGAGATACTATATAATGTGGCTCTCTGAGCTCCCTCAGATTGAGCAAATAACTCGTCGGGATTTTATCGAGTTACATTTAGTACATTGGGGCATAGAATGTTATCACAGAGCTATCAAGCAACTCTGTGGAATCAAACGGTTTCTCGTGAGAACACCCGCAGCAATTCTAACACATTTCTTTTGTTCAATACGAGCTTTTACCCAATTAGAGTTAATGAGAGCAGAGTCCTTAATTGAAAATTGGTATCAACCTCAAAGAAATCTGTCTATTCAAGTAGCTCGGGATTTTATTTTAGAACATCTTAATAAGAAGGTTGGATTATCTACCAATACTTAATTTTTTATGCATTGGTCATCCCTAATTTTACTTCCCTTATGCTCTTGGGAAGTTAGCGCTGCCGGAGGCACAGCTTCGCTGACCGCCTGTCTTATTTTCCCCTATGCACATTTTGGTTTTTATGTCAATGCGTAACTCCTAATGGGTTAAGACTGCTCTCACTCAAGGTTGGGAGTTGTTTGAAACCCTAAATTTAAGTGGGAAACCCGACCCATCCCCGGCGCTGCCGTTCTGCGGAGCAGCGTCGAAGACTAGGCACTCGCGTAGCGAGACCGCTTCTCGAAAACAGGATGAGCAGAAGAGATATCAGCTAGAGTTCACGGTAAGGATGTTTGACTATGCTTGTTGAGTTTTGTCAGTCAACCAGGGTGGAGGGGACAAGGGTTTGGGGCATCGTCTATAGCCTGGAAGTGGATAGAATTGGGCAATCGGTGTGGGTAAAGCCTCAGTAATCTGGCAGATTGAGCGTATTTGATACCAAATCCCCTTTGAAAATCCCCTTTATCATTTGACTTCCACTCTGACGGGGTGTTTGGTTCTTAACCGAGCAGTATTGCGATCGCTCTTTCTTGACCCGATCATTTCTAGGCTAGACTAGGTCCAACTACTTATATGTCTGCTGACTAATTAACCGTTTTTGTATCAATAAGCGATCGCCCTTCCTCTAAACTACTACTGCTGACTTAGACAACCTCCCTTCCATCCCAACACCAGCGATCACACAGCCACAATCCGGGCAGCGTCCATCCCAAATCCGATTGACAGCCACGCTGAAGCCATGTCGTCGGATCAGCACTTTGCCGCATCCTGGGCAAACCGTGTTCTTGCTATCCTCGCCCAGCACATTGCCAATGTAGACATATTTCAGACCCTCTTCCAGTCCAATCTTCCTCGCCTGATATAGCGTCTCTAGGGGAGTAGGCGGCACGTCCGCCAGCTTGTAATCTGGGAAGAATCGACTAATGTGCCAGGGCGTATCTGTACCCAACTCCTGGGCAACAAATTGCACCACATCCCGTAACTCTGCTAGGTCATCATTAATGCCAGGAATAACTAAAGTAGTTACCTCCAGCCAGATACCCAGCCGTTTTATTGTTTTCAGACTATCTAACACTGGCTGCAACCGCGCCCCGACATAGCGTCGGTAGGTTGCATCGCGGAAGGCTTTCAGGTCTATGTTAGCCCCATCCAAATAAGGCTGGAAAGCCTCCAGCATCTCGGCGCTCATGTAGCCATTGGTCACATAGATATTAGCCAAGCCAGCCCCATGAGCCAGACGAGCTGTATCATAGGCGTACTCAAAAAAGATAGTCGGTTCGGTGTAAGTGTAAGCAATACTGCGGCAGCCGCAGCGCTGTGCAACGGCAACGATCTGCTCTGGAGTCGCCTCATAGCCAGAAATCAAATGCTGCTCGCGCGGCATCTGGGAAATCTCCCAGTTTTGGCACCACGCACAGCGAAAGTTACAACCTGGTGTGGCGATTGAGTAAGCCGTCGAACCAGGATAAAAGTGAAACAGGGGTTTTTTCTCCACCGGGTCTACATTTTGGCTAATGGTGCGCCCGTAGACCAAGGTATAGAGCGTCCCGCCCTGATTCTCGCGGACTTGGCAGATCCCCTTCTTACCGTCGGCAATTAGGCAACAATGGGCGCACAGATTACAGCGCACGCGGCTGTCCGGTAGCCTTTCATAGAGCATTGCTTCCTTCATAGAGTTCACCTCCATTGATATCAATCCAAGAGGAAAGAAGGAAGGCAGAAATGTAGTTGACTACTCTGTCTTCTTTACTTCTATTGTAGGTAGAGCAGTGCGCAACATTTACTTATACCATTTGAGTTTGATTTTGACATAAATGCGCCCCGACTCTCAGAGATTTTTTAGAGATTTTTTCTGCTGGAGGTCTTGTGAGGTAAACGGTACTGTGTTAACTTTTATTAACTTCCCGCGATCGCGACCCAAACTCGCCTGCTGATCGAGGGAAAAATTTACTAAAAACTAGCGCCAGATAGGAAAAAGAGCCATTATCTAATTGCCAAATATGTAAATCATCTGGGTAAGACTCAGCAAAATAATTGATAAATGCTTGAAAACACTCTGTATCTTCGTCTCTCACCAAAAGAGAAATTAGCCTGCTTTCAGCGCCTTGCTGAAGACAATCTTATCGTCCCCTTCTGCGTAGAAGTCTCGGATTCGCGCTTCCTCGTTGTAACCGCACTTTGAGTAAAACCCTCGGGCACTCTCAAAGTCATCGAGACTCGACGTTTCTACTATCAGCAAGCGTTCCTCTCGCTCTACCAAGGTTTGCTCAACATAACTCATTAGGGCGCTGCCATGCCCTTGCCCATGATGGTCTGGGTTGACAAGGAACATAAGGACGTTCCAAGTTCCACTAGTCATCGGTTCAGGTGCACAGTATAAAACTCCCGCTAGACCGTTATCATCGGCAACGTACCATAAGTCCTTGCTGTTACCGCTGTAGTAGTTGGCCAAAGTTTCTTTAATATGATCAAGTCCATCGGCATCAAACATACCAAGTTTCTCGGCCAAAGCCATCACGCCATCTGTGTCAGATGGGGCTATTGTTCTAATCATGGTCAATTCTTTTTATTAATAAAAATCTCGCTCTAACTTAACATTACTTGATGAAGCAGGCTAACGACCAAGCTCACCTGCCGCTATGAAGCGCAGCGGAATAGCGGTCTGGTACAGCGCTTTGTTAGGTTTTGTCATTATGCTCCAAAGTTATGACTACGACAAAAATTCCCTTGGGACTTAATGCACGCTTGTAATCAAAAATCGAACGATATGCCGCAGCATCAAGAATCAGGTCATAACGCTGTCCATTTTGGGTGAAATCTTCTTGCGTGTAATCAATGACCTGGTCTGCACCAATCGAGCGCATCATGTCCAATTTACTCGTGCTGTCTACGCCAGTCACTTCAGCCCCGAATGATTTGGCAATCTGCACTGCAAACGTACCCACACCACCACCCGCACCATTAATCAAAACCTTTTGTCCTGGTTGAATCTGTCCTTGATCACGAAGACCCTGCAGGGCCATGACTGCCGCTTGAGGGACGGCCGCTACTTCCTCGAATGTCATACTGGCCGGTTTGAGCGCTAATGCATTTTCACGAGCACATACATACTCGGCAAAACCGCCCCAACCACACTCGCATAGGTCCCCGAACACCTCATCACCTGGCAGAAACTGCTTTACGTTTCTGCCAACCACTTCAACCCGCCCCGCTATGTCAGCTCCAAGTATCTTGTATTTAGGTTTTAGAAGCCCAAAGAACAGGCGGTTCAAGAACGGCGTACCTCTCAGGAGATCCCAGTCCCATGAATTTACGGATGCCCCATGAACTTTTATCAAAACTTCATCGTCCTTGGGGATAGGTTTTTCTATCTCTTTTAATTCAAGAACATCCGGTGGTCCGTATTTTGTGTATACAACCGCTTTCATAAGTATTACTCGAAGATTACTTTGATTCGGCCATTTACAGAAATAGTTTACGACAATACATCCTGCAAACACAGGGATATATTTGTTCGGAAATACGCAAGGGGTAAATGAAATTCGATGGGCGATCGCTGAAATTTGGAGTAACCTCTGAAGGTTTAGAGGGCTTGTGGAATGTATATTTTTGTCTATCTGTCAATGCCTCAGCTTTACTTGCGTGACAGAATAGTGGTAGGAGAAGTGGGAGGTCTCTAGCTGAGTTCCGTTAGAACTTAACAGATACAAGATTAGCCAGGGCGGTGAACTAAAGGAGGTAAAAAATGAAACTTACCAGTGCTGCTTTTGAGCACAGAGGAAAAATCCCATCTAAATACACTTGCGATGGAGCAAACATCAATCCTCCGTTGAGCATATCTGATGTCCCTTCCCAGACAAAGAGCTTAGTCTTAATTATGGACGATCCGGATGTTCCCAAACGTTTGCGAAAAGATGGAATGTGGGACCATTGGGTAGTCTTTAACATCCCTGCAAGCTTAACTGAGGTGAAAGAGGGAGAAGAACCTGAGGGGACTCATGGCATTGGCACTAGCGGTAACGTGGATTACTTTGGTCCGTGTCCACCGGATCGAGAACATCGTTATTTCTTTAAGCTTTATGCTTTAGATACCGAACTACAGCTTCCAGAGAAAGCAACGAAGCAGCGGGTTGAAAAAGCAATGGAAGGTCATCTTCTGGCAAAAACAGAATTGATGGGAAGGTATGAAAGGCGTTAAAGCGTTAAATTACATCTTGTCTCCCCCTCTCCTCACAAGGGTAGGTTTTTTACAAAAGGGTGAGTCAGAACGATCGCAGAAACGAAAAAATAAGCTTTTTCTCCCCCTGCTTCCCCTGCTCCCCCTGCTCCCCCTGCTCATCTCAACTATAAATGTAA
>JBFRWF010000484.1:0-6008 GCA_051439465.1 Xenococcaceae cyanobacterium | reverse complement strand
CTTTGACCTGGGGGGACACTCCCTGCTAGCCGTGCGCCTGTTCGCGCAAATTGAGAAAGCCTTTAAGAAAAATCTGCCCTTATCTGTCCTCTTCCAAGCTCCGACTATCGAGCAATTAGCCAGCTTTTCCCGCCTGGAGGGATGGTCACAGTCCTGGTCCTCCTTGGTAGCGATTCAACCTAGCGGTTCTAAACCACCTTTCTTTTGCGTCCATGAAGCTGACGGTCATGTCTTCTGCTATCGCGAGCTGGCGAATTATCTGGGACTGGAGCAGCCATTTTATGGACTACAACCACAGCACGTAGATGGAAAACGGGGCTTCCATAGCTGGATTGAGGATGTGGCGGCTCACTACATCAAAGAAATACGCACCCTCCAGCCTGAGGGGCCTTATTTTCTGGGAGGCTTGTGCGCAGGGGGCATTATAGCCTTCGAGATGGCTCAGCAGCTTCAGGTGCAAGGTCAGAAAGTAGCCTTGCTTGCTCTATTTGATGCTGCCATTACCTCACCACCAAAACCACCAAAACCGGCAATCCTAGTTCAAGCCCGTCGGCATCTGAATCAACTTTCACAACTCAGCTATAGAGAGAAGCTTACCTATATCCTACAGAGAGCAAAGGGGAGAATCGCCGGACGGCTCTTGACTATCAAGGCAATAAGCGAGTTAATTACATACAAGATCTACTTAAATAATAAGCGCTTCTTGCCTCAAGTCTTGAGCAAAATTCCTGTCCGAGAGGCCTTCATATTCAGCCGTCAATATTATGTCCCGCAAGCCTATCAGGGGCGGGTGACCCTATTCCGAGTTAGTGAGGGAAGTGCAAATTTTTTTCCAACTGAGTCCCTTTTTGGCTGGGATGAATTGGCGGCAGGTGGGGTCGAAGTTTACGACGTCCCAGGCATGCACGGTATTGACAAGCACGGTCATCTCAATACTTTTTTACAAGACCCCTACGTACAAATTTTAGCTGATAAATTAAAACTTTGTATAGATAAGGCACAGACAAATTACAAATGAGTAAAACAGTTTTAGCCAGCCGGATATCTAAAAGAAATCGTAATGATATCGAGGAGTTTATGTAATTTGGTTCGGTCTACACGGGAGTCTTTTAAATTACTAAAATGCTCAGAAATCCTGGTTTTTGGTTTGAGTTTCATACAGTTTTTTGTCGTAAAATCGCTGAGCTAATTTTCTTGACAATCCGCTCCCCAGACAAGTAAAAATTTGTCACTGAACATTAAATTTTATGAAGCTCATTTGATTTTAGCGCTGCCGCGCTGCGAAAGCAGGGGCGTCAGCCTAGGCACCGCGTAGCGGCACGCCACTAGTGATGCGATCGCCCCTAAATTCCTCAATACACATAAATGGTAATAGGTGTTAGGTGTTAAGGTTAGCTGTTCCCTGTTTCCAATTCCCTGTTCCCTGTTCCCTGTTCCCTGTGCCCTCTCTCAACCATTTTCTAATTAATTTGACCGACCTACTTATAGGTAAGGGATAGGCTTCAGGCGGAGGATGCAAGGAAATTCCGATACATATCTTCCAGACTACGGCAAAATGAGGAGATATCAGTCTCCAATTGTCTCAGCCGAGCTAATTCTGCCCCGCGATTGATTTCGTGGGATTCCTTTTGCTTGAGCAGATTCTCTAACTCAGCTTTGCGAGCTTGAATGTCATCCTTCACCCGCTCGGTCACTTCCCGCTCATAAGCATCAAAACATTCTTTGATAGCATCATGAATGGGTTGCCATTGCTCTTGAGCCACCTTAGGCAGATGTTTGACCAACTCTTTTTTAGCAGTTTTCAGCAATTCTTTACGAGCTTTCTCCATTTGAAAAGCCGCAACGCCAGAACCTAGCAACACTACAGTAACAGGGCCGATAACAACCCCGAAAAGAGCAGTACTAATCCCACCAATGCCAATCACAGCGATCATGTTCAGCAGGATATTTTTCCAATCGAAGCCTGCTTGAGCCAGTGCTGCACCAGCAATGTTACCCGACGCTAAGGAAACCAGTCCCATCGCCCAGGTTGCCCAGGCTGGGGAGCTATTTTCAGTGGATGTACTGCTATCCGGTTGTAGCTTTTGCCCCGTTAGTTTCTCAGTAATCTTGTCTGTCACCTTAGCGTAGTCAGCACCATAGTTCGCCGCACTCCTGGATAGCTGCTCAAAGGCTGCATTCATCTCCTCCTCAACCTTAATACTCCAAGCTGCAATTTTGTCGTTAATATAATGTTCAAATGCCTGCCGCATCGCTCCCTCAAATGCTTGCCTCCTGCCTTGATCGAGGACATCCATAAATTTTAGATCGGGCTGATAGCGTAAGAAATCTGATTCAAAGGTGTTGCCCAAGTTAAGCACATAGTCGCGAAAAGAATCGGCGATCGCTTTTGCCTTAATATCCCGAATTTCTCTAATTTCATCAATAAATTGTTCGCAGATCTCACTGAGTTTGTCAAATTCCGGTTCAACTGAGATAATCTTTTGCTTTAATTCATTGATATCCTCATCTAGCAATGGTACTCGGCGTTCAATGGCTTCATGAACATGGGTATAAGTTTGGCGTGCAATAGTTCTCCCTTGACGCAATTGGGAAATTGCCCTTTCCTTGGTCAAAAAACTGTTGAGGGCAGCCATAAACTCTGGAAATCCAGTGCGTTCAAGAGAAGCATCTGAATTCTTAATCCGCCGACGCAGGGCGCGAATGGAAGAAATCTCAAATACTCGTTCCTCATACAGATCGTATCCATCCACCTGACAATATTGGGTCAGGTTAGCTTGGAAAACTCGACGCAGTTTATCTTCAGCTTCTTTTAATGCTTTCATGTCATCGGGATCGAGCAAACTATCCTGAACCTGATCCCAAGCGTTAATCAGGAAGAAAACCGTCAATCCTCGACCTTTGATGTAATTTTCCAGATAACGGCGTTCCCCTAGGGTACAAGGCTGAGATGCCCTCAAGACAAAGAGGATTGCATGGCAATTATTGATATAACCTAGAGATAGGTCGTTCCGTGCTTCTGTATCATTTAGCCCCGGACTATCAACAATTTCAATCCCCTTTTCCAACAGAGGTAAGGGATACTCCACAACGGCATAGTCAATGTTAGGAAAGGCTGGCTTTTTCTCTCGCTCTAGTCTCTTTGCCTCCCCTGGGTCAATTGTATAGCGACGCTTAAAAGTTTTAAAATCAATTTGTTCAGGAGGAATGCCATCATTAAAGTAGATGGTAACTTTCTTTTCGGAACCATAGCGTAAAACCGTTAGTAAGGCGGTGCAGGGATTTACATCACTGGGCAATAATTTCTCGCCAATTAAGGCATTGAGAAAAGTGCTTTTGCCCCGTTTCATATCCCCTAAAACCAGCAGTCGAAACACTCCCTCCCGTAAGTTTTTACTGATTTTGGTTGTATCTTCTATATCTCTATCTAAACCTAACCTACCTGAGTGATGCTCTCCTTCTGCTTCTGCTTGCTCTAGAGTAGCAGAAATCTGACTCAGACAATTGGCTATCTCAAAGCGTATTCTGGCGACTCGATCCAAATCGTTGATGAAACTTGTAGTTTCAATTTTTGTACTCATGTTGATGATTCAATCCTAAATATGTGGATATTCTTAAACGTCAATAATCACAATTATCTTTAATATATTATTAACAATAGTTAATTGGTAGGGTTGGATTAACCAAAATTAATTCGATTATTGAGACAATTAAAAAACTGATTATAATTACGGCTTGGAATAGAAAAAGAGCGATCGGCTTTTGGCATAGCTGTGCTTACCGCTTACTGCTCATTCCTCAGACATGGTTTGCTCCAGGAATTGCTGAAATTCTTCCAAAGAGCCAATCGTAATCGCCCTTTTATGAAGCCTTTTCAACAAAGAAGCATCCTCTATCCCATTGATCGCCTCTATCATCGAGCTTGGCACTCCACCGAACCGCGTCTCCAGGATTTCAATGACATTCTCTCGTGCATTTTGGACAATCCCTTCCTTGATTGCCAGCCGCTCAATACTAGTAACATACCGCATTCTTCTTGCCTCCTCATAACTTCTTACTTCTGCTTTAAAACCACCCGCCAACTCTTCTGGCAATACCATCACCCAGTCAATAAACCGAAATAACTTCAGAATGTCTTCCCGGCTATACCCGCGTTCATACAGCCTTCTGACTAGGCTTAACTTCCAGTTTAAGCGATTCTCTGAGTTTCCGTGCGTCGCCTTAGTCTTCAGATGCGCCATAACAATTATCCCAAAGGGATTGGTGCTTTGTTCTAGGGTTTCCCAATCTGCTTCATAGTCCAAAAGTTTCGCCACAGGAAACTCTAATCTGACACGACATCCACCCAATTCATATCCATAACTCGAAGGTCGCCAATTTTTCTGTTCGTCAGCCAAAACTGCCAAGCTTATCACTTGCTGTTTATGGCGGTCAAACAACCGATAATTATATGTGTACATACGCTCAGCAAATTGGCGCTCATATTGTCCTTGAACTTCGACATGCACCAATACCCAAGCCTGTTCGCCCCCACGAAGCCAAACCTTTGCTACTTTATCCACCAGACGCTTACCAATTTCTGCATCAGGCTCTAGCTGTTGTAATTCTGTATCTAGAAATTCATAGGGTTGTGTCCAGTCGATTTCGGCATAGGCTAGGGGGAAAAAGAACTGCAAAAAACTGGGGAAATAGTCCTCAATTATTTCTTTCCAAGGACTGTCATAATCAGTACGTTGCTCAGTCATTAATTTCTCAGTTTTGGCACCGAAATGCCCATTTTAACATATACCAGATCGAGTAGGCGATCGCTTATGAAGGTTTGTAGTTGCGCCTTCTCGGTAGGCGCAGAATGTGTAACTATTAGCCGTTACAGCCTTTGCAAATAATTCAGCAGCTTCGAGATAATTGCCTTGCTTAAAAGCTTCAATGCCACGGTCACGATCGGGGTTGTTCTTAGAAGGAAAGAGGGTACGCTCACCGCGACTAAATCGTTGTGGCTCCCATTTAGGTATGCGAAACGGCTGTGGAGGTAGTGTCAGCAGTGGCTTTGCTGGTTTGCAGATCCCATCTACTCTAGTTTGACCCGGTGGGCAATAGTTTAACCTCAGCCAAAATCCAATGCCAATAAGGACAGGTATTCCCACAACTGCTGCTACAATGAGTGTTCTTGACAGAAATCTCCAATTGTTCTCACTATGACGATTTTTTTGATTCTCGAAAGCTTGAATTTCTAGCAGTTTCTCTTGTGCTGGTGCGTTGTCAGGTTCAATTTCTTGGACTTTTGTGAACTGTTTCTTTGCCAGTTCCCACTTTTCTTGTTTTTGCTTGCTCCACAACTCATTCCCGTAGCTTAGCAGCGATCGCACAAATCCTTGCTGAGTGCGTATCGGGTCAATTTTGTCCCCTCGCGTGTAAACTGCCACTGCTTTGCCGAAATCTTTGTTATCCAAGTAACCCTCAGCCAGATCGAGTAAAGCGCTGAAGTGGTTAGGATTGAGCGCCAAAGCTTGCTCATAAAGTTTTAGAGCCTGCGGCTTCTTGTCCTGTTGATGCAGTGTAGCCGCTACTTCGTAGATGCGATCTGCTTCTGAATTAAGCTTCTCCAGTACAAATATTTCTTGCCGCAGTGAATGGCGTTTAAGCAACCAGCGGCGGACTAACTCAACTTTTACCTTACGCCCTGCATCGTCCAAGAAACCCTTTTCGATTAATTGTTTTAGTGCTTGCTCCAGTTCTTTTGTCAGGAGAACTCCATACTCTTTTAGCAGCATCAACGGATTCTGCGGAACTAGCTCGTTTCTTTCCCTCACTCTCCTTTGAGCCTCTGCTACAGCTGAGAAGATCGCTTGTTCTGGGATAGGTAATCCATCCCAAAACCATGCCAACCCTCCTTCGGCGTGTTCAATTGCCTTTTCTAGGACATTCTGCACATCTTCACCAGTGACCTTCCAATTCTCTCGCTCCCTTGCTTGTCCGAACAGAGCAAAGCATATTACTTGGGTAAAATA
>JBFRWF010000483.1:0-51357 GCA_051439465.1 Xenococcaceae cyanobacterium | reverse complement strand
AGTTTATTTCCAATAGTAGGGTGGGCATTGCCTGTCCACATCTTGGTTGTCACCAGATCAATGATAATGGCAATGCCCACCACCCACCTTAATCTCATTTGGTGGGCATTGCCAAAAAATGTCCCATGGGTTTGGGGTTTTTTCACAAGCTAGCCCACCCTACGAAGATGATCTCATTTTAGAAATTTTCTGGGACTAAACTGGTTCTATATCATCTCGAAAGCTTATGTAATAAGGGTTTACACCATTATAATTCTTAATAGCTCACAAAATTGAGCGAACGGTGAGTAATTAGCATATATCCTGGGAATTAAGATGTCTGCGCCACAGAACTTTGGCCCCTAACATAAGTTCGAGCTAGAGGGTATTTAGAAAATAAATCTTAACACAGCTAGAGTGCTTGGTTTTGGTGGGCTACGGCGGATAGTTAGTTAGTAGGTTAGTAAGATGAAGTTATCGCCGCCTAACCCACCCTACGCAAGGATTTAATATTTTCTTTATAGATTCCGCGAAGCGGCACTAGCCAATCATAACCTGCTTGGCTATATTGAGGATCACCTGGCTGAGGGGATGATCCGGGTATTTCATGCAGAACAGACCTTGGCTACCAAGCTGAATCATCTCTTCGGTGAGGGGGAGGATCCCGGCGACTGGCACATTGTAAGTCTCCTCTACCTTTTGCTTTAATGCACCAAAATCCATGATTGAGAGTGCCTTATTAACCATCAGGAACATCTGAGGTACCTCCAACTTGCGGGCGACCTCTACGGTGACAGCAGTCCCCTGAAAGTCTTGGGCATCTGGACGCAAGATTAGCACTAAAATGTCTGAGATGGTAATTGAAAGTAATGTTTCTTCATTCAAACCAGGATGGGTGTCAATAAACAAGTAATCGAGGTCTAAATCATCAATTAACTCCCCGAAGCCTTCATTTAGCAAGCTGACATCGTATCCCTCCCGCAAAACTCGCGCAATCTCCCCAGAGCGAATACTAGAGGGGACGAGATAAATGGCGCTGTTCTCAGTAGCCGTCTCTGGTAAAACATTGCTGACATCGTAGGCAGCGTCTTTAATTTCACAACGACCCCACAGGTAATCGTTGAGCGATCGCTTTATCCTGTCCTCATCGAAACCAAACAAAACGTGAACCCCTGGTGAGGCGATATCAGTGTCAATGATGCCAACTCGATTTCCCTGAGTCGCAACTGTAGCCGCTAGGTTCGCCGTTGTATTTGATTTGCCAGTCCCTCCACGGAATGAATGGACAGAAATTATTGTAGGCATAGTTTACCTCTATGTGAAGTTATTGATCTATTGTTCCAGAGCCTGCCAAATTTTCCCAGACCGTGGGCGGCGTTTTTGTTTGCGCCCATGGCGCAGCTTATAGCGTTCCTCGGTCTCATTGAGTTTCTGCAACAAGCCTTGTTCCACTAAGGATTCAAGCCTGGTATGTGCAATCTCCTCCTCCTCACCGATGTGAGCCGCCACCTCCATCGCCGTTACCTCTGAATGACCGATCATCGATTGACGCATCATCCATTGGACTATCCGTCGCTCCTCCTCAGGCAGGGTTAGGAGATCGACTGTGCTAAAACCAGGGGGATCGCTCAAATTTTTCTTTTTAGGCAATTGGGGAGATTTTTCTGGGTTCATGTTTTTTTACCTGCGATGGTTAATTCTCCACAAATGATGAATAATTTACTCTCTAAATTTTTTCGCTTGTTTCCGAAGATCTCGCGCTTTTTTTTGCAAGTCCTGAAAATAATCGCTCTCCGTAATCTCCGCAACTTGGCGCTTTTTCTTAGTCTGATCTATCTCGATCTGGAGTTCCATTACCTGCTGTTTTAGCTTTTGCGCGCGAGCCGTCACTTGTTCAGCCATCTCCAGGAAAACCCGTGCCAGTTGACCAATGTCGTCTTGCGCCTTGGATGCATCGGTAAGTTGCTCAGGCTCAAATTTTTCCTCCTCCAATGCATGTGCAGCGGCGGTTAGAGCATGAATAGGTCTGACAATACTTTGCGCCAGGACAAAAGCCCCTATTGCTGCAATCCCTCCCACGAGAATTACAGTTATATAAGTCGTCTTTTCTAACTGCCTATTGGTATGAAGAAACTCCTCCTCCGGTTCAATCACTCCTACAACCCACTGTTGGTGATCCAGAGGCGCAAAACCAACAATCTTGTGTTTTCCGTTGAGGGAGAAGAAGTGTCTGGTGTAACCGGATTTTTTTGCCCCTACCATTTTCTTCGCCAGTTCCGGAATATTGAAGACGTCAATGCAATCAATATTATTATTCCTATTTGTTGCTATCTCCTTGACGACATCGGTTGACAAAGAAGCCAAACTTTTGTCGAGACAGGATTGATTGGGGTGAGCAATGACTATCCCCTGACTATTAATGAGAAAAGCATAGCCTTCCTTGCCAATTTTTAGTGGATCAATCAATTGCCAAACTGCCTCCGCCTTCACTTCCAAGACTGCCACACCAACAATCTCTCCCCTGTTATCATCAGCCTTTGAACCTGAGAGAGTTGTTCGTTTTCGCACTGGAGCGGCGAAGTGTACTGCTAGATCTGGATTTATATAACCCTTCCGGATGGTGGAAACGTAGGTTTGCCCAGACATTGGTACTCGGAAGTCTTCAAGAAACTCTAAATCTGTTTTGATTGCTGTATCCTGCTCTAAGGTAGGCACATAAGCTACAACGTAACCTTTTTTATCTATGAGATAGCTGGCTCTAAAGTTAGGGTTGGAGGGAAATAAGATACCCAACCTCTCATCTACTCTGGAAAGGAGAGAGGCTCGTTCCTCAGGTGTGGCTGAGAGAAAATACCGCAACAGATCATCCTCACTGAGATCCTTAACAAGAAGCTTAGTGTCAACAATCATCTGATCGAGGCGGTTAGCGGTACTGATTGCTAACAATTCCAAGTTCTCGGACTCTATCTTTGTTAGAGTTTTTTCACTCTGGTAGAGGTTGGGGAATGCAGTTAACCAAATGGGTATAATTGCAGCACCAACCAAGGCTATGGAAAGTTTGGCAGTAATTGACCACTGCTTTGGATTAAATCCCCATTGCCAACGTTTCATAGCCACCTCCGCTCAAAAGTGATAGGATGCCTGTGTCTAGTATAACCAAGTAAGATTCTCCCCCTCTCCCCATCCTTTAAAGGGTAGGTTTTTTAGATTTCGGGTTGAGACAAGCAGGGGGAGTAGGGGGAGCAGGGGAAGCAGGGGGAGCAGAGGAAGCAGGGGGAGAAAGCTGATTTTTTCGTTGAAAATTTATCTCCCCGTCTCCCCATCTCCCCGTCTCCCCAT
Source organism: Xenococcaceae cyanobacterium (assembly GCA_051439465.1). Taxonomy (GTDB): domain Bacteria; phylum Cyanobacteriota; class Cyanobacteriia; order Cyanobacteriales; family JBFRWF01; genus JBFRWF01. The sequence goes on along the minus strand of JBFRWF010000483.1, from coordinate 48,039 downwards.
CTCCCCATTTCCCCATCTCTCCATCTCCCCATCTCCCCCTGGATTTCACTAGCTTTGAGGTAATTCGCCAACAGTCTCTACAGTCCCTCGAACGCCTGACGAGGTCTTTTATACCAAGGTACACCTAATAGACCTTCCTCAGTTTTAGCACTACTTACCTCTGGTTTGAGTTCTCGATCTTTTCTGTCTTCACCTAAAAGAAGACGCAGAGCGTTCAATTCAGCTATTAGAGTGGAACCATTACTAATGATTACTGCCAAGACTGGGTTTAAGCCAAAGAGCGCACCTGCTAAGACAACACTGATGTTGGGAATCGCTACAATCGCAATATTCTGGTGAACAATCTCCATTGCTTCTTTGGCAATATCAATCGCGTGAGGCAACCCCCGCAGATCGTTGTCCATCAGCACTACATCTGCTGTTTCCCTGGCAATGTCACTTCCCCTAGCAAAGGAGATGGAGACATCAGCATAGGCAAGTCCTGCCGAATCATTAATTCCATCTCCTACATATGCCACAGTATTACCCTGATCCTTGAGGTTGCGGAGTACCGCTACTTTTCGCTCTGGGAAAGCTCCTGCATAGGTATTGCCCAAGCTAATCCCCACTTTGTAAGCAACTCCACTGGCGGCTCGATGATTATCCCCAGTGAGAATCAGGCTACTGATGCCTTTTTCATCACGTAGAGTTCGGATAACACTGGCACTCTCTTTACGGACGGGGTTGCTGTAGACAATAATTCCCAACAGCTCCCTATCCCTAGCAACGTAGCAGACTGAACGATTGCGGATTGCTGCCTCTTGAGTGCGCATATAGATCACGTCGATGTCAATTTCTTGTTCTTGCATCCAACGGCTATTGCCCACTAGAATCTTTTGCCCGTTAATTTGAGCAGTCACGCCGCCGCCAAGCTCGTAGTCCCAGGTGTCGCACTGGGGAGTCTCCAGACCAATTTCAGAGGCATGACTGATAATGGATTGGGCAATGGGATGATTCACATACTGTTCTGCTGAGGCGGCTAAAGCCAGCACTTCGTCAGATGAAACTTCTGGAGCGATGGTTTCAATCGCCACGATAGTACCGATGGGTTCGGTCAAAGTACCTGTTTTGTCAAAAACAATAGTATCAATGCGGGAAAGAAGTTCTAGAGCGCGACCACTGCGGATGTATACCCCAGTCCTTGCTGCATAGTTCAGAGCAGCAAGAATGGCAGTGGGGACGGTAATTCCTATTCCTACAGCAAAATCGAGCTGCAGGGGAGCGATCGCTCTAGTGGCATTACCCGTCAGCGCAAAAACCACCCCGCTGGCAAATATGCTGGGAACAACGACTTGGTTGGCAGTTTCCTCCGCGTAATCTCCAATCCGAGTATCATAAACCGGTGCAGCTTGCATCAGTTCAAATATCTGTCCGGCGCGGGTTTGATCGCCCACTTCCTCGGCTTGGATAAAGAGCTGACCTTGGATAACCATACTCGAAGCATAAACCACCTCACCTTCCGAACAGGCAACAGGCTTGGACTCACCTGTTAGGTATTGTTGGTCTATTAATGCTGAGCCTTTTATTACCGATCCATCTACAGGAATCGAGTCGCCCACACTGACAATTATGATATCTTCTTGCTGGAGCTGTTGAATGGGTAGGCGCTGCCGTTGCCCATTTCGCTGAACCCAATACTCGCCCAAACCCCCAAGCAGGTCTAGATTCTGACGCTCACTTGCCCGGGATGTCAAATCCCGCATTATTCCACTAGACTCAGCCAACGTCACTGCCAGTGATGGAGCTACAAACTCTCCGTTTAGGGTGTGGAGAATCGTCCACATCGAGTCTAGTAAACCGGCATTGAGTTCCTGATGCTTGACCACATTGTCGAAGCTGTTCGTGATAGTGGGCAAGGCGGCGATGAAGATTGCTCCCGCGATCGCCACAAAGGGAATTGGCACTCCCAGAGGTTCAAACGCCAGGGCAAGTCCCAGACTGAGCAAGGGCAAAGAGAGGCGTTCCCAATAGTTGATGTCTGGTCTGACTATCATTTCGCTTGCTTGGGGTTCCGGGGGAGTTTCAACCTGACTCGCTTGTTGGATACACCTAAAGATCGGCTCTTGGAGTTCAGCAGAGTCCATCCCCCTCGCTTCGGAGTTAACGATCAGCGAACGCGCAGCGGTATTGATTCTCACCGATGTGACAAAATCGAGAGACTTCACTAACGTATTGAGTTGACGGGCATATCCTGAATCCTTGGCGAGTCTGGGTATTAGGATCCTAATCCGCCTAAACGTCGTGTGAATGACTTTGTGGCTAATCTGTTCCAACTTTATTTCCTGGGGAAGCTACTGTGGCTATCATTACCAGCCTAGAACTTCAGCGGTATGATGATATATTATATCTTAACCTGAGTTCGACATAAGGACTAATGACTAATGACTGTCTCATAGGTTTTTAATATTGGGGTAAGGACTGGAAGCAAACGGCAATTCCCAATTATCCTCTGCCAATTAGCAATCACCAAATAACTAAACAGATGGGATATGTCATTTCAATGGTCAATATGAAAGGCGGTGTCGGGAAAACTACCGTCACTGTCAACCTGGCGACTTGTCTGGCAAAAAATTATGGCAAGCGGGTGTTAGTCGTTGATTTGGATACGCAGATTAATGCTACTCTCAGTCTAATGTCGCCATTTAATTTTGCCAAATTAAAACAAGACCATCGTACCTTGAGGGCTTTAATTAATCAAGCGACTCAACCGGATAACCCGTCGAGACATTCTATTCAAGAGATTATCCAGCATAATATTTGTCAGGTAAAAGGACTTGACCTGATGCCGGGAGATATTGAACTTTATCAGGACTTTTTCTTGGCAGAAATTATTTTTTCTAAATCTAGGGGAGAGCAAGAGGATTTTGAACAAAACTGGAATCGCATGGAGGATGCTTTAATTCGCGGAATACTTCAACCTATTGTTAATGAATATGACTGGATTTTGCTGGATTTTTCTCCGGGAGACCATCTGATTACTCGCAGCGGCATCCTGGCCAGCGATTTTTATGTCATTCCGGCAAAACCTGAACCTTTATCTTTGGTGGGTATTGGCATTCTGGAAGGTCGAATCAAGCAGTTGAAAGAGAGCGATCGCTCAGATATAAATCTCATTGGCATTATCTTCACTTCCCTAGGACGTGCTACTAACATGGCAGAAAATGTTAGAAATAGATTGAGCGAAGACTTCGGGAAAAATTCAATTTTTAATACCGAAATCCCCATGAATGTCGCCGTTGCCAGAGCAGTTGATGAATTCAAGCCTGTTGTCCTAACAGAACCTCAATCACCTGGGGCTAAAGCTTTTAATACTTTCAGTCAAGAATTTTTAGAGAGATTTGCTTTAAAAAATAAGAAAAATTGACAGGGATAACTTGTGGGAAAAAATCTTGCTTAAAAGTTAGGTATTGTAAACTACCTAGTTAAAATCATGAAAATCAAGCGCCTGAAAATTAATTCATTCCGAGGAATCGGCGAACTGACACTGGAGTTTGAGATAGGTAAACCCACCGTAATCATTGGTATCAACGGAGTGGGAAAGTCGAGTATCCTTGACTGTCTCGCTATTCTATTATCCTGGCTTACAGCGCGCATTCAAAACCCTCATGGTTCTGGAAATTTTTTCAGTTATGGGGACATCAAAAATGAAGATAAAGAAACACACAACGAGATTACGATTTCAATCAAAAACTCTCAGGAAGTAGTATGGTCTCTAACCAAGGTGAGGAAAGGACGCAGCAGAGATACGAGAAGCAACTTGACAAATTTAAGATCAGTTGTTGACGAAATCCATCATCAATTGGAAGCGAATACCCATGGACCAATTCCTCTAGCAGTTTACTACAGTTTCTTTGTCATAAGGAACTGCTTTAATCTCATCCTTTACCCAATCAAGGCGGTGGTAACGGAAATCATATTGCTCGCTAAAAGCCTTGTGAGCCGCTATGATACACTCACCACTGTGAGTAGTGGCAAATATCTGCGCTTCTGCTTGGCGGGCAGCATGGGCTATAGCTTTCCAAACCTTAGTCAAAACTGAGTAATGCAAGCCATTTTCAATCTCGTCAATGAGAATAGTCCCACCTTTAGCATTGGCGATCGCTAAGATAATTGAAAGCAAACGCCCTAGTCCTTCTCCCATCAGCGGTAGTGGTACAAGTTCACTCATTCCGATATCACCGTGGATGATTGGCTGACCATCCACAACCAGTAAGGTAAGTCGCTCTAGGCGCGGTTCTAGTAAGCGCAGGGTTTCTAACACTTCGTCTTGTCGCCCTACACGTTCCAAGTTGCTAAAGCGTTCAGCATCTTCTATACTATGCTTTACCCATAAGTCCCCAATTTAGCCTCAGATAAGACATGCAGGTAACTGGGATGGGGACTACTGGTGGCGATCAGGAACTTTGGCGATCGGGAACTTTGGCGATCGAGAACAACAGCGATCGGGAACAACAGCGATCAGGAACTTTGGCGATCGGGAACTTTGGCGATCGGCATTGGTGACAAGTTAAGATGATGTGCAGTTTGTCAAGTCCCATATATAGTGTTTCTTGTCTTCAGCAGCTCTATATATGGAGAGCCAAAATAGGGAGGGGAAATCTTTTGGCGATCACCTGAGAGTCCCTCAAGACGCACCGAGCGAGATCGCCAGAGTCATGAGAGATGACTTAACTTGGCTTTTAGACAGACTTTCAGGGGGTTGAATAGCTTGCCCATCAAAGCCTTCAAGATTTTTAGTCAAAAGACTTGACAAAACAACGTTTTTCTTAACTTGTCACCAATGGGCGATCGGGAACAACAGCGATCGGGAACAACAGCGATCAGGAACAACAGCGATCAAGAACAACAGCGATCGCTATCGGTGGCGAGGTTTTTTCCCCTTACTTTTTCCTTTGCTTTTGCCCTTGCTTTTTGGCTCTCTGGTCCACACTTGTTGGTCTAGCACTCCCAATGGCACTCCCACGCTCACTAACCCCCAACACGGAATGAACTTTTAGTCCTCTTACATACTCTTGAGGACTAATCTGTCCAAATCCTCCTTCCCAGTTTTTACTCTTGTGATGAGTGAAGTTTAGGTCAGTTGTGTCTTGCACTGCCAAAATCAGGTTATGGGCAGATGCTCTTTCTATTGCACTGCGTTGATGAGCGTCTATTATATCTTCAAATCCAATTCGTTCTGATTTCCAAAAGTTATAGGTAGCTTTTGTATTGGCCCAATCTCCACTCGCTTGTGGTACGGTCGTATTCGGTTGAGCAGCTAGATTTTCCACGATTTTGACCAATCGTTTGTTTAAGCGCACATCTGGTAGGTTAGCATACTTGAGTTCTTCTGCTGCCCAGGATTGCATTTACTTTATCCCTTAAGTTTCACCATTGTCTGAATGAAGTTAGTTTATAGCGTTTCCCGGTCTGGTGAGGTACACTATCGAATCGGAAAGGATTTATATATGAGGTCTAGCTGTACCTCACCAGCATGGGAAGTGCTATAATGTTTTTTTGCCATCGCTGTTGTTCCCGATCGCTGTTGTTCCCGATCGCTGTTGTTCCCGATCGCTGTTGTTCCTGATCGCTGTTGTTCCCGATCGCTGTTGTTCCCGATCGCTGTTGTTCCCGATCGCCAAAGTTCCTGATCGCCACCAGTAGTCCCCATCCCAGTTACCTGCATGTCTTATCTGAGGCTGAATTGGGGACTTATGGGTAAAGCATAGATCTTCTATAGGAGAGCGTGTACTGACAGTGAGATATATGCCTAAAGGAAATCTTTCTCGTCGAGAACGTCCCTTCAGTAATCCTACATTTCTACCCGCTGTCAAAGAGGTGCGTAAGGGGCTTTTTTTATTAGTTGGATCTTTATACTCCATCACTAACCTGTCCCATGACCTTACCTCTGTTGTTAGTGATTCACTAGGTTTGAAAGGTGCAGTATCATCTTCATAAGATAGCGATCGCTGAGGTATCTGAGATTCTTCTGATTCAGAAAAACTTATATCTATAGAGCGGTTCAATTGGTTTTCTTCAAGACTACTCAGTTCGATAACTGTGTCTATATCTTGGTTGAAGAAAAATCCTCTCATTTCTTCGATATCCTTAAAAATCCCCAACTTTGTAAGACCTCGAAGGCGATTAATCAGAAGTAGTGATTCAGGGTTGGTTGGGTTGATGAAAATAAAAATCGCTTCTAGTAGTGATGTCTTACCGACATTATTCTTACCAGCAATTAAGTTGATTCGCTCTAATGAAGCGAGGGTAAAGTGTTGGAAGCAACGAAAATTCTTGATGTTAAATGAGCGCAACATAGTTGAATTTAATACCTTGAATTATTCTAATTGCATTTTGACAATGAAAGTTAAACTCCTGAAAATGACCTCATTTTATGATTATAGAGTAAATTCTAGGATGAAGCTTTAATAAAAGCAATGACGGATAATCCAAGTTAATGAGGGATAGCTTCTGTTTTACAATTGGGATTGGTAAAGCCAAAACTGCATCAATAATTGGGGTTAAACAACTCTTGTGCCTTCTTCGAGATTCTACCGTTTAATAGAGATAAATGAAAATTGTTTAGATTCTAAATGCTCGATCCAGAGGCTTAATTACTGAAACACAGAGTATAGGCTTTTCATAAAATGTAACGTTTTTGTTGCTGAAACTGACGAGCAGATCGACAGAGGGGAGTATATATCTTAGGCGGAAGATGTAACGGTGGTCATTTACTGCTAATCCATCAACAAGCAGATACAGGAGCAGCACGCCGCGAACCCATTTTCTTGTGCTGGACTTGTATTTGCTCTCGGTTTTTTTCCAAAAACTGTTCCAGTTTCTCTAGAGGGACTTGAAGTATCTTTCCATTATTAAGATGAAAGGTGAACATACCTAAGTAGTACTTTCTATTTGCTGAATTCACCTCTAATTATAGTTATAAACTGCGCTTGTGTCAATCTAAATTATTTTATGCGCGAGTAATGGGAAATCTTGCCCTGCGTTACACCCTCGCACTAACGCACCCTACAATGCTACAATACTGCCACGATGAGGCTTTTAGATTAAGGAGCGAGCCATTCAGCGATCGCCCTCTCTCATGTACAGTTTGCCGTGCTGTCCGTTAGCCCTTTGTTGTTCCATTGATAAAATAGACAATAGATAACATTTAAAGAGGTGTAATATGACCGGCATAGGTCAAAGTGGTGTCATTACCACCCCTCCCCTTTCCCAAGCTGACATTCAATCTCTACAACAGTTGTACACATTCCGGAAGCCAACAGCAATTGTAAAGTTTCTTGAAAAATATCCGTTTCTCGTTGCTATCTTACAGTCAGTTCCCGATAAGACTATCGATTACTTTCCCAATTCCCAGCTCTTTCTTGAATACGTCACCGATCCAGAAATTGATGACGAGCAACTTGTAGTTTATATTGCTACAGACCTCGATCCTGATGAAGCAGTCGATCGCCTTTGGCAACTAGGGGACAACTGGTGGTTGAATGCTCTAGAAAAAGCACAGGGTCAACTTGGTATAGATGTGGAATTTTCATGAGTTTTGACTGGTCAGAATATCTGAAGCTAGCACGAGAAATCTTGGGACAAGCCACAACTGGTGCAACTCAAGAAGCTAAATATCGCTGTGTATTAGTAGAGCATACTATGCCGCTTTTATCAAAGCGCGTAACCATTTACGCGACAAAGAAGGACTTTCAATTCCATCCGGAGGCTCAGCTCATGTATATGTGCGAGAGGAATTTAGGACTAGCAGCGATCCAGTGCGTAGAAGCGTAGGCGATAACTTGAATAATCTGCGAATTAGTAGGAATAAAGCAGATTATGAAGATCTAGTTACAGGATTATCTGCGATCGCCAAGAAAGCCCTAAAACAGTCTGCCAAAGTTCTCTCTCATTTATCAAGTCTTTAAGCTCGAAGACGATCGCCCTTTTCCTCAACAGATTGCGATTGTCTCTAGGAAGAAAAAGAGCGATCACCCTCAATTCGTTAATAATAACTAATGACTAATGACTAATGACTGTCTCAAACGACTTCCCTTGCAAATTAGATGTACAGAAGCTTACGGTCACTCCCCTGACTTCTCCAGGTCAACCCAGATACTCCCTTCTTCCACACGGGTAGGAAAAATCGGCAGTGCCTTTTCTCGCGAAATCAGACCCATTACCTTTCCCACACCAGGTGGCCAGGGACTCCACTTCTTGACATCACCAGTACACAGGTCAAAAGCGCTGCGATGCCAAGGGCAAACAATAGCGCCGTCTTCCGTCACTTTGCCTTTTTTCAGGGGCAGTTTCAGATGAGGACAAACGTTATCTACAGCGTAGAGCTGACCTTCGTGTTTCAATAGAAGGATATTACGTTCACCAACTTTCACTACTTTTCGCACACCTTCCCCAAGTTCATCTTGGGGAAGAACTTTAGTCCAGCTCATGGTAACCTCCTTTTAGAAAAGATATGAGCGAACCCGCCCCTACAGATATTAACCTGAGTTCGATGTAAAAAAATACTATTATCTTGAACTCAGGTGGATATTATGGTCATTTAAACGGATTTGATATCACCGATCGCTCTCAACACCCAGAACCTGCCATTTCCGATTTTTGTGTTTCCTGTTCCCATACTTTTTCCTGGCAAAAATCGGCAGCACAGATAGAAGGGTGAGAAAACCTAAAGCGATGAAAAACGGCAGGCGATCGCCCCCTTGCAAAGCCTCACTCCCACTCACTCCCAGCCAGGTATAAGCCAAGGTACCGGGAATAATCCCAAAGAAGGTGGCAAAAGTATAAGAAACCCAATGAATCGGGGTGAGTCCAAAGAGAAAATTCACCACATTGAAGGGGGAGATAGGTGCAAAGCGAACCGCCAGCACAAAAATTATAGGTTTATCGGCAACTGCTTGATTGAAGCGTACTAAAGCTTTGTGCTTGCCAAACTTACGCTCAGCATAGTCTCGCAACAGGTAACGCGCCGTCCAGAATGCCCCCAGCGCCCCCAAAGTTGCCCCAATTACCGACCAGAGGGTTCCGCAAAACAGACCAAAAACTAACCCCCCAGCGATAGTTAAAACTGTGCCAGGAACTCCAATTACAGTCAGTATGGTATAGGTGAGGATAAACAGGATAACGGCACAAGATCTGTAAGCTTGAAGTTGTTGCACCAGGAAATCCTGGTCAAACACTACTTTTAGGGGACCCACAGCACAGAGGAATGCCAAGCCGCCAAGAGCGATCGCCAGCCAAAAACGAGGATTCTTCAGCAGTCTTAATTTCTTTCGGGCTACCCTAGAACAATTAGAGTGGCATTGTCTCGTCTTCACTGGTAAATGTGGGGTTAGTATCTGCTTCATCTTCAATCTGGCTATCTAAAGCTTTTTTAGCCACCTTAGTTACATAAACTGTCACCGCAACCGTCGCAATAAAGCCAACGATTCGGATCGCCCACTGGAGCGAAGTCGCTTGTTCACCTCCTGCACCAAGATTGGCAAGATCCTTCGCCAAAGAACCGATGTAGACGTACATAACCGTTCCTGGCATCATGCCAATCCAGGAAGCCAAAACATAGTCTCTCAGGGATACCTGAGTGACACCAAAAGCGTAGTTTAAGAAAACAAAGGGAAAAATAGGACTAAGCCGCGTTAAACCAACAATCTTCCATCCCTCCTCAGCAACTGCCGCGTCAATTGCCTTGAATTTCGGCTGGCTTTCTATCTGCTTGGCAACCCATCCCCTTGCAAAATAACGTCCAACGAGAAATGCCGCAGTCGCCCCAAGTGTCGATGCGATGGAGACAAAAATTGAACCCTTAACTACTCCAAACAGCACGCCGGCTCCCAACGTGAGAATAGCTCCCGATATCAAAAACACAGCAGCCAGGATGTAGATGACAATAAATGTCACCGGACCCCAAGCTCCAAGGCTTTCGATCCACTGCAAGGTATTCTGCAACACATTATTAATATATTCCGTGACTCCGAAATACTTTGCTGCAACAATCAATCCAGCTACCACGACAACGATAATTCCCAGTTTCAGTATAGGATTGAGTTTCTTATTACTTGTTTGGGTCATTGCCAGTTCCTCCCAAAATATTACTTGCCTAACTTTAAATTAAAGAGCCACCGCAACTAGAACCGCTCCCAGCGGTGCAACCATAGCAATAAGATGCAGTTTTAACTTCCCGAATTAGGTCTATACTTCCTGCTTCAAGCAGCTTTGCCACTGTCAAAGTTTCCCCATCTGGAGTCGTTGCAGGGATATTTTCCATCTGATTAAAATCACAGTCATAAACATTGCCCATATAATCAATGGAAAGTTCGTTTCGACACATTAAATGTTCAACTGTTCCGGAATTGTAGTGAGTCTCTAAGAATTTCAGGTAAGGAACGTATAACTGCTTATATTCCAGATACTTTCTAATTCTCCCGATAGGTAGGTTGGTAATGGCAAACAAGTGATTAAATTCAATAGCAAAATGTTCTTTTAAGAACTTTTTATAATCCCGTTCCAATTTAGCTTGATTGGGGGTGGGGGAAAAGTTTTCATCCCTGGTAACTTGGGGGTTATAGACCAAATCTAAAGTTAAGTTAGGATCTTTCCCATAGCCCAGCTCATTTAACCTTTGTATTGCTCTAATCGAAGCATTGTAAACCCCAGCACCCCTTTGTTTATCAACATTTTCTTCTAGATAGCAGGGAAGAGAGGCAACAACTTTTAGCTGGTGTTTAGCAAAATATTCTGGTAAATCCTCAAATCCCTTTTCAAAATAGATTGTCAGGTTAGACCGCACAATGACTTGTTTACCCTCTGCTCTTGCCGCTTCTGCTATCGGTCTAAAGCCATAGTTCATTTCCGGGGCACCGCCAGTGAGATCCACCGTTTCAATCTGAGGAAAGCGTTTAATTAATTCTATTAACTGTTCGCAAACTTCTGGAGATAATTCTTCCGTCCGTTTTGGTCCCGCTTCCACATGGCAGTGATTACAGGCTAGGTTGCAACGCTTGCCAAGATTAATCTGTAAAACTGTTATTTTCTGCTTAGTTAAAGGTGCATTTAGTTTTTTCCTAAAGGGGGTAAATGCTGAATTTGAAACTTGTAATTGAACCATTTATAACTCCTTCCTGGTAATATATTTACCAAAGGTCGATCATTGATAGAACACGGATGACGAGGATAACACTGATATAACAGTCCTATAAAGGGTTGTGAATCAAAACGCTACTCAAAAGGCAACAGGCAACAGAGAATAGCCTATCCGTGAAAATCCGCGTCATCTGTGTTATCCGCGTTCCATCCTTAACTTAATCAACAGTTTTCTGAAGGACTACAACAGGAACTACCGTTATTGCTAGTTACCCGGTAATCTAACCCTTTAGTTTCCTGTGGATGTCTGATGGCGGTTCCCTTGCAGTTAAACTCCTGTGCTGACTCTAAGGGAATATCTTTATAGGGTGGCACGGGGATTATGTCCTTAGCATAGGGACTCTTAGGATTAGTAAGAATCTGATAAGTTTTATCACAAACCGCCATCCGTTGACCTCGGCGCAGGATATGACCATCATCATCCTGTACCTGTTTCCAGGGACCCTTGTATATTACTGCTTGGTTGCGTTCCCAGCAGGGGCCTTCTTTGCCTTTGAAAGCGCAAACGGTGAGGGAACGAAATTCAATCCCGTCTATCACTTGCCAGGGTTCTTCCTCTCGCTTAAGAATCTCTATCCCATAGAACCCAGCTTCTTCAAACATCTCTAGAAAGGTGTCTTCCCGGAAAGCACCCGCAATGCAGCCGCTCCACAAATCGGGGTTATTGAGAATTTCCGGGGTGGGCTCTTCGTCACAAACAATATCAGAAATTACTGCCCTACCGCCGCGTTTGAGGACGCGGTAGATTTCTTGGAATAGCTGTAGTTTGTCTTGAGGACGGACTAAGTTGAAGACGCAGTTAGAAATGACGACATCCACGCTGTCATCGGGGATGAGGGTTTGTTGGCTGCGCAGGCGATCGCACTCTGCTTCAAACGCTGCCAGTTCGTCAATGGAAGTAATTGGATTTTCCCGCAACCAAGCCTCTGTCCGGTCTAAATCCAACTTCAGGTCTTGAATTTTTCCCTTGACAAATTTGACGTTATAGTATCCCAGCTTAGAGCCGATTTCTGACTGATACTTGCGTGCCAGTCTCAGCATCTCATCATTAAAATCAACGCCGATTACCTTGCCTGTCCCGCCAACTTTTTGGGCAAGGATATAGCAATTCTTACCCGCACCGGAACCTAAATCCACCACCGTCTCACCCGCAGCCACGTAGCGGGTTGGATCCCCGCAGCCGTAGTCTTTCTCAATAATTTCTCGGGGCAAAATTTCGAGTTCTTTCACCTCGTAGTCCGTAGGGCAACATAAGCTAGGCTGGTGCTGTCTTGCCCCATCTTGATATCGCTCTAGAACTGCACTTTCGATGTCATAAGCTACTGTTTGGGATGATTTGACCCCTTGTTGCTGTTGGAGGGTAGCAATTTCAGTCACAGATATTTTTCCTTTTTCTCGATTCGAGTACGGTGAATAGCAAGGTCAGTCGCAATGCTAACATTGCCCTATAAAAATTTAATAATTTCTTAGCTCTAAGATCATTAAATGGAGGGCAGATGAATTTTACCTGAGAACCAGCTTGATATTTGCCTAATTTCAGCAGCATTCCCGAAATTTAGCTTGAGGAGCGATTCATTCCCACGCTGTCCGTGCCCTTGATGAATCGCGGCGATCGCCCTGTTGATTGCCTAAAATGGTATCCAATCGTCGCCAGGCTTACTCAGTTCATCTCAAAAACCCCCTGGAGGTTCCAGCAGTTTCATGAGTTTGGCAAGATAATGTTACATTTTGTTAAGTGAAGCTAAACAGTAACTACCTCTTACTCAAACAACCTCCTATGGCAGTTCGTCAAGACAATATTTGGGAAAGATTCTTAAAGCCGATTGTTCGGTTATTTATTGATGAGGACAAGCTGCGGCAATTTTACGAGAAAATTGATTGGCAGCTCCAGAGCGATCGCTTTCGCCAACCGGACCTCATTTATCCTCACTACTACAGTTCTCAGAACTTTCACGGCATTGAAGGCGGCTACTTGAATCCAGGAGCATCTGTTTCCTACGATCCGATTACTCAGTATTTTCTACCACCGAATGAAACCTGGGTACGTCAGGGGGGGATTGAAGCAATTGAAGGTCAGCCGCGACGGATTCTCGACCTCGGTTGTGGCACTGGTTCTACTACGTTGATGTTAAAGCAGGCATTTCCCCAAGCTGAAGTAATGGGACTGGATTTATCGCCCTATATGCTATTCATGGCTGACTACAAAGCTCAGCAAGCTGGGTTAGACATCCAGTGGCGCCATGGCAAAGCTGAAGAAACAGGCTTGCCGGAGGCATCTTTTGACTTAGTGACAGCCTCGTTGTTGTTTCACGAAACGCCCCCAAGAGTATCCCAGTCTATTCTGCAGGAATGTTTCCGTCTCCTGATCCCTGGGGGAGTTGCGATCGTCCTGGATGGGAATCAGAAAACACTCCGACATACAGATTGGCTAACAGAGATTTTTGAGGAACCTTACATCAAGGCTTATGCAGCAGGGAGTGTGGATGCCTGGATGGGTGCAGCGGGCTTTGAGGCAGTGCAAACTGAGGAGTTGTGGTGGGTGCATCAGGTAACCCAGGGGATGAAACCGATTCCAGTGGCTGACTCTTCCTCAGAGACTGCCCAACAATCACACCTTATTTTTTCCTATCAATAACTATGTTCTAGAAGGTGTCTGTAAAATAAATCTTAAGACAGCTAAAGTGCTTAGTATTGGTGGGTTACGGCGGACAGCTAAATAGAAAATGAGTGTTTCAAGTTATCCGGGCCTAACCCACCCTACACAAGGGTTTAATTTTTTCTTTATAGACATCCTCTAGGATTAGGAGCTGGGCACTTTGAGTTAGGTTATCCCAATCACTGCGATGCTCGAAATCAAAGATTTCTGCGCGTCGGATCACCAATTACCAAAAATCCACAATCGGATGACTTTAAAGGCAGTTCTATTTGATTTCAACGGTGTCATCATCAATGATGAGTCCATTCATCAGCAGTTGATTGATGAGATTCTGCTGAGGGAAAATCTGCGTCTGGATGAGTTGGAGTATCGGGAGGTGTGTCTGGGAAGGAGCGATCGCGCCTGTCTGGGTAACATTCTCTCTCATCGCGGTCGGGTGGTGTCAGAAGATTACCTGACTAAGTTGATTGCGGCTAAGGCAAAGGCTTATCAGCAACGGCTGGAACAACTAGAAAATTTACCCATTTATCCAGAGCTGAAGGATTTTCTCGCTCAAATCCAGGCAATGGGACTGGGAATGGGGGTGGTAACTGGGGCATTGCGTGGGGAGGTAGAATTGGTTCTCAATCGTGTCGGGATAGCACAATACTTTAGTGTGATTGTCGCTGGAGATGATCTCAAAGCGAGTAAGCCAAAACCAGATGGATATCTGCTGGCGGTTGAACGTTTCAATCGGCAAGAGCCCAATCTGCAACTGGAGCCATCGGATTGTTTAGCCATTGAAGATACCCTAGCGGGGATTCAAGCGGCAAAACGTGCGGGGATGCAGGTGGTAGGCGTGGCGAATACTTATCCGTTTCATATGCTTCAACGCCGAGCCAACTGGGCGGTAGATTATCTTTCCGAGTTAGAATTACAAAGGGTTGAACAGGTTTTATCCCGCACTTCCTCCCAAAAAACCACAACTGAGTGCTAGAATAGCCAATGGAATTTCAGACGAGGGATTTTGATTAAAGCCAAAATCCAAAATCGATTAGGGGAATTAGCTCAGTTGGTAGAGCGCTGCGATCGCACCGCAGAGGGCAGGGGTTCGACTCCCCTATTCTCCATCTCTCTAAAACCTTGACTAATAAAGGGGTTTTTTCAAACATCCTCTTAGTATTAATCGTTTTTTGCCGGAACGCACCGACCCAAGCCCCAGTTGAATGGTGCGTTACGCTACCGAAGGGCGCACCCTACAAATTTAAGATTCACTTCCTGCACCATATCTCTTTACTTTCATTCGTTCCCTACAAAGAAAGCAAACTATAGATCAGGGAGTTGATAATACTAAGGGCAACCGAACCAATCAAAGCACTCCAAATTCCCCAACGTAACCGAAACCCTTCTACTAAATAAGCTGCTAAGCCAAAGATAATCATGTTCAGCACAAGGGCGATCAAGAAACTAGAGAATACTACCGCCATTGGCAAAGCTAATGTCTTCAGAATTGGACGCACCAGGGCATTTAAAATACCGAAAACTATTGCCGAAATGGCTGCTTTCTGAAAACCATCAATTTCAACCCCTGTTGGCAGTTTGGAAATAATCAACAAGCTGACAGAGGTGACAAGCCATGCAATGAGAAGACCAACAATATTCATTTGTCTTACTCCAATCTCAACTACTTATACATTAAACCGAAACAACATCACATCTCCTTCCTGCACAACATATTCTTTACCTTCTGAGCGAATTAAACCCTTCTCCCTAGCAGCACTCATTCCCCCAGCCTCTACCAGAGCATCATAAGCCACCGTTTCCGCCCGAATAAAGCCCCGCTCAAAATCAGTGTGAATCTCTCCAGCCGCTTGAGGAGCCTTCATTCCGGCAGTAATTGTCCAAGCGCGAGTTTCTTGAGGACCTGTAGTTAAATAGGTACGCAAGCCTAAAAGTTCGTAGGTAACCTTAATTAAGGATTTTAACCCCCCTTCTTCTACACCGAGGGCTTTCAGAAAGTCTTCCCGCTCTTCTTCTGGCAACTCCACCAATTCTGATTCAACCTGAGCAGAAACCACCACAACTTTGGCATTTTCTGTGGCTGCAATTTGCTGCACCTGCTCTACCCATTCATTCCCCGTTGCCAAATCATCCTCAGACACATTGGCTGCATAAATCACTGGTTTGTTTGTCAGTAAACCTAACGACTTCACCAACTCAACTTCTTCTTCTGTTAAGTTAACTTGCCGCACCAATTTGCCTTCATTCAGGCTAGCGCTCAATTTTTCCAGCACTGCTATTTCTGCTTTAGCATCTCTAGTTCCCAAGCTCTGCCTGGAAACGCTACGTGCCTGCTTGCGGGTACGCTCTATCTTGCGCTCCACCTGGGCTAAATCAGCTAATGCCAGCTCTAAATTAATCACCTCAATATCTCGCACCGGATCGACGGAACCGGAAACATGGATAATGTCCTCGCTATCGAAACAGCGCACCACATGGACAATGGCATCCACTTCCCGGATATTGGCTAAGAATTGATTGCCTAGTCCTTCTCCCTTGCTGGCACCTTTCACTAAACCCGCAATATCTACAAATTCTATCCGCGTCGGCACAATTTTCTCAGATTGGGACATTTTTGCCAGCACTGCCAAACGCTCATCTGGCAAAGCAACCACACCTACATTGGGTTCAATGGTACAGAAAGGGAAGTTAGCAGCGTCAGCCTTGGCATTGGCAACCAGGGCGTTAAATAAGGTGGATTTACCCACATTGGGTAATCCAACAATTCCGGCTCTAAGCATAGCAGTTTGAGGATAAGAAGGTAAGTTCAGATTTCAGACTTTAGATTTCACTGGTAGTGAGCGTATCAAACATGTAGCCCTTACCCCGAATGGTTTTAATTAACTTACCATCGGGATCGCCAATTTTTTGGCGAATTCGACCAATATGAATGTCAACTTTCCGCCGATCTCCTATTTCATCATTCTTGTTCCAGACTTTTAGAATCAGCTCTGAGCGCTCCCACACTCGATTGGGATGGCTAGCTAAAAAATATAGCAGATCAAATTCTAAAGCGGTTAAAGACACCAGTTGACCCTTGAGAATCACCTCACGCCGCTGGGAATCGATGGCCAGCTGGTTAAAAACGAGACGTTCTTCTTTGGGGGCAGTAGTACAAGGTGAAGACGGCATCTGACGCTTGAGGAGCGCCTCAATTTTAGCTTTTAGTATTTCCAGATTGAAAGGTTTGGTCAGGTAATCATCAGCCCCCCTCTCAAACCCCTCTAATATGTAGTGCGTGTCTTTCATACAGGTCAGCATCAGAACCAACACACCAGTTTGGCGCATTTCCTTACAAAGGTTAAATCCGCTATCATCAGGCAAGTTCACATCCAAAATCACTACATCAGGGTTGAATTGCTTAAACAATTTGCGAGCGGTTTTTCCATCTGCGGCAGACTCCATTTGATAGTTGTTATAGCTAAAAAAGCGAGATATAAGATGCCGGATTGCGGGATCGTCATCTACAACCAGAATCTTTTTTGTTTTGAGATTAATAACCATTAAAGTTCACTTTTAATAGGTTCTCATACTCATATTGTTACGTATAAACACCTAGAAGGATCTACTGATGCTATTCTCTTCAGATTCCTGCTCCCAGTCTCAAGCTAAAACCCCCTTGCTAGATACCTTACAAGCATTGGCTCACCAGCCCGATGCCGCTTTTTATGCACCAGGACATAAGCGAGGACAGGGAATTCCCCAACCATTGGCGGATTTACTTGGGAAATCCGTTTTTCGGGCTGATTTGCCGGAGTTACCGGAGTTGGATAATTTGTTTGCTCCGGAAG
Organism: Xenococcaceae cyanobacterium; assembly: GCA_051439465.1. Taxonomy (GTDB): domain Bacteria; phylum Cyanobacteriota; class Cyanobacteriia; order Cyanobacteriales; family JBFRWF01; genus JBFRWF01. Next base: position 30,378 of record JBFRWF010000483.1, on the reverse strand, counting down.
GGGCGATTGAGGAAGCGCAGAAGTTAGCAGCAGAGGCATTTGGGGCAGCACGTACGTGGTTTCTGGTGAATGGTTCGACTTGTGGGGTGATAGCTGCAATCCTGGGGACTTGTAGCACCGGGGATAAGATTATTTTACCTCGGAATATTCATCAATCGGCGATCGCGGGTTTGATTCTTTCTGGTGCTATCCCCATCTTTATCAACCCAGAATACGACCCAGGGGTTGACCTCGTCCACAGCATCACCCCAGAGGCGGTTGAGACAACCCTGAAGCAGCATCCTGATGCCAAAGCAGTGATGATAGTCTATCCAACCTATCATGGCGTGTGTGGAGATCTAGGGGCGATCGCCCAGCTTACTCATCAATACAATATCCCCTTACTGGTAGACGAAGCCCACGGTGCTCACTTTACTTTTCACCATGATTTGCCTCCCTCTGCCCTCTCTTGTGGTGCGGACTTAACCGTGCAATCCACCCATAAGGTACTCGGAGCAATGACACAGGCATCAATGCTACATATCCAAGGTAAGCGGATAGATGCTCAAGGGCTCAGTAAAGCTTTACAACTGTTGCAATCCACTAGCCCCAGTTATTTACTCTTGGCTTCCCTCGATGCTGCAAGGCAGCAAATGGCACTCCACGGAAAACAGCTAATTACCAAAACTTTGCAGTTAGCTGACGAGGCTAGAAGCCGAATTAGTAGGATTTCCGGTTTATCTGTATTAGAACTTGGGCAACCGACGCCAGGTTTTATGACCCTGGATAGAACCAGGCTAACAGTTAACGTCACTCAATTAGGTTTAAGCGGATTTGAAGCCGATGAAATTTTACATAAACAACTGGGGGTTACTGCTGAGTTACCTATGGTGCAACATTTAACCTTTATCATTACTTTAGGCAACACAGCAGCAGACATCGAAAAACTGGTACAAGGCTTCACCACCCTTCGGGAAGTCAAAAGAAAGGATTATTCACTTTTGCCTTTAGACTGGGCTAGACTAGGCTTCGCCCCTGCTGTCGCAGCGCGTCTCTGCTATCGCAGCGCGCCCCTGCTGACGCAGCGCGTCCCTGCTGCCGCAGATGCCTTTTGCCCTTTGCCTTCTCTCTCCCCCCGGGATGCCTTCTTTGCCCCTACAGAAACATTACAGCTAGAGAAAACTATCGGCTGCATCAGTGCTGAACTTGTCTGTCCCTACCCCCCAGGGATTCCCGTATTGATGCCAGGGGAAGCGATCACTCCTGAGGCCATCGACTATCTGCAACAAGTCCTCGCCTTAGGCGCTAGTATTACGGGTTGTAGCGACTCAACCCTCAAGAGCTTGAAGATTGTCCGACAATGAAAGTAACTGATCTTCATAATTCATAATTCATAATTCATAATTTATTATGCTCTGGCCTTACACGACTCCTGGCATCCCAGATAATTTATTCGATCGGTTACCCGGTATTCACCTGAGTAAGCGAGAAGTGCGGTTGCTGCTGATTTCTTCCCTGCGGCTTAAAGCAGATTCAGTCTTGTGGGATATTGGTGCAGGTACTGGCACAATTCCGGTAGAAACAGGGTTGCTCTGTCCTAGAGGTAAAATTATTGCCGTGGAAAGGGATGAGGAAGTGGCAAGTTTGATTCGCCACAACTGCTCTCGCTTCGGTGTTACCAATGTCGAAGTGTTTCAAGGCAAGGCTCCAGAATGTCTCAAGGATCTCCAACCTAAACCTGACAGAGTCTGTATTGAAGGCGGACGACCAGTTAAAGAGATTTTAAAAGAAGTTTGGCATTACCTACAGTCTGAAGGCAGGGTCGTTGCTACAGCGGGAAATCTAGAAAATCTCTACGCACTCTCAGAAGGGTTAGCTGAGTTACAAGCTCGCAACATTGAGGTGGTTCAGTCGGCGGTCAATCGCTTGGAGACGCGAGGCATCCATCAAACCTTTGCTGCAGTCGACCCGATTTTTATTCTCAGTGGCGAGAAGCTCTGAAGTCTTAAAATTTGTTAACCTTTCATAAGACTTTCTTAACCTATTTTAACAGCGCGACTCGGTCGTTTGTTGTAACATCGCGTCTTATGCCTTGGTCTCGTATTGTCAGTGGAATTGTTGCGATCGCCCTTGCTTTCGGGATGATCGTCGTTGGGGGATGGTACTTCACCCTTGGCTTTGGGGTCATTGTCTTTCTAGGGCAATTAGAATATTTTCGACTGGTTCGCTCTAAAGGCATTGCTCCTGCTGCCAAAATCACCCTAGTTGTCTCTCAGTTACTGCTAATTACTGCCACTGTTGCTCCCTCCCTCACGGATGCAGTATTTCCCTTAGCAGGTGCTTTTATCTGTTTCTATCTGCTATTTCAGCCCAAATTAGCCACCATTGCCGATATATCCACCTCAATTTTGGGATTATTCTACGGTGGTTACCTCCCTAGCTACTGGGTACGGCTGCGGGTAGGTTTGGCTCAAGCATCAACACCAGCCAGTATTGCCAGCAGCAACTTGCCTTTGATGGGTTACTGGCCAGAGTCTTGGACTAACCCCAGTAGTTTTCCTGAAGCTTTAACAGTGACATTCCTAGCTTTTGGCTGTATTTGGGCAGCAGATATTGGTGCTTACATTATGGGTAAGTGTTTTGGCCGCACTCGACTCTCAGATATCAGTCCGAAAAAAACCGTTGAAGGTTCTCTTTTTGGCATTGCTGGCAGTATTGCTGTAGCTGAAGCAGGGGCTTGGTATTTAGGCTGGCCTTATTGGCAGGTGAGTGGTTTGCTTCTAGGGGTGCTAATTGGTATTGTGAGTCTCCTGGGAGATTTAACCGAATCGATGATGAAACGAGATGCTGGCGTGAAGGATTCAGGGCAGTTGATTCCCGGACACGGCGGTATCTTAGACCGTACTGATAGTTATGTGTTCACTGCTCCATTGGTTTATTATTTTGTCACTTTGTTATTGCCCTTATTATCCCAGTCGTGGTAGCTAGGGAAGATGGAATAGTTTCATTAACATACAGATGAGTGAGGAATTCAAAATTCAAAATTAAAATTTCAAAAATGTATTAAATGCTACTAAAAATCTTGGTTAAGCTATTGTGCATTTAACTTACATATTCCCAGTATCGAGAAAACGCGTCAATCCCTGTCCCCGTCTCCGTGTCAGTCAAAACCTGCAAATTAAATGCGTAGCAGCTTAGCTTTCTCCCCTGCTCCCTGCTCAAGAGCTCCCCTGCTCTCAAAACCGTTAAATGTAAAGGTTCTTTAATTCTCTTAAATGGTTTAAGAGAGTGATTACATCTGCTTAAGTAAATTTGCTTAACAAAGTTTGAATTAGAAAGAATAATTCACAAGAATCATCAAAAAATTGGAGAGATTGTCTATGATGTAGATAAAAAGGAGGTAAGGCGGGATTTGATTCATCAATTCCTTCTACTTCTCGGATAACCTTTCGATGATCAATAGCAATCATCTGTTATCCGCTCAGCTAATACCGAGGTATGGCAACGATTCCAAGCAAAATCCGCCATTTGAAATGTCTAGACTAGATATTCAGATTTTGGCTGGCGAAAAATCGTCATCTTCAGAGGTTGCCATAGCCCTTAACTGGTCTGACTTTTTACGGTATTTTTTGGCTGAGATCCATGTGGAGTGTGGGGTGTAGGGTTTGAGGAGTGAGAAGTTACTTGCTTTGAGCAGAGAAAAATAAACAACTTCTCCCTACGGTGAATGGAGATCAAGATGATGAAAAACCACTTCAACACTTTTGCAGCTACTGCTTTAGTTACTGTTGGTCTACTTGGGGTAATCCCAGAAGCAAAAGCCCAGTCATTGGTATCGATTCGAGGAGAGAATATACAGAGTCAAGAAAAAATGGTTTTTTCTTGCACCCCGCTGGGAAACAATCAATTTCTTACAAGTCGGCAACTGGTTCGGGAAATATATGACGCGAGGTATCCGCTCCTGATAAAGGAAAGAAGACCAATAGGATCAGCTGTCCCAACGATCGCCTGGACAGTAACTCTTGATTCGGATCACCCTCTCGGAGATTACACTCCTGAGAGCCGCTGTGACGCGGTCAGTACCCGCCTCACCAATCTAGTCGCCTCTCTAGGAGGCCCTACCATTGGCCTTGAAAATCTTAAAAGGATTAGTGGACTCGGAGTTGTCAACTATGAAAGGGTGGTTTTTGCTTCTTACAGCCCACTCTTTGCTTCTCGTGATAATGTAATCTTCACTCTAAAGCCTGGGAATCGCCGAAAAGCACAACTAGTTTTGACGCAATTCGAAATAGGTACATCAAGGTCCATAGGCGGTCCAGATCTGTTGCTTTTGCCGATTCAAGAGTAGCTAGCTACACCACCTAATTGACTGACAAATCTTTGGAGTAGCATCCAAAACCGCCAGGGACGATTGGTCCCTGGCTAACTAGCCCGATGTAAGATTCCTTACCTGGCTTGGTTTTGAGGCAGAAGGCAGTCCGCTTCCGGGCAGGAAGAGGAGAAAGGGGAAGAGGCATCGGGAGATTGCGTAGTGGACTGTCTCAGCTAAAATAGGGCGTTAGGAAAATAAGCAAGAATTTCTAATCACAGACCATCAGGTGATCGCTAAAAATTGACAATCAGAAACAGGCGATCGCTAAAAATTGCTAACTAACTATCCGCCGTAGCCCACCAAAACCAAGCACTCTAACTGTGTTAAGATTTATTTTATAAATACCCTTTAATTTATGACGGCAGTTAAAACCGCCGCGTCGCGCTTCATCCACATTCGTAGTAAAATAACTGGAATAATCGAGTTGCCCTGGTAACCTGAGCGCGAGGTTAGGATGAGCAATCCATCAAAGTCCATCAAAGTTGCGATCGCCTGGTGTCTCGCTTGGAGAGAGAAACACCAACCTGAGTTTGACTTGAAGGTATTGCAACAGATGCGACAGGCGTTGTTGGGGGGTACAGAAATACCTGAAGAAACGCCCTCACTCGTTGCTCAAGTTCAAAAACTCCAGGACATTGATAAGCTTATAAGCATAGTTGGGTTGCACCAATTGGAAACAGAACAAATTACCCTGGGTGGAGGGCGATCGCGGGGGTTGGGTGTAGTTAGACTAGAAATAGACCAGATGAACTGGTTAGATGTCATATGATGGCAACAACCCCGAAAACACCGATCCAGCAAAGATGATTGACTACCTGCAAAAGCTAGTTGCTGTCGAATCAAAGTAATATTTCTAAGAGAAACTATCATGTCTTTTAGCGCATACAAGAGTCTTGGTGAAACGCTTAAAGAGTTTCAAATTACTTACACTGAAGCTAACTTCATTGGGGAAGTCGAATTTAGTATCTCTGATTACTTCCGTCAAGATCTACAACTGATGATGGAAGAAGCTGTAGTAGATAATTCAGAGTTTGCCATTTGTGAGAATTTAATCTATCCAGTTCTCAAAGAAGTCTGGAAGTTCTATCGCAGCAAATTTATCCTATGGAGTCATCAATTTCTCAACTGTGATGCTGATTTATCTGGATTTCCAGAGTATATTCTTGCCAGGCGATCGCCTCTGGGAAAAGTTGTCTTTGACAGTCCGTATTTCGTGCTAGTAGAAGCAAAACAAGACAACTTTGATGCTGCTTGGGCACAATGTTTGGCTGAGATGATTGCTGCCCAAAAACTGAATGAAAATCCAGAAATTATCGTATTTGGAATTACCTCAAACGGCGGGATATGGGAATTCGGCAAAATTCAAGATACTGTTTTTGCCCGAAACAGAATTTTCTACACCATTCAAGATTTGAACCGCCTTTTTGCAGCGATAAACTATATCTTTCAACAATGTGAATCACAACTAGATCAATTGGTAGCTGCTTAATGCAGGCTACCAACCTAAACCGGGACAAGAAGACAAGGGGACAAGCGGGCTGGGAAGGGGGACAAGGAGACACCAGAGACTCCCGAACAAGGGGACAAGGGGACATAATCTTATTAAGTTGGCGATCGCAGGCTAGAAGGGGACACTTAATAATTCTTAATAAATTTACCAGAACCAGTAAAGTGTGAAGGTTTCAGCCGCTGAGAAATGGAACTACTTGTAGAAGCAAACTCGCTTAACTTCGGAAAAAAATAATCGGCGTAATTGCTTTATAATTCAGGGGTATTACAGATAGTTTGAGCTCATCTTTCCCCGTTTCCAGTGTCTCCGGTGTCTCCGATGTATCCAAATTAATGTAGTATAACTTTACCAATTCCAGAATAGTCTCAAAGCGTTTGAGGAAATTCCGGGCGATCGCAGCACTTCAATAAAAAATACCGTATTTTCTTGGATAATTTTACTTAAAAAATAATACCTAAATCATTCATGTTCTCCATTTATATACTCACCTATAACGAAGAGATAGATATTGCGCCTTGTATTGAGTCAGCATTGTTATCCGATGACGTGATTGTGGTAGATTCCTTCAGTACAGACCGCACTGTTGAAATTGTCTCCCGCTACCGAGTCCGAGTTGTGCAGCACGAGTTTGAAAGTCACGGTAAGCAACGCACCTGGATGCTGGAAGCGATTCCCACCAAATACGAATGGGTTTACATTCTGGAAGCGGATGAACGGATGACCGAGGAGTTGTTCCAGGAATGCCTGGAAGCAACTCAGCGTCAAGAGGCGATTGGCTACTATGTCGCAGAGCGGGTGATCTTCATGGGTAAATGGATTCGCCGTAGCACCCAGTATCCCCGTTACCAAATGCGCCTCTTCCAAAAAGGAAAGGTTTGGTTTACCGACTATGGTCACACCGAAAGAGAAGTCTGTGACGGATCCATTGGCTACCTGAAACAGACCTATCCCCACTACACCTGTAGCAAAGGCTTGAGCCGCTGGATTGAAAAGCACAACCGCTACTCCACTGACGAAGCCGCTGAAACTCTATGTCAGCTAAAACAGGGAAGGGTTAATTTGCGAAATTTGTTCTTTGGTTCGTCGGAAGTGGAAAGACGGCGAGCCTTAAAAGACTTATCACTACGACTACCCTTCAGACCATTATTACGCTGGATTTATATGTATTTTATTCTGGGAGGCATCCTAGATGGGCGAGCGGGATTCGCTTGGTGTACTTTGCAAGCGTTCTACGAATATCTCATTATGCTCAAAGTCCAGGAAATGAAGGAAATGCTGCCTCTAGTTCCTACACCAAATTCTCCTTTGGCATCAAAAAGCTCAGATTATGTACATTAATCAAATGCACAACAGATGAGTTTGGTGGGCAAAGTCAATCTCATAACTTTATTAGCTATAACTATAATCCATTTTGCCCACCCTACAGGGCTACAAAGCTTGCGTTCAAATAAAGTACCGATAGCTCCCTTAACTAGAGCTTTTTGCTCGAGCAAGGCGCTGTTCCTCTAATTCCCTAATTTGCCATTCGGCATTCTGTAACTCCTGATAGTAATATTGCATGCGTTCCGATTCAGTGGCGGGGTTAAGGTTTTGCCACTGCTGAAGACAGTAATTTAGGTATCTTTGACGGGCTACCCGCTCCAGAGAGGCGATCGCCGAGCAAATGCACGAAGGAGCGCGAAAGATATCTTTGATGGTTTTCTCATTGGGATGCAACAGATGAGCCACCTGAGCTATTTGTTCGGGAAAATAAATACTGCGATCTTGCAAGAGGGAGAGTAATCGGTTAGAAGTGTCTCCTGGCTGCTGGATGGCTGCATCTTGTAGCTGGGTAATCTGTTGCCACAAAAACCGATGGTGGGAGAAGCTAAATAGTAGGTCTTTTTCTTCGAGAGCATCAATAATCTCTTGTCGGTGTTCTGGACAGTGGAGGTAAATAAGCAGGAGTAAGGCTTCGGCTTCTTCTAAAAGGCTGCTTTCAGAACTAACGGAGAGGTTGAGAGGAGAGGAGTTATTTTTTTGAACGGCTGAGCGCAGTTGGGGTTTTTTCAGTTGAGCCAGTAAGTTATTGGTGTAGAGGGGGATGAGTCGGGAGTTTCCCTGGCTGAGCAGTTCGGCACAGTAACGGATATAATGAGTGCGTTTATTGGCATCTTCTAGCTGGTTGAGTAACTTGACCATTTTTTGCGCCACTTGCTCAAACTGATCGGCTTGTTTGAGGTTGCTGGTAACTAGGAGTTGACTAATTTGCCAATCTAGCCACAGAGGGGCAGCTTGCAGGGAGGTGCGGTAGGTTTCGGCAGCATCAGGAGCAGATTTAAGGAATTCGTCCGCATCTTTTCCATCGGGGAGGTTGAGAACTCGCAACTGCACTTGTCCTGAGTAGACTAGGGTTTCAATCTCCTTAATTGCTCTTTGGGTGGCTGTGGTACCAGCGCTGTCAGCATCAAAGTTGAGGACAACTTGTTTGGAAAAGGTGTAACGTAGGAGTTGCCTGAGTTGGTCTTTGCTCAAGGCAGTGCCGAGGGAAGCGACGACGTTGCTTATCCCGCAAGCATGGAGAGCGATCGCGTCAAAATATCCCTCCACTACCACCGCCCGATCTTGCTTGCTAATACTATTGCGAGCTTTATCTAGAGCAAATAAAGTTTTGCTTTTGTTAAATAGGGTGGTTTCTGGAGAGTTAAGATATTTAGGTTCCTCTGAAGCTAGGGTTCTACTGCCAAAGGCGATGATTCTACCCTGAGAATCGTGGATGGGAATCATCAGGCGATCGCGGAATTGATCGTAATAGCCATCCCCTGATTTGCGTTTCTTAATTAACCCCGCCTGTTCTACTAATCCCACGGAGTAGCGTTTCTGTTCCACAAGATAGCGATAAAGCGTCTCCCACCCCGCCGGAGCATAGCCCAACTGGAATTGCTGAATTGTTTCCTCACTCAACTTTCGCTCTGCTTTAATATACTTTAGTGCTAGCTCTCCTTGTGGTTGCCTAAGGGCATGTTGATAAAAGCTGGCTGTCAGTGCCAAAATCTCATAAAGTTGTTCTCGCAGTGTTACTTGACGCTGAAGTTCTTGCCGCTGTTGAGGTTCTAGAGTTTTTATCGGAACCTGGTAGCGTTGAGCTAGATCGAGAACGACATCACTAAAAGAGCGCTTCCCTAGCTCCATCAAGAAGTTAAAAGTATTCCCGGCAGCACGACAGCCAAAACAGTGGTAAAGTTGTTTGCTCGGGTTAACGCTAAAACTGGGCGTCTTTTCCTCATGAAATGGACACAAACCGAGGTAATCCTTCCCGCGTTTGCGCAGCACGACATACTCGGAGATGACATCAACGATGTCAACCCGTTGCTTAACTTCTTCGATTGTATCTGGATGGAAGCGGGGAATTTCCATATTCTGCATTAAGGCAAATTTCCGCGTAAATTATTCTAAGTTTTAATTGGCTGGTGGCAACTAGGAACTGAACAACTGACAACTGACAAATATGGGGAGAATCTTTATTTCAGCAGGTCGCGGAGGAGAGGAAGGGGGAGGAACCCCCGATCCTGGAGCCCTTGCTGGGGGGACAACGGAAACCCAGCAGATGATTTTGCTGCGCGACCAAATTGTCTCGGAGTTGCGCTCGCGTGGTTGTGAAGTCCTCTCTGTGCCTGATGACCTGAGCTTGCGAGCCTCTATCCAATGGATTAATGACCACTCGGGCCAGGGGGATGTAGCACTGGAAATTTATGCCGATGCCTTTCTCCATCCTAACGTTCGGGGAGCGAGTGTTTTCTACATTGCCAATAATACTGAGCGCAAAAAACATGCCGAACTGATGTTGCTGTTGCTGTTGCACCGTTTGCCCCAAATACTGAGTCGGGGAACGAAGCCAGATACAGCTACAGGTGTCGGGAGTTTAAGCTTTTGTCGCCAAGTTGTTATCCCTTCCCTGCTCATGAAAGTCGGTTTTCTGACCAATCCAGATGACCGAGCCTTAATTATCAATAATCGCCGGAAAATGGCTCTGGGGCTTGCTGACGGACTCACAGCCTGGAGCCGTGAGGTTTCTGGGGTGGAGCCAAATCAGCCTTCACCTGTGCCTGCGCCTGCCCCTGCCTATCCGGTAATTAATATCAAAATCAATAACCAAGCTTACGATGAGCAGGGGATTCTCATTAACAGCAACGCCTACATCCCGATGGATTTGGTAGATCGGTTGGGAATTGACCTCACCCAATCCCTCGATGTCCGCCTCGTTCAGTATCGAGGCATTGTTTATGTCAAAGCAATTGAACTGCGGGAATATAACTTCTCTGTCACCTGGGATAATCCTACTCGCACTGTCGCTTTGCGCTCCATCTTGCAAATCTGTCGGAGTCAGATTGACCGGATTATGGGTGGTGGAAACACCTCTGAGGTGCAGCTGATCGTTTTCCTGAAAGCCAATAACGAGAATGCTCTCACTTATTTTCCTGACTTGCCCAAGCTTTACCGAGAAGAGGGAGCAATTGAAGGCGTCAACTATGATATTGCTTTCTGTCAAATGTGTCTCGAAACGGGTTTCCTGCGCTTTGGGGGCGATGTTAAGCCCTCTCAGAATAACTTTGCTGGTTTGGGGACTGTGGGCAGCGGAGCGCAAGTTGCAACCTTTCCCAGCCCCCAAATTGGTGTCAGGGCACAGATTCAGCATTTGAAAGCTTATGCTAGTCTGGAGCCTTTGGTGCAGGAAGTGGTGGATCCGCGATTTCACTTGGTAACGCGGGGTGTTGCTCCTCTGGTGTCTCAGCTTTCTAGACGCTGGGCAGCAGATTTGTCCTATGGGGATAAAATTATGGCGATGCTCAGGTGGCTTTATGAGTCAGCTAATTTGCTTTGATGCTCGGCTCTCTAAAATTTAGACAAACCTAGCTGACGGGGTGACAACCCCGTCAAACCTCTGACAGGGCTTGGTGATACGGGTGAGTAGGCTTCGCCGCTGCTGTCGCAGTTGACGAAAAAATCTAGTATAGCACTACGCGCTATGGTTAGGACACTGTTGAAGGCTGAAGTCCATGTGCAGTAAACTGTTGCCTGTTGCCTGTTGCCTGTTGCCTTGCGCGTAGCGCTATAACTGGATGAGCTTATTGAGAATGAGCAAATAGAGCGATCGCCTTCTTATTGATAATGATAATCATTCTATATGGGTGGGGAGAGCGCAGCTCTCCCCCCATTTTTTTGTTTATTTTTAATTAAACTAGCTGAAAGTCTGTTCAATCGGACAGATTTATGGGAAAAAATATTGGTCTGCTCTCATGTACTAGACCGATATTAAATGAAATTTCTATCCGTTTATCAAGACCAATTACAATAATCTTTGTGGAGAATTATTTCACGTTGACCCTGCTTTATTTATTGAACCGTAATGTGACGCTCCCACACTCCCCTATCGGGTGAGTGTGGGCTCCTGGCATTAAAGTCCTAGAATTTCTTGCGATTTTTCCAGCACTTCATCTGGATCGAAAGGCTTGGTCAGATATATATCTGCCCCAACTTCTTGCCCCTTTTTTTGATCGAACTCTTGTCCCTTAGCAGTCAGCATGATAATATAAACATCTTTCATTCCAAGGACATTCTTGACCTGATTGCAAACATCAAAACCGTTCATCTTAGGCATCATCACATCCAGGAAGACGAGGTCGGGTTGCTCGGACTTAATTGTTTCCAGAGCGTCTTCTCCATTCTCAGCGGTTAATAATTCCACTCCCTCATCTTCCAAGTCCTCAAGGGTTTCCTCTAGCAGGAGTCTGATGTAGGACTCATCGTCTACAATTAATATTTTTTGGGTCATAAAGAAATATACTGAACAACTATTTTATTGACGGGATTGAATTGACTAAATCGCTTACTGCAAAAACATCTATCGTTTTTCATTTCTTTTTTATCATAACCTTACCAAATTTCCAATCAACGATCAAGATATTGAAGAGGATTAGAAATATCGTGCTAAATTACTCCTCACCCGTTCTTCCCTAAGCATATTCTCGTAAAAAATGGCATTTGTGATGGCTGAGGTTGCTTGGGATGCCAGAGCAGACAGGAGCTTTAAATCGCTTGCCTTATAGAGAACAGTTCGCTCATGGCTCACCAGAATGATACCGATCACCTCATCTTTCGTCTGCAGGGGAACGCAAATCAAGGAACTAATCGGATAGGTGTGGGGGACAAATCGAGGATCGGATAAGACCTCATTGACAATTTCTCCGGTGCCGGTCAGAATTACACTGCGAACGATCCCTTCAATAGGTTGCATCTTGGGAATTCTGTCATATTCTGGTCCAAAGGTGGCGAGTATTTCTAGTTGACTTTCCTCTTCATCCAGCAATTGAACTGATCCCCGAGTAGCTTTTATAAATTCCTTGGCTTCATCGATCACGATTTGGGCAACTTCTTTCACTCCTAAATTGGCAGTGAGTTTGCCAGCAATTTTATAGAGGAGGTTGATTTCCCTATACTTATCTAAGGTTTCACGGGCAAGGTTTTTTTGCTCTAATTCCCGATTCGCGATGTAAGTTAGCAAGGCAGCGATCGGGGAAGCTTTTTTCTCACCACTCACCCAGCCAATGACTTCCCCTTCTAGTTCTATCGGATATTGCTCCAATGAATTGTCGGCATCATTGCCCATTAATCTCTTACCTTCGGCGTCCTGAATCCCCATCGCCACGCCAAGGGCTTCGATCATCTCATTCAACAGAGATGACACCTCTTTTTTGGCAATTAACCTTTTAAGTTTGATGGCTACCATTTAAGTCCCGATCTGCTAGTAAAAGAAAGAATACGTTTTCCAATTTTTTTTCAAATCGTAACGTCTTGACTAAGTTATGTTGCTTGGAGGTAATGGCATTGACGACGATCATATCAGGTTGGGTCGATATTGCCTTGTCAATACAGTCCTGTCCATCCAGAGCCCCAACAATACTGAATCCACGGGTCTGTAATGCCTCAGCAATGGTCTTAGCTGTAGGAACATTTTCGTCTACGATTAAAACCTTCTTGCTAGACCTTTCTTGAGATATCAGAATGGCAATTTCTCTGAGGAGTTCTTCAATATCAATGGGTTTCGTCAAATACCGATCAACTCCCAGTGCATAACCCCGACTTTGCTCTTCCGCAACGGACACTATGATGATGGGCAGATCCATGGTCTGAGGGTCATTTTTCAAGACTGCTGCAGTATCAAAACCGTTCATCTTGGGCATGGATATATCCAAGGTCACCAAATCAGGATGCTCTTGTTTGACCTTTTCAATGGCCTCCAGACCGTTTTCCGCTTCCCTGACTCTGTAACCTTCTGCTTCAAGCTCCTGCTTTAGGAGTTCTCGAATGTGAGCTTCATCATCTACAACCAAAATGGTTTTCTGACTTGGGTTAGCAGCAGGTGTAGGTTTGGAGGTCTGCCATTCCAACTGCTGGATGAGGGTTTCTGCGTCTATGGTTTTAACTCCGACCTCAGATCCTACCAGAATGGGTAAGGTAAAGGAGAAATTGCTGCCCTTGCCGAGTTCGCTTTCTACCCAAATCTGCCCGCCGTGATATTGCACAATTTCTTTACAGATCGGCAGTCCTAGACCTGTTCCTTGGGGTTTGTCGGTCATGGTATCGCCCACCTGCTTGAATTTTTCAAAGACCTTCGGCTGCTCCGCTGCAGTAATGCCCATCCCGCTGTCGATAACGCTGACTGCGATCGCCCCGGAAGTCTGCCGAGCTCTACAGACAACTGAACCTCGATCTGTGAATTTGACTGCATTGGAAATAAGATTAATCACTACCTGAATCAATCGGTCTCGATCGCCAATAATCTCTGGCAAGTCCGGCTCGATCTCCTGCTTGAGTTCCAGTCCCTTTTGTTCAAATAGAGCTGTGGTAGCGGTGATTGCCCGTTCGAGCACTTCCGGAACAGATAGAAGATGCATTTTCCAATCCACCTTACCCGCTTCCAGCTTTGCCAGATCGAGGACATTATTAATCAAGTTTTTCAGCCGTTCTCCTTCGGAAACAATGATCTCGGTATTTTCCGAGACCTGTCGCATCGCCCGTTTGACTTTCTTATCGTCTGTGGTTATTAAGGGTAATATTTTTTCATCCAGTTTCTTCTTAATGAGCTTGGCAAAGCCAATCACCGAAGTTAGGGGAGTTCTGAGTTCATGGGAGACGGTGGAAATGAAGTCTGTCTTCATCCGATCCACTTCTTTTTCAAAGGTAATGTCCCGGATCAGAATAACGCAGCCAATAAAGTTATCCTGGGTATCCTCAACATCTTGAGTATCTTGAGTATCGGTTGTCTGGAAATCTTTGAGGATAGCTGTGGCAACCGCTTTGCCAATCCGATTCTTGGCCAGGGTGACTTCTGCAGTAAAGACTTCTTCCGGGTTGCTTCTGGTGAAGGTCACGAGGTCTGTGATCGCTGGGTTAAATATTTCCTGACAGTTGTGCCCGACAAAATCGGTTGCTTTTAAATCAAATAAGCTGACTAGAGCTGGATTAAACTCGGCGATCTTGTCGTTGGCATCGGTTACTAGCAATCCATCTGCCTGACTCTTAATAATCGCCGTGACATAGGCAAGGGTATCCTGTAACTGATTCGTTGTGGCTTTCAGCTGTTTGGCTTGTTCGCTGACGGTCTGAAATTGTTTCTGTGTCTGAGCGTACAAATCGGCCTGGTTAATGGCGATCGCCAGCTGGTCTGCAACTGCCTGCAACAGTTCTACTTCTTGGTCACTCCATCGCCAAGGGCGTTGACGAATACAGATTAAGTAATTAGGCGTCTCGTCTTCTGGGATTAATACTGGTAAAGCTAGATAGCTGGTAATCCCCGATTGCTTATAGACTGACTGCACCGTTTGCGGCAGGCTCAGTTCACAGGCAACATCATCGCAGCGCACCATCTTACCTTCGCGGAGGTAGTTGTTTAGATCCCCAAATGGCTCAACACTCGAAAATCCTAAATTCGAGGGCAGGTCTGGTCGTCGGCGTTCGCAGAGCAGTTCCAAGTGGCGTTGCTCCTTATAGTACTCACCAAACTCCACCCGGTCTAAACGCAACAGGGTAGCAATTTCATCCACTGTGGTTTGCAGGGTTGTTTCCAGATCCAGGGATTCCCGAATCCGTGTGGTGAGGCGATTCAATAGCGCCTCCAGCTCAGCCTTGGCTCGGGTGCGCTCAAAGGACTGGATCTGCCGCAAAGCAATTACTGTGGCCAGCACCAAGAGACCGCCCAAAATCCATGCCAGATAATTGAGGTGCTTGAGGGGTTCTTCTAAGTTAGCCTGAGGAATGACCAAAGCCAGAGACCACTCAGCTTGTTCCAGGGGAGCATAGGTCACATAAACCCTCTCACCCGCTATTGTCACCAACTCGACTTGCTCTTGCCGCTTCACCATCGCTTCGGCAATTTTCCGCAGAGCGGGGTCGGGCGATGCCAAGAAACTCCCGCCAGCTTGAATCAAGCGTGTCTCGCGATGAGCAATCGGCACTCCCTTGGAGTCGAGGGCAAATGCGTAACTCCCTTTGCCAAAAACAGTTTTAGAGACAACTTCCGAGATTCGGTCTACAGCAACCGGACCGGCAAACTCACCAATGGTTTCTGGTGTTTGCCGAGTATCGTCAGGCAGCTGCAAGTTCTGGAGGCTCCGGGTACGGATGTTAAAGCGTTCTTCTTGATCGGTTCGATTGGGATTGATGGGAGGAATTGACCAAATGGGAGCGGCAATATTCACCTGGCGGATGCCCGTCGAGCGGGAGACCACGGGATTATCGACAAAAGTGTCTCCTGCCATTGCCCTTTGAAAATGGGGGCGATCGCTCAGATTTTTCCCCTTGACAAATCCCTTGCGGGTAGTGTAGTAGGAACCATCCGCCTTCACCATGACAAACATGTGAAAATCGGCGAGGCGATCTAATTCTAACTGGAGGTAAGATTCGGCGATCGCCCAATCCAAAGACCGGACTTGGGGAGTATCAGCAATGGTTTCTATCTGAGCCATTAAGCCGACGAGCCATTTATCGATTTCGTCTCCCGCTCCATGCACGCGCGCGTGTGCATTTTCTTTCAGAGTGTCTAGAATCAGGTCGCGAACAAACCTGTAGCTGATGAAGGCTGTTGCCCCTACCACCACAATGGTGCCGCCGATTAGCACCACTGGAATCGATCGTCGGGGCTGCCATCCTTGTTGATAGCTACCTCGCCAAAGCCTTAATTGCCGTTGCACCCAAGCTACCAGTCCCATAATTGATTCTGCTCCTCCCAGTTAGCCATAAGCTTTTAACATATTCTGCTAAGAGTTCCCTTCCTCAATGCAGTAGGGCGGGCTCATTGACTATCAAGTTAATGATGCCTGTAATAAAAACCTCCCCCTATCTTCCCATCAGTTCTAATTATGAGTATTTAACCTGACTTGATATGATTCCCCATTGTAGCTTTCAGCAGTTTTGACCAATAATTGCTGGCACGCGGTCCTAGAGGTTGTCCAAATTTTACCAGACCGGACCCTGCTAGGAGGATACTGCCCACTAACCCCAGGTTGAGGGGCGAATTAAAAAACGAGCCACTGGAGAAAATGGTTAAATTGATACAGATAGAGAGGGGGATGGAAGTCGTCAGCAACCCCAAAGCAAATTCCGTATCAAATGTCAGGTAACGCCGTCGCGTTTTCTCTCCCTGTTTGAGCATCTCTTGGGTATTCATTTGAGAAGCGTACAGCAAGGGCCACAGACTGCATCCGCTTTGGGGCAAGACCGTAAAAAGGATTGCTTCAAAAGGATCGGGGTTTAATAGGGCGATCGCCCCCGCACTAAACCAGAATCCTGCTGCTGAGCGCAGGAGTAAAACCGACAAAATCTCTTGGAATTGTGATGCCTTCGGTTCCAGAGAAATCCCGACAAAGAAAAGAATGAGGGGGGTAGCGCAAGCGGCCAACCTTTGTAGTACCTCCAAAATTGGTCCAGGGATGTCGGCGAGCCCCATATTCAAACCCACTATCAGTAAACCCAGAATCACCGCTAAATTGGCTGGTTCTCGCAGCAGCGTCAGTCCAATGGTTTTGAACTGGGTGGAATTGATTTGGGCTTTACCAGCAGCCCGTTGCTGCCAATACAGGGCCAGGACATAAAGACCAATCAGCACAAAGAGTTTATTGCCCACATCTACCAACGCCGCCCAAGCAAGACCTTTCTGACCCAAAAATTCCTGAGTAAAGGGATAAACCGTTAAGCCAGGTGCCAAAGACGCAAACATCAAAATGAGCGAACGGGCTTTGGCTTTTTCTGATCTGGGAACCACAAAACGAGCCAGGACAAATGCAACCCCTAGTAAATAGAAATTAATCGAGAGCCCAAAGATAGGTAAAGACAGCACCCCGAGTCGCGTATCAATCTTGATGATGGATAGAACCAAAGCTGTCGGGAGTGCCACATTGACAATGAACGTCTTAATTGCCCCCACGGCAGCAGACTGCTCAAATTTCCCTTTCAGGATATAACCAATGGCCACAAATAGTGCGAGCGGAATGATTTTTTGGATCCCCAAGTTATCCACTAACCTGCTCTCTCCTAAACTTGATTCTAGCTTGGTTTAATGAACAACATCCTTTTGCTTACTTGTATCACATTCAACACTGCACAAACTATCATAAAAGGCTTTGCGAGCCCGTACTGCTATTTCCACCCCCTGCCAAACTTCCCAAAGCCTTTGAGGACTATCTGCGATTTGATCGATCACCTTGATAATTTCCTCAGCGTGTGCTTTATCACACTCACAGTGAACGGCAAAGAATTCTTGTCCTGCGGAGGAAATGCCCAATCTCCTTAGACCTGCTAAGATTAGCTTGTTTTCGTAGGGCAAAATGGATTCTGTAAAGGCAAGTACCCCTAAACCAAAAGGGGTAGGGTACTCGAAGCAGGCTGTCGTATAAAGCTGGAGGTAACTTTGGGTTCCTGGCAGCAATTCTGCTGCCGATGCGGGTAGAGGCAGGGGGGTTCCGGTTTCCACAGCTTGTAACTCTTCAAACAACTGCTGCCACATTTCGGGATGGGGTTTGCTGTGACCCTTGTCTGGAACCAGACCATGTTCTTCGTAAAGATTAATCAATAAAGGGATACGGGTTCCAGGGGTAGGAAGCTTGGCTGCGATCGCCATCAACCAATTGGGAAAGCACCAGCTAATCAGGTAGCGCTGCCGCAACCAAATCTTTAAATGGTTGCGGCTATACCGAGCATTTTGAAACCCAACCAACCAAGAATGCTGGAGTATGGCATGTTCTCTGGCGTAGTTAGAAATTTCCAGCGGAGATTGCAAACAATCGACATGAGCCAGGAACAAGGTAGCAGAAAATTGGGGCTTGGGTTGACTGTTTTCCTCCTGCCAGACCTCTAGAGTCCTCATGTATTCTAAAAAATCTTGCATGATCGCTGGATTCAATGACCTTTATTTATCTATTCTATCTTACTGAAAAATTAGAATAATTACATCAGCCAATTTGCCTAATTATAACTTTTTCTTGAGCCAGCCTCGCGGAGTTCTTCGTCCGGCTTGAGCTGCTTTAGCAAGGAGGAAGTCTAGAACTGTTCTTCATTTAAATTGCATGATGAAGATAGTAGAGGAGCAGGGGAGAGGTATTGAAGGTTTTTTCCTTGACTTGAATATCCGAAGATACTGTTGGCGAAAGTAATCATGAAGTAATCATGAAGTAATCATGAAGTAATCAAACAAAACACAACCTCGAAAAGATTAAACTTATTTAGTCCAGTTCGCCGTAACCCTTAGCCTGTGATTAATATCAGATTTTCCTCAGCTAGATTTTACTTGATTGTTTTGGTCATATAAACTTTCCCCGCTAAAGAACTTAATTCATCTTTATTGAGGGTTATTTTTGTTTTTAATACAGATTTTTCTTGATGCAGAGATTAAATTTCTTATTTAAGTTGCTCAATTTCTTGAGATCTATCCCTTACCCATAAGTCTTGAAATCCTTGTGGAGACGGAGAGACGAGGAGACGGGGAGAGAGGGTGATGTAGAGTAAATTTACCCAAAGATAGGGGTTCGGTGGAATAAATTCGGGGCGATCGCTAAAAAGAGAGGGGGAGCGCCGAAAATAGACCTAAAATTCGGAGGCTAGAAGCCTCTCTAGGAAACAGTTTCAGTCGTTGTGGGTAAAGGATAGGTCTCCACAAGGGTTTTAGGACTTATGGGTAATGATTAGCTCAACGGAGCTTCCCACGAACCGAGTAGGTAGGAGCAAGGATGAAAGACGGGTGAATTGTCTGGGCAAGTGCCCTCAAAATTTCACAAATGACTATCACTGTGCTAGGATAAATCATGGCAGCTATAAATATTGTAAGATTTTAGCTGATAATCCTGACTTTCTGTGGGTTAAAAAGCTCAATTCAATCACTACTATCAACTCGACCAAATTAAGCGAGTGAGAGTAGTCCGTCGGGCTGATGGCTATTATTGTCAGTTTGGCATTAGTCCGAAAAGAACTGAGGCTCATGAGTTCCAGAACCGGATCGCAGACACAGAGGATGTCAAAGGCAGATCTTCCGAACTCTATCCTTTGGGAAGCCACTACCCTCCGGGGATGCTCTGGCAATATATCTACGAGCAGGCTTTGCTGCATGCAAAGCTTATATGAACTGGGAACGTCAGGAACCTAGGTGGGATGTTTCCCCCGATCTGTGAGATGAATGGTTCAAATTAAACTTAAAAGACTGATCAAAAAAGACCTATCACCCTTACTCAGCAGCATTTTCAGTGCGGTTGGCACACCCATTGGCATTCAAGATGTTAATGGTCAACTCCTGATGGGGGATGATAGTCAGGCTGCTCAGGGCCGATATCCTGTTGAGTTAGAAGGAGAGATGATTGGCTGGGTTACGGGTGGGGAACAGGCAAAGCCTGTGGTTACCCTCCTGGTTAATTTGCTCAATCAGGCTTTAGAGAAAAAGACCCTAGCCAATGAGATTTTAGATAAATATCGTGAAATCAATCTGCTCTACAACATTGCCCAAAAACTAACGGCCTGCCGCCAACTACCAGAAATGGCAAAACTAGCCCTTGAGGAAGCCAAGCGCCTGATCCGGGGAACCGATGCGTCTTTGATGTTACACAACGAGCAGACTGGACACCTGGAATTGGTTATGGCGTCTGAGCAGAAGCAAGCTTCTGGCTCCCAGATAGCTGTGGATGAGGGAATTACCAGTTGGGTTGCCTCCACAGGCAAAGCAGAAATTGTCAATGATGTCTTAGCAGATCCCAGATCTCGCCCTGGCACTCACCCAGTTCGTTCTCTGCTATGTGCTCCACTCAAAGACCAAGAGCAGGTGATTGGCATAATCACAATTAGCAGTGAAGAACCCGTGAATTATACCGCAGCAGATCTAAAACTGCTGACGGCGATCGCAATGCAAGCTGCACCTGCTATTAAAAATGCCCTGTTCCATGAAAAACAGATGGAGGAGGCCAGAATCCGTGAGCTCCAGTTGAAAAAGCAGGTGATGGAACTCCGGATTGAAATTGATGAGGTCAAGCGCGCCCGTAAGGTGGCTGAGATCACCGAATCAGAAGAATTTCAAAATATAAAGCAAAAGGGTAGGGAACTGAGGCAACGAATCAAGGAACGACGGAAATCTTCAAATCGTTAGCGAAGAAAGGATTTTTCAGAATTCAGAATTCAGCGCACTCTGCTGCGCTCCGTTGGCGGTTCAGAATTCCCTGGTCAAAAATTGTACCAAATCCGGGTTCAATACCTCCTTTTTGAAAAAGCAGGGGGAGCAGGGGGAGAAAATGCCAACCAAATATTGAAAAGGGGGTTATCAAAGCGGATTTGGTATTATAGCGCTACGCGCAAGGCAACAGGCAACAGGCAACAGGCAACAGTTTACTGCACATGGACTTCAGCCTTCAACAGTGTCCTAACCATAGCGCGTAGCGCTATAGCTGAAAAGCGCAGAAGCCTCACGTCTCACCCGTACTGCGTACTCGTACTCGAAGAGCGGCGTAGCCTAGAGCGACGCGCTGCGTGATTCTGGGGCGCGCTGCGTGATTCTGGGACGAAGTCTAGCCTAGTCTAGCAGCGTCGTCAGACTAGGGGAGCGTGAGATGAATGTGCGTCAAAATCATCCGGGAAGATTTGGCTAAGCGCCCATCATTAACTTTTATAAAAATAAGGACGGACGCTTAGTAAAATCTCCCCCCGGTGATTTTGAAAACTAATGTCTATTGTCACTTTTCAAAAAACGTTGTAAAATAATCTTACCACTTGGCACAGATATCTAGAAAGGTGAGATAAAAATAAGAATGATCCTCAACTACCAGTACCGAGCATACCCAGACAATAGCCAGAAGTTAGAGCTTAACTACTGGCGGCGGGTAGCTCAGTATTGGTATAACTGGCAGCTAGGCGATCGCTTTCAGTGGTGGGAAAATTCCCGTAATGAAATACTCCCTGTTGGCATTTGGCAAAGTGATTATCTAGAGAATATTAAACGGGACAAAGCTATCGAAAAAGATAAGCAGGAAGGAAAACAGAAAAAGCGCAAACAACCTACCAAATCTTCAGAAGCACCTTCTTGTTTGTTTTCTTGTAGTCTGACACCTTATTCGCTAAGAGATAATCCTGGATACTTCTCACAGAAAAAGCTTTTACCGAAGAAGAAATTAGATTTAATCAAGGTTTTTCATTCTGGAGAATTACTAGATTTTGAGCGCGTACCATCTCAAACAGCGAGTGGGGCTGGGCGTGTTCCCCACTATAAAACGCGCCCTGAGGGAAAATTGTGGTTACCTTTTCAACTACTAATAGTACCTCGTTCGCGAAGCGTTCTCCGAAGGAGTAGGAAGTTCTGGTTATCCTATCCAGGTGCCAGAAGCCCACACTTACCGAAGCGTGAAGTGTGGGAGCGTCACGCTGAGAAGATAAATCTTGATACGCACCTCCACAGGGAGTTATGGTTTCAGAAAAGTTCCGCCACCAGCTCCGTAAAGAAGTCGATAAATGGCAAGCTGAAGGGCTGATTGATGCCGAATTATACGAACAATTAGCTCATCGCTATCAATTCAGTGCCTTGGATACGGCTGCCCGTAACCGTTTTGTCCTCATTTTACTAGGGCTGGGCAGTGTCCTTTTAGGTTTGGCCGTTATTACTTTTGTGGCAGCTAACTGGCAAGTTTGGTCAAGAGAGCTAAAAGTAGTGCTGCTGATGAGTTTATTTGCTGGGGTGAATGCAGCGGGGTTTTATCTCTGGCGGCGTCCAGTTGAAGGTTGGCAATTTCGTCTGGGTATGGGATTACTGCTGCTGGGGGCGTTGATCTTGGGGGCGAATCTGGCGCTGATGTCTCAGATGTTTCACCAAAGTGGACCAGTTTATCAACTGTACCTGGTTTGGGCGCTGGGGGTGCTGGCAATGGCTTATAGCCTCCGGTTGACTTTGTTGGCAATTTTAGCAGTCATTTTGACGGGAATTGGTTATAGTTGGGGAATTCCAGATTTATTGAGTCCTGGGGAGTTTTCTGGCTTTCAGCTATCTTTACAACATATGCCACTGCTGGCAAGCTTGTTGTTTGTGCCACTGGCTTACTGGTGTCGCTCTCGCTGGCTATTTGGCTTGGGTACAGTCTTAGTCATTTCTTCCCTAGAAGTGAATCTGCTCAGGCAGCTGGAATATTTTTACGGCTTTTCTCCTGCAACAGGAGGGGTGATTGTCGCGATCGCCTGCTGTCTTCCCCCTGCGCTGTTGTGGGCTTATAGTGACTCCCTCTGGATTCATCGTCCCTCTGATACCACCTCATTTGACCCAATTGCTCGGAATCTAGCTGTCTTCTTCCTCAGTATTCTGTTTTATCAGTTTTCTTTCCACTTTTTCTGGGAATATTCCCCATACCAGACAGTGGTAGATATTTCCTGGCGCGAGTTGTTAACATTGCCAGATGTTTTAGTTTTCGGCGGCTTGACGCTTTGGGCTTGGTGGCGACTGGGATACCGAGCTGGTAGTCCTTTCCTGTGGCAAATTGATCTACACAGCACCGTGGTTGGCGCGATGATTGCCATTACTGCTTTTGTGGTTTGGTGGCAAGTGAGTGTTGGTGATCTAGAGGCGATCGCTACTTTTATTTTTAATGTGCTGTTGTTCCTGCTGGCTGTTGGTTTGGTGCGCGAGGCGCTGGCAACTGGGAAACGATGTGGCTTTTGGACTGGCATTGTTTTGATGGTGCTGCAACTTTTCTCCCGGATGGTGGAATATGACACCGGATTACTCTTCAAAGCGATTGTTTTGTTCCTCTGCGGTGTCGGTGTGATCGCTGCTGGACTTTGGTTTGAGCGCTATGTCCGAACCTTCAAACCTAATCCTTAAACTTTCAAGGTGGAATAATATGACTGCTAACTCTAACTTTCCTAATCCCACACCAGTTTGGCGATTTTTGGTTCCCCTGATATTCCAAGCAGCACTAATTCTTGCTGTGCCAGCCCAAGCCATTTATACTCATTTTTCAGGTAGGACGGTAATTCTTCAGACTATACCAGTAGATCCCTATGACTTGTTGCGGGGCTATTCACAAACCCTGAGATACGACATTTCCAGAGTTTATAACCTCAAGAATCTTCCTGGCTGGGACACTCTAGTAAAGCAAGTGAGGGGGGAAAAGGGCAAGAGTCTTCCAGCTGGAACTAGATTCTATGTAATTCTGGAAGCACCAACTTCATCGACATCTGAAGGGGAACCCCCCCAGGCTTGGAAACCTGTAGCAGTAAGCCGCGATCGCCCGTTAGATTTGTCTCCTAATCAGGTAGCTCTGCAAGGGAAGAAGTCTAATTACACCTGGATTGACTACGGACTGGAAACCTATTATATGCCAGAAGACCAGCGCAATGATATTAATGCTCATATTAGCCAAACTCTGGGATGGTCAGGGCAAGAAAGACCATTTGTGGTGGAAGTTAAGGTAGATAGTCAGGGTAAGGCAGCGGCTGTTAGTCTTTGGGTAAGCGATCGCAATTATCGCTTTTGATCCCAACTTGCATTCAGTAATAAGTATTAGGACAAGGATATAGGATTTGGGTTTAAGGGTTGGTTAAGTGTATGGGCGGATAGAGCGCGGATGACGCGGATGACGCGGATTATCACTGATTTTGCTCGCCAACCCTTGGCGAGGATGTGATTACATATCACCTCTTTTTTGTCAACCTTTATTTCTTGACCGATACTCTAGAGAAGGGACGATCGCTAGGCTTGAACCTCCCCGCACTCTCTGTGACGGGGATTCCCCGAACCTTAATCTAGCTTTTAGACCTTCTGTCTTATCTGGCTAGATCCTTCGAGGTAGCTAGAGATCCGCTCTAAGGGGAGATGAGCCACCTACGTTCAGCTTCGCCTACTTGATTCGCGGATTGTTTATAACGCTCCCATGCCTCTAGCAAAATTGGTTCCAACCTCGGATACTCGTTTGAAGCATCCTGCAATGAGAGCATATTCTCATCAACGTATCTACTCAAAAATGCGCTAAACAAATCCCGTTGCATTACTACACCTGTTTGGTCATAATGTACTCTGTATGAGAGTTTTTTCTTGATACGCTCACCATTCAAATGAGTTTGAGATAGCGCTGTCTTTTGAGTAGAAAACTTGACGAATGAACCGCCAGCACTTTCAGCCTTGCGCTTCAATTCAGATTGAACAAAACCAGGGGATTTAGCCCCTATAGCTTTTCCATAACGTTTCTGCCATCCCTTGATAGATACGTTTTCTGTCCTTATATGTTTGCCATGTCGTAAGATTTCATTAACAAGTCTCCGATTCTGAGATTTGGCATAAGCAGCTTTCTTCCGTTCAATTTCCCGCTTTTTTCTAGCTACCTGGTAATAACGATTATAATTATTCCAATCTCGTTTACCCTTTTTAGACTTCCCTTTCTTGGTAAGAGTTTTACGTCCTTTTTTTGCTTCAAAGTCAGGATGGTAGTTATTGGGATTATTAGTTCTACGGGAGCGTTCCATCTTACGCTGCAAAGCTCCTATTTCTTTCTGATAACTAGTAACTCCCTCAGCAAAAGGTAGTAATCCCGCGTAATCATCTCCAACAAAAGCAATGTTAGAAATATTAATGTCTAAGCCAATTGTTCCGTCAGCTACATAGTTCTGTAACTTTTGATAAGGTAATCCTTCATTGATTAGCTGAACAAACCAGCGTCGCTTACCGTTGAGTTCCCGCCAAAGAATACGAGCATATTTAACTGAACTATTTAACCCATTCTGTTGAATTGGATTGCCCGCATCAAGTATTGGGTTTAGCTTGAGCTTACCCCATACAAGCTGATTATTTTTCCACCGGATGCCTTGCTTATTGGTTTTACCTTCTAAAGACTTGAATCTGCTTGTAACCTTATAGCGAACTTTCTTAGCTTGACCAAATAAAACTTTCTCACTGGTTTGGAATGCACGAGTAGCTATTTTTTCCACAGTGTTAGAATCTAACTTTTCAGCTATCCATTTTGAACGCTTGCTAACCAAGATTGCATAGGAATGTAAATCGTATTCTCCATATCTGTACGCCTCTCGTGCTACCTTGAAAGCCTGGTTTCTAGCCTTATTCTGGATTTGCTCACCTTTTTTGTTAGTAATGAATTTCGGTAATTTTTTGGCTTGTTGATAGGCATCGGAATTACGAACTAACTCTATTCGGGCCATTGCTTCATTTAAGCAAGCGTTATATAACTGCCTACCTGCCTGAAAGCGGGCAAGTAGTTCTTTTTCTTGTTTACTATCTACGACAAGAGGTATTTCAGTTACGAAAGATGGAGTAGTTTTCCGAGCCACTGG
Organism: Xenococcaceae cyanobacterium; assembly: GCA_051439465.1. Lineage (GTDB taxonomy): Bacteria > Cyanobacteriota > Cyanobacteriia > Cyanobacteriales > JBFRWF01 > JBFRWF01. Next base: position 4,687 of record JBFRWF010000483.1, on the reverse strand, counting down.
TAATCACCTCCTTATTTATTTATAGCTCCCTGTTATTCATTTAAATTAGATTTAGAAAACTGAATAACTGCTAACTGTTAACTGCTTGTCAATGTGCTTTCTTAACAGAATTGCAGTAATTTATCGCCGACGTCATTTGATTATAAGCCTCCCAGTCTATTTTCATGCTTGTCTGCTGCATTTGTAGCCCTAAACTCTCGCAGACTTCCATCACTTCAAACCAACTGGCTGTTTGATATTCCTGAGCTTCATACTCCTTAACTCTTTCCTCTGCTATTCCCAGCCTTTCTGCCAATTCCTTTTGACTGAGTTTAGCAGCTATCCGAGCATGAATGAGAATCTTAGCCAAGTCATCCAGTGAGGTAACTTTAAACTCCACAGCATCAGGGCGATCGCTCTCTCTAACCCTTTCATACTCTGCCATTTGTCCCCTTAGATCGTCAACCTCACTTTGATATGAATCTCTATATATTTTCCATCTTTGGTGATTTTCCGCCTTCAACTTCTCATCTTGCTCTAACTGCGCTACCTTTTGCTCAAATCTCTGCGCCCATTTCTCTGTATTATGATATTGTACTTCATTTTTAATTATCATCTTTTCGGCTCCCACAGTGATAAGTCTATTGCGATAATTCCTTTTCTTATGTTAGTTTGTGTATCAAACTGAAAGTAGTCGATAAACTGTGTCCCATATTCATCCGCTGAATAATTAGAAGGAAATAAGTCTCCACCATATCTTTCTTTTTGCTCTGCACGCCGCTGGGCAAAATTATATAAGCTTGGGGCATAAGTACGCAGATAATCTCTATCAACCCCATCCTCATCCCAGCAAGCATCAAAATCATTGGGGCGCGGCTTATTTGTAACAAAGCTACCATCAATATAGATGATTTGGCATCCTGCTGTTTTTAACTCTTCCATCGCTAGTTGTAGCCCATTGATAAGGCGCTGGCGGCGCAGATTTATCCCAAACCTATCCACAAACTCTGACCAGCTACAACAGTGAATTCCTGGAGGCAGTGCGCCATCGGCTTCAAAAGGCGGAATTGTCACTTTTAATTATAATATTGTCAAACTCAGTTCCACATCTGTGTCGGCGATCGCTTTCGTGGAAGGCTTGAGATTAATTCACTGAACAAGGATCAGGAACTAAAGGAAACCTCCGATGAATCGTCTTGGACTGGCAAATCTGGCTTATCCTCTAGTCCACCAGTGGGAATTGAGGAGATTAATTGGCGAGTATATTCCTTTTGCGGTGCGCGGTAAATCTGCTCTGCTGGACTAATTTCTTCAATTTTGCCCCGGTTCATGACAATGATGCGATCGCTCATAAATTTGACCACACTCAAATCATGGGAAATAAAAATGTAAGTTAAGCCAAACTCATCCTGTAATTCCTTCAACAAATTCAGCACCTGCGCCTGTACCGAAACATCCAGCGCCGACACCGATTCATCGCAAATGATGAAGTGAGGCTTAAGTGCTAATGCCCTTGCAATACACACCCGCTGGCGCTGTCCCCCAGAAAATTCGTGGGGATAACGATTAATCCACTCAGGATTTAAACCCACACGCTCCAACAGATATGCCACTCTCTCTCGTCGCTGACGCTGATTGCCACCGGTATTATGAATGATCATTGGTTCCATGATTGCCTTACCAACAGTCAGACGGGGGTTAAGAGAGTTATAGGGGTTCTGGAAAACAATTTGCATCTCTCGCCGCAACAAACGCAGCCGTTTCTCACCCATCTTCCAATTGGCGATATTTTCCCCCCGAAACAAAATCTCACCCTGCAATGGCGGAATCAAACGCAGCAAGGTGCGAGCCAGAGTGGATTTACCACAGCCAGACTCTCCCACTAATCCCAGGGTTTCCCCCGGATAAACATCAAAAGAGACGTTTTTAACCGCCATGAAGTAACGTTTTGTCCGACCAAACATCCCCCGGGTGGGGAAGCCAACCTGTAGTTGTTTCACTGAGATTAAGGGCTGGTCGGATAATAGTTCTGATAATCTTTTTTCTTGCTGAGCCGAATCGACTGTTTCTTGTTTCTGAGCTTGAGACGTTTCTGTTTTTTCTCGAATTACCACCTCTCCCCTGGCATCTGTCTCTACTTCCATAAAATCAGAAATGGTGGGTAAATATTTCAACTGTTGATCCAGACGGGGACGACAAGCTAACAAACCTTTGGTGTAGGGATGTTGGGGATTGAAGAAAATATCCCGAATCTTCCCATACTCAACAATTTTTCCCTGGTACATCACTGCTACAGTATCCACAAGCTCGGCAATCACCCCAAGATCGTGGGTAATAAAAATGAGGGACATACCGCGGACACGGCATAATTCCCGCAACAAATTGAGAATTGTCGCTTGCACTGTCACATCCAGAGCCGTCGTCGGTTCGTCAGCAATCAATATCGTCGGGTTACAGGAAATTGCCATGGCAATCATCACCCGTTGCAGTTGACCGCCAGAAAGTTCGTGGGGATAGCGCTTGAGCATCCCCCGCTTTTGTTGATTGATATATTGACTAATCTGCCGCTCACTGGGCGCTGCCTGACTTTTTCCGTCTGCTTTGGTTTCTTCTAAGTATTGTTCTCGTAACTGATCGTCACTGGGAAGAAGCTTTACTTCCTGAAGGCTAGCGATCGCCTGACGCCTTGCTTGTGCATCAGAAACATTCTGATGCAGCAGAATTGCTTCTGTGAGTTGAAAGCCGATATTGTAGACGGGATTGAGGGAACTCATTGGTTCCTGAAAAATCATCGAAACTGCACCGCCTCGGTAATGCCGCCTTTGCTCTTCACTCAGTTCCAGAAGATTGACTGGTTCTCCATCCTCCGCCGGACGAAACCAGATTTCACCCCCTGTAATCTTACCGGGACTGGGAACTAAACCCATAATTGCCAGAGAAGTGACTGATTTGCCTGAACCCGACTCTCCCACAATTCCCAGGGTTTGTCCTCGTTCGAGCTGAAAATCAATGCTGTCAACTGCTAACACTGGCTTGGCATCAGTCAAAAATTGAACTTGCAGGTTACGGACGTCGAGAACAGTGTCACTCATAGCGCTGGAATAATAAGTCTAATATGGATTGTAAATTATTTCGGCATCGAGCCTCATATCAAGGGGATGTCCGTGTATCCAGAGAAAGGCGATCGCTCCCCAGAGAAGAGAAGGCGATCGCTCCTTTAGCCAGTAGTTTTGTAGGGTGGGCATTGCGGTGCCAGTTGGAAGATTTGCCCAAAAAGTCAAAATCGGCAATGCCCACCAGACTGTAGTTTTGTAGTTTTGTAGGGTGGGCATTAGATTGGCTGAGTGCTTGACCACTTTATCTCAGAAGAGTCATTTTGTCACTCAACCCCAATGGCAGAGGAAATTCCTCCCACCCACAAAATCCGTTAGAACCAGTTGCTGGCCGCTACACTTACGACTAACTTTTGAACCAGATCTTGTTGTGATTAATTACTTACGTTCACAGGATTTAATTAGAGGGTTGGCAGCATCTAGCAGTTGGTCAAGGGCTTGGGATGCCTCTGGTTGGTGGCTCACATGAGCATCAATAAACAGACCAATTATTTCAGCCATCAGAGAACGAATTTTGTCTTGGGGTTGGGTGGCTGGAAAGTCCAGAAAGGGTCTACCTGTAGTCGAGTCGAAGGGATAAGTCATGGAAAAGTGATTGGCTCCCGACAAAAGCACCAGATAACTGTCATCTCGTCCTCCTGTAATTCCTTCCGAGAAGGTACGCCAGATGGGAGTTGTAGTCTCCGACCAAGTAAGACCATAGCGCTCGCTGCTATTAGCTATCACCCCATCACGGGTTCCTCCCATCAACAGCAGGGGTAGAGAGTCAGGTAAGGGCAAGATAGTAGTTGATTCATATCCCATCATCTTCCCAGCAGCGGTGTGCGCCCCGTAGGCAAAAGCTCCTGCCACTTGGGGAAAAAAGCGGCGGTCAGCACTTTCTATTGCTCCCCTGCCACCGGCGGAGTGACCGCCTAGAACCACCCGTTGCAGGTCAAGCATCCCAGCCAGGATGCCTTCTGAGTGCAAGCGTTCCAACTCTGCTAGCAATGCTGGTAAAGCTGAAGCAGTAGGACCAGTACCGTAGCTAGCAGGTGTCAACATTGCTAGTTCAATGCCAGGGGTGAGGGCAACCAGCCCTGGCCAAGGTTCTGCAACCCAGCTAAAGGTGACCACTACATGCCCCCGTTCAACCAGCTTAACTGCTAGCCATTGGTACAGTTCCGGACCACAGTTAACGCCATTAAAGAAAATCACCACCGGAAAAGGAGCCTGTTGTGGGTCAGCTGGGACAATTCCGAGCTCCCGTTCTCGGTCACTTCCCGACATCTGTGCCCGATAGAAGATTTTCAGATGGATAGTATCGTAAGGAGGTTGAGCGCTCTCAACTTTAGCGGCTCTCCACAAAGCACGAACAGTCATGTTGTTATTGTTCAATTACTGGTCCCACTCACGGTATAGGTTGAATAATCTTAGCTGTCACCCTACCAATAGCATACTGCTCAGATAGCGATCACTCTTTTGAGGGGCTATCCTTTACCCACAACGACTGAAACTGTTTCCTAGAGAGGCTTCTAGCTTTCTAATTTTTGGTCTATTTTCGGCGCTCCGACTCTCTTTTTAGCAATCGCCCCGAATTTATTCCACCGAACCCC
>JBFRWF010000482.1:0-21379 GCA_051439465.1 Xenococcaceae cyanobacterium | reverse complement strand
TAGGATTTGGGTTTAAGGGTTGGTTAAGTGTATGGGCGGATAGAACGCGGATGACGCGGATGACGCGGATTATCACGGATTTTGCTTGCCAACATTTGGCGAGGATGTGATTACATATCACCTCTTTTTTGTCAACCCTTATTTCTTGACCGATACTCTAGACCATCTACCGTAAAACTGTGATTTCTATCCTCTCATAATCTAGATAGATATGTCTATACTTTTGAATAGTTTTGTCAGTCAACCAGGGTATTATATCAAGTTCGGATAATCACTTATGTTGGGTTTCACTCTCGTTCAACCCAACCTACTTTTTTATAACTAATTTATCGAACATGATATTACCCAAAGGCGATCGCCTTTCTTCACACTGCTCATTTGACTTTATTTTGTGCAGCAGCTAGTTTTTGAGCTTGTTTAGCTTTATACCAACCTTCATATTTCTTCGCTATTGCCGTTGCCATCTCAGCCATTTGTCTAGCTTTCTCTTCAGCAACTCTGGCGAGTTCCAGAATTTCTAGTAATTCCTTCTCATTTGGTACTTGTTGTGTCATTTCCAATTCTCCAAGCGAGTTTTAACCCTATTGACACCGACGTTAGTTTCTAGCATCGAACCTAGCAGCGTTGCTCTTAACTCCCCTGAACAGTTACCACTTCGTTAACTAATATGTGGCTTGCAGATGGCTTTCATTACTTGTAACAACTGAATTGACTGCTCAGGATACATCAGACTTAGTTCTGGGAATAGTTGATAAGTTGGGGGATTTCCTTGCTGGATATAGACAAATTGGGAATTTTTGCCGTTGCTAGTCAGTCCCCAAACAGATTCTTGCTGTTCTAAGCTTGTATAGGCATAGGTGAGCAACTGGGGTAAACCTACTGAAGTATCAAAACGAATTCTTTTAGATTCAATTAAGAGAATCCACAAAGAAGTGATCCTATTTTTTTGCTCATCTCTCCTCGCCGCCAAGATATCCATTCTTCCTTTGATTTTTCTATCTTCATCTTCAACGTAAATTTCAGCAATTCCTTCTTCTAAAGTTATCCTTATGTTAGGATGATAGAAACCTGCTAGCCACATCAAGGGAGAAAGAAGCAAAAATTTCACTTCACCTTCTAGAATAGTTCCATCATAGTAGTAGTTGGCAAAGTTGCTGCGTATTTCCTCTAATCTTTGCTCTTCAATCTCTGCCAAAGGTTCTAATGATAGTAATGATGTGAATGAATTATTTAACTGTAGTTCTAGGTTTAAAAGACGATGAACATCTCTCAGAACTAGATTGCTGGCATCTATGGTCGTTGCCATTTGTTCTCCTTTTATTATTTATTTTGGACAATCCTATTCTATAACCTGATTGTTTTATTGTTAACATAGAGAAGGAAACGAGTCCTGCAAGTATACCTGATGAGTGACGAAGAGCTGAAACAACTTGTTGCTTCTAACGCCCGTGCTATTGAATCCTTGACAGCCAATTTGACCGAATTAACACGCGATCGCGCCCAAATGTACCAATTGATGGCTGATTTAGCCAAATCAGAAGCCGAGACAAAAAGAGAAATGTATCGAATGATGGGCAACTTCGATCAGCAACAAAATGAACTATCGCGCAGACAAGAAGAGCTATCGCGCAGACAAGAAGAGCTATCACAGAGACAAGAAGAGATTGTCAAGATTTTGAAGCTGTTGACTCAGGAGAAGGAGCGGTAATCAGCAAGTAAGTGCCAAATTAAGGCAAGGCAAGATTAATCCAATCCAATCACCAGATGAGAGTGCGATCGCTAGACGTTTCAGCTTGTTTTCTGTTGAAATTAGTTGAGTAAATTGCTATAAATGCGGCAGAAACTAAACCCTCAGAAGAATAGTTATGATTATGCCCCGTTTAAACAAAATATTGGCTCCTTTTGTCCTATCTACCTTGCTGGTAGTAACTGCCTGTGGTACTGCCACCCAGGGTAGTCGTCGGAGTAGTTCCCCGAGTAGTCCTCTGAGTAGTCCTCCGAGTAGTCCTGAGGATATTCGTCCAACTCCGAGTATTCGTCCGACTACTCCTGCGAGTACTCCTGGGGAACCTTTGCCTGGCAGCACCTTTAATCAGTTTTTTCCAGCCAGTGGCAATGGTTATCGGGTGGTCTATACTCAAGAGAAAAAAGGGTTTGCTCAGGCTAAGCTAAAAAAGAGTGGCAAAGATGTAGCAACACTGACGATTTCTGACACTGTTAGCAATCCCAGTGCTAGGAAGAAGTTCGAGCAAAGCACAGAACAAGTTGATGGTTATCCTGCTGTCCAACAGGGAAGGACTGGGACTGCCATTTTGGTAGGCGATCGCTTTCAGGTGAAAGTTATCTCCCGTGATTCGTCATTTAGTGAGAGCGATCGCAAAACCTGGTTAACAAAATTTAACCTCCGGGGTTTGGATCAACCTCGTTTTGATCTGACACAACAACAAAGCACTCAGCGCGGTAGTCAGGCAGTCGCTCGGGAAGCTTTACCTGGTAGCCGCTTTAATAAGTTTTTTCCCCGCGCTGACAGTGGCTATCGGGTGGTCTATACCCAAGAGAAAAAAGGGTTTGCTCAGGCTAAATTAAAAAAGGGTGGCAAAGATTTAGCAACACTAACAATTTCTGACACTGTTAGCAATCCCAGTGTTAGGGATAAGTTCGAGCAAAGCACAGAACAAATTAGTGATTATCCTGCTGTCCAACAGGGAAGGACTGGAACTGCCGTTTTAGTAGGCGATCGCTTTCAAGTCAAAGTTCTTTCCCGTGATTTGAACTTTAGTGAGAGCGATCGCCAAGCCTGGTTAGCAAAATTTGACCTTGATGGTTTGGCTCGACTGAAGTAAATAGCGGGAGCGCTAGCTGAACAGAAGTATTCTGTTGTATCATCTTTCAAATTATGTAATGGTTTATCTTGTCGGCGGGAAGACTCCTGTTATAATCTTTGATTTGACGATGAGAGTCTTTAATAGCCTTGACCCACAGAAATGGAGCCAAGATGTTTTTCTTCAGTTATGGGTTAGTTTCTGATGTTGGCAATGGGTTTAGGTAAAAAGCGGGTGCAGATCCCTTTGCCATCAACAATTTCCGGAATTTGCTCCGCAGAGGAAGCGATCGCGACTGTAGTACCGCCTTGGATAGCTAATTTAGCTGCTTTGAGTTTTGTCTCCATACCACCAGTTCCCCAAGCAGAACCGGAAGCTCCTCCTATGCCTAAAGTGATTAGCTTTTCCAACTCATCAGCATCAACTTGTGGGATAAACTTGGCCGTTGAGTTGCGGCGTGGATCGCTAGTATATAAACCTTGAACATCAGTTAAAATGACGAGATAATGAGCATTTAGCAGGAGTGCTAGATAAGCAGCCAGTTCATCATTATTTCCTATAGCTTTTTTAGAACCCATGCAGATGAAATCATGTTCGTTGAAAATGGGAATTTGTTTTAAGTCGAAAAGATGTGAGAAGCTTTTCTTAAGACTATAGCGAGAGCTTGAACTGAATTCATCGGCAGTAAGCAAGATTGGCGCGATGGAGTGACCAAGAAAAGAGAAAAGGGTACGGTAAACTTCCATCAACCTTTGTTGTCCAACAGATGCGATCGCTTGCTTAACAGTATTATCAGTTGGACGATTGGGAATGCAAAGGTGGGAGCAACCGAGGCCTACTGCCCCAGATGTTACTAAACCTACTCGGAAATTTTGACTACGCAAGAAAACCACTGACTGAACGAGTCCCACGATCTGGCTAAGTAGCAAATTGCCATCCTTCACATGGAAGGTGGTGCCAGCTTTTATGAGGACGGTTAAATTGTTTTTATGTGTCATAATTATCCTCCTTGTGGATCAAAAGTGGTAAATTTCTGAGTCTTAAGACATATAATCTGTCAAGGGCCGATCACCAAAAACTGAGCGATCGCTTTCCTGACTTGATCAGTTTTTCTATTTTTAGAATAGCAAGCTATAAATTAATTTTATTAATAGAAAATAATTGATTTTTTAGAAAAGATGAATGGAAGTAGACATAAATAAACTTAATTAAAAACAATTAAAAACAAATAAATATAAACAAGCACAAATAAATATAAATAATTTCTTTGGAAAAATCATTGAAAAAAATACTGTAATTCAGGTAAGATAAAAAAGTACTAATATATAGCCAGGAGGTTGAGATGAGCGAGTTGAGAGAGCAAGAACGCAATGATGAGCAGTTGTTCATGGAGGAAATGAGCAAACTGCTTTATCCTCAAAGCCATTCCAAGATTAAGAAAGACTGCTTTGAGGTGCTCTATAACAAGGAAAACGAGGGAAAGAGTACGGGAGAATTCATGAACTTGTTAAACCAGAAAGAGCGGCTAAATTGTACGATTCACTCGGATACTAGGGTGACTCAACTAAGAACAGATGTAGCCAAGAAAATTAAGCAGAGCTTTGAACCTGAAATGAGAGCTGATATTGGAGAGCGTGTTGACTTAATACCTGGGAAGAAAGGACGTTCTGAGAAGGGTAATGCTCCTCATGAAGTAGCTTCTCATTGGTTGTGGGATTATAAGTACCCGCGCTGGGTGGTGGATAGGGGGTTGCAGTCGCTGATTGTTGGTGCTGATAAACGTTCTGACTGGATTGATTTTAAGGCTATAGATAGCCATTGTGCTTTAACTGGAAATCGACGTCCACTCCCCGTTCAGCCGACTATTGAATTAAATACTCCCTCTTTTATGTCTATTAAGTTGCCCAATCCATGGGGGTATTTTCTGTTACTCAATCGAGGGTTCGTCCAGAGGTTGTTTCTATGTCCATCTTTGGATGTTGCGCCTACTAATCAGGTGGATGGAGAGGAGATGTTAATGCCGCAAAAAGATGCTGGACTCGAAAATATTTTCTTCAATGAGATTGGTAAGGAGGAGTTTATTGGTATTTGGGTAGAGAAGCAATTGAATTTACCTTGGGTACAGTCCGAATCGTTACCTAGCTGTACTCCAGAACGGATTAATCATTTGTTGTCTGAGTTGAGCGGAAGTCAGTGTCAAGTGTTCTATAAGTCTTTTGATGTGGTAGAAATATAAGGAGAGAAAAGGAGGAGAAATGAGTGGGTTAGATAAGGGGAATCGCTCTCAAGCTTATATCCAGTTAATCAAGGGGCTGCTGAGTAGGGTGTTGATTTTCCTTCGGAAAATCATGCTATTTTTATGTCGGCGAAATTCGAGCAAAACATCTGAGCATAGTATTTTCAGAAAGGGCTGAGAACAGAAATAATTGACAAGAAAGTTTTTCATTCAGTTTTTCTGTTAATAATAGTATCTGAAATATTTACTCTCCCTGCTCCCTGCTCCCTGCTCCCCTGCTCAAAACAGGATGAATTTATGGCAAAGAATCAACACCCTACCCCGTCTCCCCGTCTCCCCGTCGTCACTGTACCTAAATTTCGATTACTGAATCGGTGTTCTAGTAACTCCCTCTGTATGCCAGAGGGTGCTAATAAGTTGCTCTCCTTTCTTTTTGTCGAGAATAATTTTTTCCAGTCTCGCTATAATTCTGTTTTTCAAATTATCCCTAAAACCAGAATGTTTCAACCTAAGTTAAGGAACTTAAGAAAGAATTAATGTTACTAAATTTGGGGAGTTCAACACTCTGGGGCTGTATTGTTGAATGAGATGAAGAGGCGCGATCTGCTCCGCAGCGCTCCCTTGGCGGTGCCAAGGGAGGAAAATCAACCCTATTTGGTGGTTTCAGGACTTACCGTGAAAAGTCAGACCTGAAATCCGTCTACGTTTAAGCATCACTCCCCCAGCTAGAGTGGCAAAAGCTAATAACCCAACAACTGACGATGGCTCAGGGACTTTGGTCACCTCTGATGAATCAGGCAAGCCATAAACAACCGAGAGATGGTAGAGTTGCTCTTTCTGTTCAGAGGAAAGATTCATTTGAGCGACCACTTCGTTAAGGTCGCTTCCTTGCTGTAAATACTTGTGTAGGATTTGTAGCTGTTCGGCGGTGAGAATCTCTTTAAGCTGATGGTAAATCTCCGTCCATTGTGAGGTAGTCTCTGGACTGATTTTGAATCCTTTTTCTTGTAAGGTAGAGAAGAAATCGGCAATTTCTGGCTCGGAAGGATCAGCAAAAGCTGATAAGGCAGAAAAGACAAAAGAAAAGCAAAAGGCACTGGCCACAAGAAGCTGTACGAGACGAGGCATGGTTTGATAATTTCCGATAAATGTTATTTTCTAGTTAGCTCTTCACAGAGGCTAGACTGTACGATTTTAATAACTCTCAATGTACCCTTCTTCTCTTTGAGCAACTTCCCCCACCTTACTCATCCAGTCGGGTGATTAAATCAAGCACCTCCTTTTCCTCCCATCAGCTGAAACCTGTCAACAAGAGATGAGTCTTGGCTTCCGATTACTGAATCGGTGTTCTAGCTCCATCTGGGCGAAATGTTCTAGCAGGAGGCGATGGATGAAGATGTAACCGCCGCCAACTTTTTGTAAAAAGATGCGCTCAGCGGCGTAGTCGAGGAAGTGGGCATAGTTCCAAGGGATGTACCCATTTCGCCAGATTATCAGACGCAGGGTAAAGTGCTTGATGCAGGTGATACCTGAACCCTGCGCACCAATTAGTCCACTCAAGAGACCCAAAATTAGACCATTGACTAGCCCAGAAATCGGACTGGCGATAACCCCCATCAATAAGCCAGTCAGTAGCCCAATCGTCACTAACAAAGTTCCAGTATTGGCTGCTGACTTCCAAATACCCTGGTTAGGTACGGTTCTTCGATCGACCTCATTTCTTTTTTCAAATCCAAAAATTAGCGACACCATGAGTCCAAAAATCAAACCTTGAGCAGGCTCAGGCGTTGCCTTTGCGAGCAGGAGAACCAGCCCTATCACTAAACCAAAAACCAAATTCTTCACTGCTTTTCGCCAAGACCATTGGATGGTATCAATAGGCTCTATTTCTTTGTGGATTAGTTCATAAATGAGTACGCCAACCAACCCATAAATCAGTCCATAAGCTAGCCCAACAGACCACTTCTGCCAAATCAACCCAAAAATCGATCCAAAAATCAACCCCAAAAGCAGCCCATTCGTCAATCGAGCCATCACCCCCTTAGTCACCCTACTCGTCAACTCCCCAAATAGTCCATAGAGTAGCCCTCCAATCAGTCCTCCAAATAATCCCAGAATCAGTCCCTCACTCGGATGATAATTAAGCTTTTCCAGGAGGCTGTGGTGAAAAGCAAGTAGTCCAATGTGTAGAACCCCCCAAATCGCTAGAATAAGCAGCCTCACACTAATCCGATAATTCCGCTGCTGAGCTGGGACTGGCAACCAAGCTGGCTGCATTCCTTCAATTAGAAATACAGTTTGAGAAAATTGAGACATCCGCTGCGCTAGCCAGATTAGCCTGTGGATAACTTGGGCTTGGGAGTATGGCTCAGCAGCACCCCGACGTTTGAACATCTGCTCAATGTAAGCATTGAATAGCTGTTGGCGGCGTTCCTCCACCAAGTTGGTTTGGGGCAAGTCTTCAACGGCTACCCCCTGGTAAGCCAGAGCCATGATATTCAGCATTAAGGGTGAGGAGGCTAACTCATGTAGTGCTGTATCTCCTTCAATCAATGCTCTCAACCCTGTCAAGTCAGAACCCGCACTTTCCAGGTATTGAAGGACTTGTTTTCGGGTGAGGGACCTTAAATAAACCGCACTTTGAAAGTTTAGACGATTAGAAAGGGCTTCATAGTCTTTGATGCGGCAGCAAACGACAATTTCTGGACAATAATCCTGATGGAATGTGTTCAAAGCAGCAATACACTGCTCTCGATGTTTAGCCCTGACTTCATCCAAGCCATCTAGGAGCAGAAGTAGGTTATCTTCTTTAACCCAAGCCTGTCCAACTTGCTTGGGCACTTGATACTTGGTTTTTAGTTCCTCAACCAGCCAATCGGCAATAGTCTGTTTCTCACCCCCCCAAGAGGAGAGGTTAAATACGACGGGGATTCGGTAATCAATGCCTTGCTCGGCACAAGCAACTAGATCGCGAGTCATCTCCAGCAAGGTAGTTGTTTTCCCTGCCCCTGGTTCGCCGAGGATGAGCAATGTCCGTCCCTCACCCATCTGGTCAAAAATGGAGATTACTTTAGTCCCCTGTGGCAGCGGTTTTTGCTGCTCCTCAGTCGTTTTCAATTCCATGTTCCAGGGGGAAGCTACCGCGTCCAAGCGTTTCTCCAAGCCTAGTGCGATGGACATCTGGTTGTGCAGGGAAGTTTCCAGTACTCCTTTAACCCAGTAATTTCTCACTTTATTGAGTATGGCTTGGCGATTGCGAAACTGCTGTGGAGTCATGCGGCGGAGCCTGAGTTCTACTTCTTGGCGCTCCGTTTCCGCTTGACGGCTAGCATTGATGTACTCTCGATGCAGCTCGATTGGTTGAGGTTCTTTACTCGAACTCTGTGCTAACCATTGCTCTGCCTCCTCTAAATCACTGCCACGCAAAAGAAAACTGCTGTCATTTTGTCTGCTTTCCCACTCTCTGGCTCGCACGAGTAAGCGGGTATGTGCTCGTACATGACTCAGATCCGTCTCGATTGCCTCAATGAGCGTTCCGAAGGCACTGTCGAAATCATCAAGCTCCCGAAAAAAAATCCAGTTGAGCTTCGCTAACTCTGGATGTACAGCATTGTAGTCAACCTCTTCTAGCACAATTGGCATCAGCCGTTTACGGTGCTTAATGGCATGAGCCAGTTCCTCGCCACAGACTTCTGAGGCAGTAGAATTTGGACTAATTATGAAAACAAAGTTATGAGCAGCTTCGATACCGCGATAAATCTCTTGTCGCCAGTCTTGGGCAGGCGGAATATCATCCCAATCAACCCAGGCATTTTTGTTAACTCTCTCAAGCGCTTCCCACAAGGAAAGGACAAAATCTTTATCCCTGCGCGAGTAAGAAATAAAAATGTCATAATCAGCCTGTTCTTTAACTGGACTAGAACTAGAGTAGTTATCTACACTCATGCAGCCCTCCAGAGAATATCCCTTACATCATTTGTGACAACTTAAGAAAAAAAATCTAAACCTCAAGCGGTTTTGACAACTTTCCGGACTAACCAGAGCAATATCTAGCCCTTAAGTTGAGCTAAGAGCGATCGCATGATCGGCGATCGCTCTCCCAACTCAAAGGTGATCGCACTATGATAATGCAGAGGTGCTGGGTTTCATGCTTCAATCCAACCTAGAGCGCCGGTCCATTAAATACTCTTTCCATATTACTCCGGCGTTGCATTTGGACATAAAAACAAGGGTTTCAGCTCTCACTTGTTCCCCAAATGCTTCGCCCCTACAAGAAATTTTGATTACTGGACCGGCGCTCTAGGGCGGACGATCGCACCGCAAGAGCGGTTGAGGTCGATGTTTATACCTCAGTGTTGATCAGGTTCAGTAGCTTACCCTGAACTGACTCCAAAATAGAATCTCGAATGTAGGTACTGGCATTGAGAATCTCCACTCCAATCAACTCTCCGGCTGCATTTAATTCAGCAGTGACGTTTGGACTAATTTCAATACTTCCTGCTTCTGCCTCTTCGGAAATTAGCAGGTGAAGAATATCTTCTTCTTTGAAATAGTTCATTTGGGGAGTTCGTTGCTTGATGTTAGGCATTGGTAATGAACCTTCCAGTTTTTAGGCGAAATCGGATTTGTTGTCGGGTTGTGGCATGAATCGTGATGGGTGTGATTTGGTTGTCACTGTGCTCGTAGGGAATCAAGACTAGGGCGTGTCTACAAAGTCCAAAGTCTTATGTAGGGGCGAAGCATTTGGGGGATAAATTATGCCTCAATTCCAGGTTTTTCTATCCAAATGCTTCGCCCTCCCCAGGGTTTGCAGACAGCCCCTAGATTTGAATCCATTTCTTTCTAGACCTATCATTTGAGGAACCCGAGCATAAAGACTGTAGAAATTTGAGGGTACCAACCTCGATTTCACAAATACTGTCACTGAGTTTTTCTGGAATCAGGCTCTCCACATCTTCTAACTCAGTTCCTAAATGGATTAGATCAATCAACTCCTGATCAACTTCCAAACTTTTCAGTTGCTCTATGGTGTAGGGGCTATACAGATAGGATTCGGCTGCTTCAAGGTTAACTATCCCCTTCTTGAGGGCAGCACAAATACCAAGACTGATAAGAGAAATAAGACGCTCTATCTCTGCCTTGTCTTCTAGCTGAATCATCAGTTTTGTCGAGGTTGCTTCCATTTATTGATTACTCTGTTAATGATAAGTCACTTAGCTGTGGAGACAAATTTCTGTTTTTCTTGGCCTTGTTTTTTGGCTCATGAATAATGCAGGCTAGCTCCCTCTCTCCCCTGCTCAAGAGCTCAAGAGCTCTTGAGCTTGTCTCAACTGCGCACCAGGGACGCGCTGCGACAGCAGGGACGCGCTGTGTGATTCTGGGGCGAAGCCTAGTCTAGCCTAGTCTAGACTACCGACAACTTTTCTTAACCGAGCAGTATTGGGGTTGGAAGGAGATTCGCAGTTCTTGGGAGCAGATTTTCGGCAATACCAACTACCTAGAGATTGACATTTTGTCAAGATTTGTTGTACTATCTTGAGAGCGAAAACTCAGATTTATCAAGATTTACTGCAAAAAATAGAGAGGTTTTAATTTATGCCATATATAGAAGAGGAAGGTGGGCGACTGAATAATTTTGCCGTAGAGCCGAAGATTTACCAAGCCAAGCCTCCGACCAAAACTGAACAGCGCAACTACATCATCCTCGGCGTGGCTGGTATGCTACTGGTAAGCGGCTTAATATTTGTTGCCTTTTCTCTCTCTAATGTCAGCTAGTCATTAACCGAACTGAGTCGCCGTTACCATACTGGCTTCTATGTGGACACAAGGGAATGGAAACGCTACTTTGTATAGTCGGTAAAAGCCCGTATTTGACTAAAGCCCGTATTTAACAATGAATTCGATCGCTTCTAGGGCTTTTTGATAACTCTCTTCCCTGCCTTGTGCGGCAAAGATTTGAGCCGCTTGCTCCAAATCGGCGATCGCTCGTTCCTGATTTTCCAGTTTGGAGTAGGTAATGCCCCGATTGTAGAAGGCTTCAGCAAACTGAGCATTCAAACGGATGCTTTTTGTATAATCGGCTACTGCTTTTCCATGCTCTCCTATCCGATTGTAAGTCAGTGCGCGGTTGTAATAAGCTTTGGCATTCTCAGGATCCAGGAAAATGGCTTGGCTGTAATCCACAATTGCCACTTTATGTTTGCCTAAGTCATCTTGAGCATTTCCTCGGTTGATATAAAAATCAGCATAATTGGGTTTGAGTTCAATTGCTCTGTTGCAATCGGCGATCGCTTCTGAATAATTCTGCATCAGATAGTAAGCAAAGCAACGATTCCCGTAGGCATCGGCGAATTCAGGATTAATCTCAATCGCTTGGCTGTAATCCTCCAAAGCTAGTTCGTAATTGCCTAAAATATGTTGAGCATAAGCTCGATTGTAGTAAGCATCAGCATCCTTAGAATCGAGCTGGATTGCTTGACTAAAATCGGCGATCGCTCCTTGATAATTACCCGCATCCAGGTTATCGACACCCCGGTTATACCACTCCAAAGCGCTCAAACCTTGTTCTTCGGGTTTTTCCAACTCCTCTAGTTGCTCCGTCTCAGTAGCACTGAGTTGCTCAGGTGACGAAGACTGTTGAGAATAAGCAGCTACATCTATTACCAAAATTCCTGTAACTATTCCCAAAAAGGCAAGGGTTTCCAAACGGTAATTCATTCTCAAAGAGCGTTCAAACGCTATTAAGTGGTAATCTAGTGACGTTCTCCAAATGCTTGGGGAAAATTCTTTATATTCTACAGTTTATTTGCACTTGTCCAGTCTACCGACAAATCAATTATATCTTTTTTGGCTTCGTTTGCAGCTTCATGCCCCGCCATTCATCTCGCCACCAAGCTGCGGTATGGCGGAAGTCTTCTGACGGGGTTTGCGTACTGCGACCAAATTCTTAATCAAACTTTACTAAAATTGCTCATATTATAAGCTATAATTGGTATATGAGAATTTATTGTCCATTTCTGAAGCAGCAAAACTAAAAGGAGTTAGCTGTAGCACTTTGAGGCGATGGGAAGCCGAGGGCAAATTAATTCCTCATTTGACAGCTAATGGTCATAGACGCTATGACCTTTCTCAACTGCTTGGGATGAAAAAAGAACTCTCTTATACCATTGGTTACGCTCTCACTAGTTCCCACGACCAAAAGAAAGACCTAGAAAGACATTTTAGAGATAATTACTGTATTTTCTGCGAGGCTTTACGGATCGAGAAGCCACAAAAATAAGAAGGTCGTCCAACAATTACGAGAAATTGCTAGTGAGATTAAGGTTCATGTCGATGTATGGACTGGATAGTTCAATGGCGGCTGGATTAGTGTTAGCCCGTCGAGCCTTAAGATTATCCGAAAGATTATCGTCGTCAGCCAAGTCCGCCTTAGATGAACCAGTGGATGATTCTAAGCACGTTTGGAGTTTATGGCGAAAAATCGGGAAAAAGTGGGGCTCTCTTGCCCGTCATAGCTTTTTCTCATCTAGGGTCGCTAACAGCGAAACAGTGGTCACGCCACCGTCGAAGTCAGTATCCTTTAACGAGGAGAACATGGGGGCGAATGGCAAGGGGTCTGGAAATTTCCAGGCTGCACTTCTGTTCCAGAGCGCAATTCTCTGGCCTGAGCGGACAACACTGTTCGGTCTGCGATTACTCGGTTTGCCCAGTTTGAGTAAGTTTGAGTAAGTTTTTAGGAGCGGTAAGATAAAACAGGCGGGATTGGAAAAAGAGAAAAAATGTTAAAATCATTTGTCGCAGCTTTGCTAGTGATATTGAGTCTCAGTCTGTATGGTTGCTCAGCAGGGATCACCGGGCTGCAAAGCTATGTTAATACTAAGGGAGGCTATGAGTTTCTCTATCCTAATGGCTGGATTCCTGTAGATGTCAGAGAAGCATCAGAGGGAGTAGATGTTGTCTTTCGGGATCTCGTGCAGCGCACAGAAAACCTGAGCGTAGTCATCAGCGACATTCCAGAAGACAAAAGCTTAGCAGATTTAGGCACGCCTTCGGAAGTGGGCTACCGATTCCTGAAAAGCGTGAACAACGATCCTAATTTGAATCGCGAAGCAGAATTTATCAAAGCAGAAGTCCGTGAATCTGGTGCTAAGACTTACTACATCTTGGAATATCAAGTGAAGCTACCGGATAATCAAGAACGGCATAACATCGCCAGCGTCGCCGTCAGTCGCGGTAAACTTTTCACCTTTAACCTCTCCACCCGCCAAAGTCGCTGGAAGAAAGTCAAAGACCTATTTGAAGTGGCCGTCACTTCTTTCTCAGTTTACTAAGTTGGTGACTGGTGATTGGGAATCCTAATCCCTAATCCCTAATCCCTAATCCCTAATCCCTTTGATCGTGAGTGTTCCTCCCTTTGTTTTAGCCTCCGCTTCCCCAGCTCGTCGAAAGCTTTTGCAAGCCGTGGGAATAGAACCAATCGTCTTTCATAGTAACTTCGATGAATCCCAAGTCCAGCTTAGTGACACCGTTGAACTGGTGCAAACCTTAGCACGGAAGAAGGCAGAAACAGTTGCCAGTCAGTTTACAGATGCTTTGATTTTGGGCTGTGATTCAGTCTTAGCCGTCGCTGGGGAGATTTATGGCAAACCCGACTCTCCCTCTTCAGCGATCGCCCGCTGGCAAAAAATGCGCGGAAATCAAGGCATTCTATATACTGGTCATGTCTTAATTGACCAAAGACAGAAAAAACAACTGGTGTGCTGCGGCATCACAAAAGTTAACTTTGCCCAAATTAGCGATCGCACCATCGAAGCCTACGTTGCCAGCGGCGAACCCCTCAAATGCGCTGGTTGCTTTGCTCTCGAAGGGAAAGGAGGAGTTTTTGTCGAAAAACTCGAAGGTTGTCACAGCAATGTTATTGGCCTCAGCCTCCCCCTGCTGCGCCAGATGCTCGCTGAACTAGGATACAATATCACCAATTTCTGGTAAATGACCAAGATTGGAGTCCGACGCGCAGAAATCTTCGATTTCGAGCATCGTCGAGCATCGCAGTGAATGGGAATAATATCTTGAGAGGGAATTTTCGGTTAATTTGAGTTAAATGCAATGCTTAGGAGAATCGTGATGACGGCAAGTGACGAATTCAAAGAAAAACTTAAGGCAGGGGAAATCTTTGACGCCTTCAATCTAGCAATAAGTGAAGCAATTGAGTTAGAAATTACCACCTGGGTGTCTTCATCTGACTCAGACAATCAATCCTCAGGGAATGCCAATCAACCTAAGCCTGGTTATTGCATGCGCACCCGCATGAATCTCGTAGACGGTAAAATTGAAAACGAAGTAGGTAGCCAGTTTATCGGTAACGGGCCTTATACCGAACTGATGCAATTTCATTTGGAACAAGTCAAAGAAGGACGCCAGATTGTACTGAAAAACCTGGAAAGCTTGCAAAAAATGTTTGTTGTTCTCACTAGCACCCTGTCCCAGTTGCCTCAGACATCATCCCGACGCTTAGAACAGGAGAAACCAGCTCTCTCACCATCTAATCAGGATAACTTGATCTTGTAATCCATAGTTTCTTTATGGCATTCAGTGACGACTTCAAAGAAGCACTCAGAGCAGGCAAGCTTGCTGAAGCATTTGTTCTGGCAATTAGCAAAGCCGTTGAATTGAATATTACCACCTGGGTAGCCTCACCTAAGGATGACCTTAACCAATCAGTGACAGTAGGGCAAGCCCAACCAGGAAAACGTTTGCGGACGCGCATAAATTTGGTTCAAGGCAAAATCGAAAACGAAATTGGCGATCAATTTATTGGCAGTGGTTCCTATAAAGAACTTCAGCAATTCCATCTTGAACAGGTTAAAGCAGGAAACCAGACAATTAAGAATAATCTCGAAAGCTTGCAAAAAATGTTCAGGCTGATGGCTGAAATACAGCAGCAAAAGCTTGGAGGTGACCATCGGCAGATAGAATTGTTAGATATTGAAAGTCAGCCGTTGCTATCCGATGAAGTAGCAACCTCTGGTTTAGAGATTGAGCCTCAAGAATTGGCTGTTGAGACGAGTTTTTTCCCTACAATCACCGAAACTCAGCCTAATGTTCAGGCAGTTGTCCCTCCCATTGAACAACTACCGGATACAGAAAGCTCCAATCTAGAAACTCCAACAACTGAGATGCCAATTTCCGAGGAGGAGGTAGAAGACTCAAAGAGGGTGGGCTTAGATGCCTCCGAAGACTATGGTATCTTAACTTTGGAAGACTTAGAACCTGACTCCGAAACTATCGATTTGGAGGAAGGTAAAGACTTAGGGGTGACTTCCCAGACTATCGATCTTGCAGAAGAGTCGGAGCCTGGGGGGGAAACAGTGAATTCCTTAAAGCTTGAAGAGGGTGAAGAGTTAGGTTTTGTCTTTCCAACCCAGCCTCCCACAAAAGCCTCAGATGAGGATGAAGACTGGGAAGATTTACTAGACGAAGCCTCGGCGGTTAACTCAACAGCATCAGCGAATATGGAAGAGGAGGAAGACTGGGGTGAGTGGCTAATTGAAGATTCAGAATCAGAATCAGCTATTCCCAATTTGGAGTCTTTGGATTTGGAAGATGACGAAGATTGGGAAGAATTTGAAGAGTTTGAGAGCGCCCCGTCCCCATTTGCTGATTCTTCGGACTTGAATTCATAGCTTGAAAAAGACTCCAACGATACTCGAAACGAATAAAAGTGGTTTACGCATCTGATAAAAATAGTAATTCTCGCTTAGAAAAACAGCTTAACGATTTTGTCAAGTCTTTGGGGGAAGTTCTGGTAGACATAACGGCGCTGGAAGTGAACACAATGGTTGTCGAGCACATTACTGGAAACAATTTTATTGCTTGGGAAGTTTACCGGGATGTCTATCCTATCTCTAGGGAATATTTGGCACAGCTAGGTATCCATGAATCTCTGCGCGATCGCTACCTTAATCTCCGCAGAAACCTTGAACTTGAATATGCCCTTCTACTGACCGATCCTAGCTCAGAGTTTTACGCTCCAACTGTGATGGCAGGGGGGAGGGAAGATTTTCCCATTCTCACCAATCCTACAGTAGACTTGGATGAAATTCAGACAAGACTGCCAGCTCCAATTCAACCTACTAATCCTGAAGAAATTCTCAAAGCCCAAAGGCTTGTTAAAGATAGTCGTTTCTTGCGTAGTTTGCGTAAGATTGGTGAACTGAAAGCCGCCCTGGATAATCGGAACAGGTTGGTGCTGAAGAAGGAACAGGAAAAACTAGATAATGTCCAATCTGAAGTGCTTGAAAAGACAGTAAATACTGATATTATCTACGCCCAGACTGTCATTCAGCTCGATGGCAATATTATCAACCGTTACTCTCAGGAAATCTTTGACCATCCTCAAAAAGACCTGATCTTACAAATCCATAAAGAGGGCGTAGAGGCAGGCGAAAAGCAATGGCGAGTAATATTGGGATTCGTCGTTGATATGGTAAAGAGATTAATTAATTAATAATTCAGTTGAAGATGCAGCATCTTCCTTTCCGAAAGCCGTCCCAGCAGGCTTCCCTCAGCCGCCCTCTTGTGTTGGAATCATGTATAGAAATCACCAGGGAAAATATTACTCGTAAGCGAGTCGTGTTCCACGGCGTTTGCTTTCACTTAAATCAAGATAGTCTCAGAAAAGTTGAACAAGCAAAAGAAAATAACTGCCAATTAAACCTTGCTCCGCTTTTACTAGCGGATTGGCGCTATTATGCTCTTGTTGATCGGCAAAGTCTTCTCCAATCCGGACTAACTTTCTGCACTTACTACCAGCAGGATGACTCCGAAGAAGCAATGATGCGCAGTGTAATTTCCCTTGACGGTAATATTATTCACCAAATTAGCAGCGATTGCCTGAAAAACTCTGAATTTTCCCGGCAAATCACTTCTGCTCACTACTGGTTGATTGAGCAACTGCTTCTTAAGCTGCGTCTCGAAGTACAAGGGTGGTTGAATTGGCTTTCTTGGAGTCTATCTTTGCTGATTCTTGCGGCGGTTTTGCTTCTTAATCTAGAGCAGTTAACGCCGATTAATCCCATAATGCTCTTGGCACTACTGCTGATGTGCTGGCTGTTGCAATGGGGTATAAAACGTTTGTTGGGTTGGCTATTGCCGTTGCTGCGTCGCTGGCTGTTGCGCGAGCTATTGTTTGGTTTATTTTCCCGCAGGCAACGGACAAGAAAAATTGTCTGGGACATCTTGGGGCGGATGGGACTGTGACATCCTCCCGACACTGATGCTACGCATACGGCGCGGGCTTCCCGGGTTCACAACCGGGCATTCCTAGTTATTTCCCGTTCGACTGACGCTCACGACGGAAGCCTTGCGGGCTTTTCGCCACTTATCTAGGAGAAGTCCCCACTGTAGAGTATGATCAAGACATTGGCGAAGTGACAGGAAAAATCGATTACTGAATTGCCGTTCTAGAGCGTCGGTTCATTAATAGGAGTTGACAAATTAGCCTATCTGTGCATTTAGGAAAATACCTAGATTTTCATGCCGGTTATCCCCCCGTCTCCCCGTCTCCCCATCTCCCCGTCGCTCTCAACTAGCCAGTTTTCTGATTACTGGATCGATATTCTAGGCAGCAGCCCATGAAAATTTGGCAAGCTGATTTTTACAAGCGTCCTCTCAAAGATGAACAAGGACAAACCCTGTGGGAATTGCTCATTTGTGAATCCAGCCACAGCTTCATCTACGATGCAAAATGTCCCCAATCCCAAGCCAACAACCATTGGCTAGTTTCCCAGTTGCAGGAAGCTGCAAAGGGTCAACTACCAGACTTGATTCAAGTCTTTCGTCCTCAGTCCCTCGGTTTATTAGCCGCTGCTGGTGAAAAACTGGGCATTAAAGTCGAAGCCACGCGACGTACTGCTGCTTTGAAGGAAGAACTACAAAAACGCGCTTCTCAATACACCAGCATCGGAGAAGGGTACAACCCAGTCAAACTAGAGAAACCTCCACCGCAAACCTTACCAGAAAATATCTGGGGGGAGGTGTGGCGTTTTGCTACTCTCCCTGCTGGTGAGATTTTGGATAGCTTTGGCGATCGCCCCATACCGATTCTAGATATGCCGAAATTTCTGTTCCCAATTAATTTGGGCATCCCTTCAACTGTAGCAGTTCCAGGGGTAGTGATTTATGGCGGGAGAAAATCGATGCAACTAGCACGTTGGTTACAGGAGGCAAAACCTGTAGCTTTGAATTATATCCCTACTGAAGTGAGTGAATCGGGGGGATTGGTCTTAGAAGCAGGATTGGTTGACCGCTGGATTGTTGCGACATTTGAAGATACAGAAGTAGCGAAAGCTGCTCAAGCCTACGAGCAGCGCAAGCTAGCTAGTCAAGGATTACACTTTTTATTAGTGCAACCTGATGATTCTGGAATGACTTATAGTGGTTTTTGGTTATTGGATAAAGCATAAAAGTCAGAGTGAGAGAAAATGCTATGAGCCTAGATAACTGGCGTCGGGCCCCGAATGCCTAATCGTGAGATTGGGAAGCCCCCGCTAGCTTTGACTAAGCGCTCGTCCTTATTAATTTAAAAAAATAACGTCGAGCGCTTAGCTCAAGATTGCGATAGCAATTAGCGGTGGGAGGATGTCACTCCAATTCTCGTCGTCCTTCCAAAGCTCGTGCCAAAGTTACCTCATCTGCATATTCCAAATCACCACCCATCGGTAAACCAAAGGCAATCCGCGTCACCTTTGTAAACGGCTTCAACAGTTGACCAATATAGAGCGTAGTCGTCTCGCCCTCCACACTCGGACTGATTGCCAAAATCACCTCTTCCACCTGCTGCTGACTAACTCGCCGTACCAATGGCTGAATGTGAAGTTGTTCCGGACCAATCCCATCCATCGGCGAAATTACGCCCCCGAGCACGTGATATTTACCCCGATACTCTCGCGTTTTTTCTAGGGCAATCACATCCCGGGAGTCAGCCACCACACAGATAGTGCTACTATCCCGGTTTTGATTGCGGCAGATTTCGCAAACTGGTTGAGCAGACAAATGGAAACAAACCTTACACAGACCAACTTGCTTTTTCGCTTCAATTAAAGCTTTAGCAAGAGCCTGCACTTCTGCTTCAGAGCGGTTGAGAATGTGCAGCGCCAATCGCTGGGCAGTTTTCGGCCCAACTCCAGGCAAAAGTTGTAACTGCTCGATTAGACGAGCTAAGGGAGGTGTATAAACCGTGGGACTTCCTCCAAATCTTTACTTTAGCTGGAACCCCCAGAAGCCTCACGTCTCACCCGTAGGGGAGCCTGAGATGAATGGGGTTCAAAATCATCCGGGAAGATTTGGCTAAGCGCATTAACTTTTGTAAAAATAAGGACGGGCGCTTAGTAAAATCTCACTCCGGTGATTTTGACAACTGATATCTACTGTCACTTCTCAAAAAACGTTATAAAATAATCTTACCACTAGACAGAGATATCTAGAAGAATGAGAGAGAAAAAAGAAAAAGCCCAAACCGCCTTACGACCACACGCTTTTAAAAAAAGTTCTCTAATGTCAAAATTGTTCCGTTGCTATTAGAAGGCCATATAGGCTATTTTGACTAATACGATATTTCCATGAATTACAGGCAAGAGCGAAGACGAGAACCACTAAAACAAAGGCAAGGGGCCAAAGAACGCAGACGAGGTGTGATCCTTACACCACGAGCATATGAGAAACTTCAGAAAGCTAAGTTAGAAACGGAAATTAGCGAAAACAACGGCATCTCTTATACCCTTGAAGCCTTAAGCGATCGCATTGGCTTAGATTCAGATACACTGATTAAGGTATTTACTTGCAAAACAGCGGTTGATAGGCGAACCTTGAGTCGCTGTTTCCAGGCTTTTAATCTATCGCTAGAGCCAAATGATTATTACCAACCAGCGCTTCAGGTTAAAGGGGAAGAAGGAGCAGAGGAGCAGAGGGGCAATGGAAAATCCAACATCCAAAATCGTACAGATTGGGGCGAGGCACCTGATATCTCTATTTTCCACGAACGCATAGAAGAACTGGCAACCCTGACCAAATGGATTCAGTCAGATCGCTGTCGACTAATGGTGCTATTGGGCATGGGCGGGATAGGCAAAACCTGGCTAGCGGCGAAGCTGGCAAAGCTGATTAAGGATGAGTTTGAGTTTTTAATTTGGCGATCGCTACGCAATGCTCTGCCTGCCAAAGCTATCCTAGCAGAGCTGCTCGGATTCCTGTCTAAGGAGTCCAAAACTGATTTACCAAAAACTCCAGACAGTAGAATTTCGCTACTGATTAGTTATTTACAAGCTTCTCGCTGTCTGCTGGTATTGGATAATTTCGAGACGATTCTCCAAGGTTGCACTCTACAGCAAGGGTCGTGCAACTGTTTTGCTGGACAATATTGCCAAGGCTATGAGGGTTATGGTCAACTCCTGAGAGTGGTAGGGGAAACACCCCATCAAAGCTGCGTGCTGCTGACTTCTCGGGAAAAACCCAAAGGAATTGGGCGACTTGAAGGAGAAAGATTACCCGTTCGCGTCCTGAAGCTGAAGGGCTTGCAGGTAGAAGGAGCACAGAAAATCTTTGAGAAAAAGGGTGTTTTCAGGGGGTCACAAACCGACTATACCAGTCTAATTGAGTACTATGCAGGCAATCCTCTAGTCTTAACGCTTGTCTCTACGACAATTCAAAACTTATTTGATGGAAATATTGCTGAATTCTTAAACCAGAACACAGCTATTTTCGGCGATATTTGCGCTCTTTTAGACCAACAGTTTGAACGCTTGTCAGGTGAGGAAAAAGAGATAATGACCTGTCTGGCGATGCAAGAAAAAACCGTTTCAGTTTCAGACCTGCGATCGCAGATTGAACCTCAGATGTCAGCCAAAACTATGCTAGAGGGGCTGGAATCGCTAGAAGCGCGATCGCTTCTAACGCAAAGGGCCGGACGTTTCTCTCTTGAGCCTATGCTGATGGATTATGTTATACTTGGGTCGGATAAGCGCGAAGCTGCTACCGGACACCTGATGAGGTAAAAATTGAAGTCTTACAAAAAAGAGCAGGTCGATTTGTATTAGCTACCAATAGGATGAATAGAGAGCGATTTGCTTCTGATGATATTCTCCAGAAATATAAAGAGCAACAAGCTCCTGAACGAGGTTTCGCTTTTCTCAAGGACCCTTTATTTTTTGCTGACAGTGTTTTTCTGAAGACTTCTGAAAGGATTGACACGATGGCGATGCTTATGGATCTAGGACCAAAAAGAGCGATCGCCTTCTTATTGATAATGATAATTATTCTATATGGG
>JBFRWF010000481.1:0-4815 GCA_051439465.1 Xenococcaceae cyanobacterium | reverse complement strand
CGGATTTTAAATCAAACTTATCTCCATACCAACGGGGATGACCAGAAGATTTGAGCGAAGTATCTGACGGAATAAATGGTCGGTAGAAGACCCGATTACTGCGGACACGGGCGATGGTAACTAAATTATCTTCCTGGACTTGTTCCCCGAGAAAACCTCGCTGGCTGTAGAGACTATCTACCACCAAAACTGATAACTTACCTTTCCAGAGAACTGAAGAATGATTGAGGATTGTTTTCAGTTGCTTGCTGGCCACAGAAATGTCTTTTTCTCCGGAAGGTACCCGTTGTCCTGACAAGGGAATCGACCAAGGTTTATTTCCCGTTTCATCTCGTTCAGGTAAGGCCGCCACAACAGAGTAAGCATGACCAATATTGATGGGTTTATTTCCTTTGATAGTATTGGGTTGATAGATGTAGGTTTTGTCTGATAAAGTGGCTGAATAGGGTCGTGGAAAAGGAGTTACGTCTACTCCAAATAAGTAAAATGGTTGGTTAACAGGTTCAGGAACAGTAGCCGAAACGACGGAGAATAAGCCATCAACAGCTTTCTTATAATCGGGATGGTTGGTGGGAGGCAAAAAATCTTGAATACCTTTATACAAACTGTTATAATCTCGGCGAAATAAAGGATTCAAAGATAATGAGGCGACGGTTGAAGCTTGAAGATTTGAGGCGAGGGAATCCAGCAAGTCCATCACCGAGGAGCGCCGGGAACCAAGGGCCTGATAGAGTTGGCTTCTCCAAGTCAAAAAATCTGGGACAGATTGACCTAAATTGGTCTGGTTCATTGGGAAAATGTACAAAAAATGGAGTTTTGCGTATTATTTACGCAAAACTCTATTGTAATAGAGTTCCTCCTAAATCTGTAAGCTAATGCCCCAACATGATTCCTTGAGTACCAATCAAGAAGCCTCCCTGAGAGCCAAGCAAATTAAGTCCACTATTCGTAAGTTGAAGCGAAAAATACAGACAATCTCTTCGTCAGGGGAAGTGGCTCCACCCCATTGTCATGTGATTCGTTATCAGACGAAGCGCAATGAAAAAATCTACTGGTATTATAAACTACAAGCGGCTGAACCGATTTTTTCTACTGCTACTGATAAGAACAAAAAAAGTAAATATTTATATTTGGGAAAAGCTGGAAGTGAAGCTCATCTTGATGCTGTGGAGAAAGTAACTCGACGAGGACTTATCGATGAGTTAGAAAGGGTAATTAATTCTCTTCAAGAAAGTTACTTGGATGTTTGTTTTGGCGGGGAAACCGAGCCTGACCCCTCTTATTATACCGAGGGATTAAAAGATTCGTAACCCTTTCCTCTTAGACATGAGACTAACTGGGGAAAATTAAACCGGAATTATATTTGCGGAATGTTTACGCAAATTAACTTTTTTTGTCCAAAGTCCAAATCTTTTTCTTCTCGTAAATAATCGACCAAACCAATTGAATTCAGTTTTGTCCATTCTCCTGACGGGTCAAGCTCTTCAGGAAGATTAGTGAGCATTTGATAATATCTGCGGTCCTCACGACCATGACCTGATTCCGAGTGATAACAATCCGTTTGAGTACAGGAGAATCTTTCAGATGAATATTTGGTGAATAAATTTTCTACCCGGTCGTAGAGATTACCTTGATTCTTTTTCAATGTAATTACGTAGTCAGCCCCTTGTGAGACAATTTGTTTGACAATTTCTTTTTGACACCCCTAATGTTGGCTAAGCGCCCGACATTAATCTTATAAATAATAAGGACGGGCGCTTAGTAAACATACAGCATCAATAGTTACAATACAACCGGAAAGTGATAGAACTTTGAGAAGTTCTGGAATAGCTGTGATTTCATTGGATTTTTCATCAACTTTGACTTGTCCCAAAACTAGTTGGTTGGCTGTAGCCCAAGCATTGACCATATGAATGGCTGGTTTGTCAGAACTTTTATCATAAGAATGACGGAGAGTTTTCCCATCAATAGCTACTATTTCGCCGAAAGTTATTTTACTAATCGATTGAACCCATGATAGAAAACAATTCTGCAATTCTTGTGGGTCTAGGCTGGCGAAAACAAGGCGCGAATGTATCATGCGATGGAATACCATTGGGGAGTTCTAGAAACTTTTTTAGCCATTTATATTTAGCTTGACCGTAGGCTTCTATGTCAACCCAGGTGTCAGCCCCACAAATTACTGCACAGATGGTAATTGTAATAATATCAAGCAGTTTGTGTAATTTTGTTCTGTTTATTCTCGGGTCTTTTAAATCACTAAAATGCTCAGAAATCGTGGTTTTCGGTTTGAGCTTCATACAGTTTTTTGTCAGAAAATCGCCGCTCTAATTTTCTTCTCCTACTGTCCCCAAGACAAGTAAATAATTGTCACAAAACATTAAATTTTATGAAGCGGATTTGATTTTAGCGATCGCCCCCAGTAATGTGATCACTCCGAAATTACTCAATACACATAAATGGTAATTTGTCAAAAAAATTTAGATGCGTTTGCCCTGACCCTTGGGCTTACCTCGCCGAAGTAATTGCCCAAGCCAGGAAAGGGAACTCTCCACCTCCTATCCCCACTGGTTAATAATTCAGCGATCGCTCTTTGGAGGGGGGAGTGAACTGACTTTTCACGGCATCTCTGAAACCCAGCAAAAACAAGGGTTTCACTTCAAGCCTAGTTTGCAATAAGCTTTGTTTATTGCAAATGATTAACATAAGAATAAGGCTTGAAGGATGTGAGTTTTGCGATCGCTTTTGAGCCGAAAAAGATCCCGTGAAAAGTCAGGGGAGTGAACGGTTACCCCTCAGTTAGTTGTTTCCATTGCACAACAGGTTCTTTGAAACTGCACTAGGACCAGAGCACCCGGATGTGACCACCTGCCTCAACAACTTAGCCGCGCTGTATGAAGACCAAGGAGGGACTTAACCCCTATGTAGGGAAAATTGTAACACTTTCGCCAACAGTATCAGTGCTGCTGGCATTAAATAACTAAGCAGCGATTTTCGACCGTATCGACCGTGTCTCTTCTTTTTGACAAATCAATTCCGATTGCATAGGCCACTTTCGATTTTGACGCCTCCTGTTATTTCGTTCAGGATTCAGGGAACTATATAACTGTAGCAACTGAGATTTGTCCGTCAACCAGATCATCACTGTGTGGCTGGATAGATGAGGGCACGACGTACAGCCTCCGGCTTACGATCAATAGCCACGAGGAAAGCACGGGATACACCGGACGGGACACGATGACCCTGTTCCCAATCTTGAACATTCCGTACAATTACCCCGAAATGTTCGGCAAATTTTGACTGGCTCATATTAACTTTTTTGCCGATGCGCTGTACTTCAAAAACTTTATAATTTACTTCCCAAGTTTACCAGAAGATAATGAGAGAAAAACTTAAGAGTCATCCTAATCCTTTTAGCAGTAATCGTGTTGATACTCCTTTCCAACAGCATCCTGACTTACAAGTGGTTTATGAAGAGGAATTTGAGAATCTTAAGTCTGCCCTTCTCGATATTAAGCAAGATAAGAATAATCAAAGTAAGGGAGCGGTTGTCATCGGGGAACCTGGTTCAGGGAAGACTCATTTGATGATGCGTCTAGCTAGAGAATTTCTTCAGACTAATCGTCTTCTCTTTATCCGCCACCCTAATAACCCCAAGACGGTTTTATTTCATATTTACAGCCGTATTCTAGAATCTTTAGTTGAACCTGTACTTGATACACCCTATACTCAACTTGAACATTTTTTGGCCCATAGTATGGTTAATTTCTTGCAGTCGGAACAAGATAAATTAACTAGTCCAGGACAAGAGATGCTAAAAAAACTAGAAGATGACCATCTTAGTATCTTTAAAGTTCTTGGGAGAGATGGTACTAAAGTTAAACGGGACAACTGGCAAAGGATAGAAAAGTGGCTCAGTGAGTGGTGGAGCAGAAAGTATGGTGGAGCAGGATATTCTTTAAATATTATTAGAGGTATTGTTAAATACTGTAGATATACTGACACTCAGTACAAACTACTGGTAACTAACTGGCTGACTGCTCATGAACTTAGTGAATCTGATTTAAGAAAAATCAAACTGAATAATTGGGCAGAAGATCTAAGTCGTGAAGCATTCGCTCTAGAAGCTATTTCCGTATTTAGTAAACTTTCTTTATTAGACGAACCTTTGATTATCGTATTTGACCAACTTGAAGGTCTAGGTCTTGAGCACAATCATAATATTTTACTTAGCTTCGGAGAAGCAGTCAAGGAAATTTTTACTCATGTTTCAAACAGCTTGATTATCCTCAATTTATTTCCCCAACGCTGGAAAGAGTTTCAAAATATTTTCGACGGTTCTGTGGTTGAACGGGTTTCTCAATATATCATTCAATTGGAGCAACCAGATGAGGATAAACTAAAACAAATTCTGACCCTAAAACTAAAACCTTTAAAGATTCCTCTAGAAAAAATTTTTACTAATAGGGACTTGGATGATATCTTCAATCAAAGTTCTATCCGTGCAACTATTAATCGAGCGGCTGCTTATTATCGCTTGAAAGTAAATGGTATAAGTTTACCTCCTGTCCACAAAACTCAAGAACCGCCCAAAGATGAAAAAAATACCCAAAATAGGCTGCAATATATTGAGGATGAGCTGACTAAACTCAAACGTAAAGTTGAGATAATTTTTGAATTTAATAATTTAGAAATTTCTCAAGAAAAAACAGATATACCTATTAATTATACCGAGAAATTAGATTCGCCTCCTATAACAACTAAGAATCCCGACAAGGATATAGTAATAAGTTACCTAGAACAGGAGGAACTATT
>JBFRWF010000480.1:0-7142 GCA_051439465.1 Xenococcaceae cyanobacterium | reverse complement strand
TAGTCTATCAATTTAGTTTTGAGGATTAGGGCTGTAGGCGAGCTTCTGAGCAGGGAGCTTCTGAGCAGGGAGAGGGGAAGAGTAATTGAAAAACTTATTGTTTGATTCCTCATTACAATTTTGATGGAGTACCACCAGATAATTCCGGAAGGATGAGAGCCTCTGGTTTTTAACCAAGGGATGAAATCCGAGGAGTCTGTCCGTCGATAATTTAGCCATAAGGGTTGACAAAATTATTTGTTGACATTATAAATGTTAACAGGGGGGATAAAAGATGGATTAATCCATTCGTTTTACTTTGAGCGCTGAGATTGAATATATCGTTGCTATATTATCTCTATAAGCAACAATCAAAAAGGGACTTAATGAGGCCAAGATTGAACCCCTTTGACAGGTTTGCCATTAGACCAGGAACTCATGTTGAACCTTAATTGTTCTACTGAACTACCCCCTAATACTCTATCTAAGGCATCCCAGACAAAACGCCATCGCATATTATCTTGTTTACCTGCTCCCCCGATCGCCAGTTGAATGTCTTGGGGAACATCGACTAAGAGGGAGTTAGTCACTGATTGGTTATGATAGGCAATTAAAGCACTTTGGGCATCAAAACGATAAATATTGTAATAGTAATCGCTTTGGGAAATATAGATTTTCTTTTGGGATGCTGCGATGCAATCCCAGAGTGTTTGCCAGGTAGATGGTTTCACAAATAAATCACTATTTCCGATGAGAATAGCGACAGGAATATTGGCTAGACCAGCTCCGGTTTCCTGGATGTTGACGGGATATTTCAGAAAAGGAAAATCTGGAGGAATACGTTTTCGTATCCAATTCGGTAACTCAGCAGTACTGGGTAATGGGTCGGCAGAAATAATAGCTTTGATTTGGTTTGCACCGACGAAAAACGGCCAACTCAGAGCAAACAGACCTCCAATAGAATGACCAAAAACGAAAATATCTAAGGTGTCGTTATCTGGTAAAACTTCCTGAAGAGCCTTGTCAACACTTTCATTGGCAGTGGTAATCATGTCCTTTCCAGCAGTTTCAAAACTCTCTATGGCTGCTTCGAGCAATTTTAAGGGATTATCATAGGTTGGTGCTTGGGGAGTTTGACTGTCGGGATAGGTATCTTTTTGATAGTCAGCAAAAAAAACATAATATCCTTGTTTTGCAAGATGCTGCATATGGGCATCGTAGTAATAAGGATTGCCAAAAGCAAAACCATGTAAATAAATTACCACCTGGGGGGTACCCGAAATCTCCCGTTCGGGGATGTAAGCCATAACATAGTTTCCTTGTTCATGGGAACCCCAGGCTTTCGTATAGTATTGGTATGTTTCGTTAGGATAATCTGGCTTGGTGGGCGGATCGGGAAATAAACCTGTTGCATAGGGTTTAAAGCGTTGAATGAAGTTGTGAAACCTTGGCATTTGTTTAATGGGTAGCGTTCTTGTTACTGAACCTGAGGAAGCTATCGAGCTAGGGATTTAAACCATAATTAAAGAATACCAGGTCTAAAGCGATCGCTACTTAAAACTAATTGGAAACTTCGTCTTCTCACTTCTAATTTTCCTGAAAAGATGACCAAACGCGATCGCCAGATCAGATCAATTTAATCAGCGATCACTACCAGGGACTTAGCCGGAAGTTACCACGGCTCAGTATAATAGACGGGGTGAGGAAGTTAAACGCAAGGCAGCACAGAGTTGGGATTTTCCCTCCGGTCAAGGGTCGGGCAGTGGATAAGTTGTCAGCTCTTTGTGATGAGATCCCATCAGATTAGATGCGGCGGCCAGGGTGATCACACCTCGAAATGGTAAAACACTAGAGTGAGGGAGATGTCAAGAACTGTCAATCATTGTTTTAATTACGCTAGATTAACAAAAAGCAGGATTGAGTTAGTGCCATGTGTATTTGTGTTAACTGCTACTTTGTAGATCGCTGCCAAACCTACCACGCTGTAGAAACCCAGCATCAACAACCACACTTAACCGAAACTCCGGATTTTGAACCAAAAGAACCCACTATCAACGTCAATATTCGTCCGAAAGAAGATTATATCGAGATGGAATGGGATGTGGTCGGCTGTCAGAGTTTTCTCCAGGAAACTGGCAAATGGACGAGGCTACGTCCCGGAGAGCCAGTTCCTACCTGAAGGATGAGGGATGAAGGATCAAGGATGGACGGGGGGGGATCGCACCAGTCACCGAACAATTGACACTTTTTCCTAGATTGCGACAATATATTAATAGAAGTAAACTTTTGTAAAGGCAGTGTTAAATGTCTTTGGAGCTTTTATCACTGGAAAACATCCAGGAAATTGCAAGTCAATACGGTTACTGGGCAGTATCTATCGGAATTTTGCTAGAGAACACTGGGATTCCCCTACCGGGTGAAACAATTACCGTTGTCGGTGGGTATGTGGCAGGCAGCGGCGAGCTAAATTATTGGCTGGTGTTGGGAAGCGCCATCGGTGGTGCCGTCCTGGGGAATAACTTCGGCTACTGGATTGGCGAAATCGGTGGCTGGCCTTTTTTACTCCGAATAGGAGGCTTATTTGGCATCCAGGAAGAGCAAATGGAACAGGCTAAGGAAAAGTTTGGCAAAAACGCCCCCAGAGCCGTATTATTTGGTCGATTTGTTCCTCTGCTGCGAATTTTTGCCGGTCCGATGGCGGGGATTACTCAGATGCCATATGGGCAATTTTTATTATGCAACTTTAGCGGTGCAACCCTCTGGGCATCGGTGATGGTAACTTTGTCATTTTTTCTCGGACGGATGGTTACGTTGGAGCAATTGGCAAATTTGGTGGCTAAATTTGGGCTCGTTGTCCTGCTTTTGGTGATAGCCTGGATTGTTGTTCCTATCTGGTGGGAGTCTCGGAAACCAAAGCTACGGATTGAAGATTAAAATAAGCTCCTGTGCATTTAAGCACTGCTGCAAAAATTATCTTTTAAGTAGTCGGACAAAAATAAACATCTCTGTGGTAAGAAAAATTAAGACAAAGATGGCTCCGCTCTTAAAGCATAGCTCTCCTCACAAGGGTAGGTTTTTAACAAAAGGGTGAGTCAGGACGATAACAGAAACGAAAAAATAAGCTTTTTCTCCCCATGCTTCCCCTGCTCCCGGGAGCTCCCCCTGCTCCCCCTGCTTCCCCTGCTCCCCCTGTCCTACTACTTAGTTGGGGGTTCAGGGTGATAGGTGTCTCTGGTTTTTGTGATGAATCGACCTGAAACTACAGTAGTACTAGCTATGACGGCTGATGGTAAGATTGCTGATGTTGGGCGATCGCCTGCCCGATTTTCTTTCGCCGCTGACAAGGAACACTTAGAAAAACAAATTGCCTTAGCAGATGGTGTTCTCTTCGGTGCTGGCACTCTTCGCGCCTACGGAACTACCCTCCCTATATCTAATCCCCAACTTCTCCAAGCACGAAAACAACAACAAAAACCCCCGCAACCAGTGCAAATTGTTTGTTCAGCTTCAGCAGAGATTGACCCCCAATTACAATTCTTTAGCCAGCCAGTACCTCGCTGGTTACTCACAACTGCTGCTGGGGCAAAGTCTTGGCAAGGAATGACAGAAGGAAGATTTGAGCGGATTTTGGTGGCTGATGTAGAAGAGAGGGGGAGAGGGGGAGAAGGGGAGAGGGGGAGAATTTCCAGTCCAAAATCCAAAACCTGCCCCCAGGAAGGAGTTCTCCGACGGCAAAATCTAAAATCGATTGACTGGATTGGGGCTTTTGCTCAATTAGCACAATTAGGTTTGAAAAAGCTCGCTATCTTAGGAGGTGGCGAACTGATAGCATCCCTCCTAGCAGTGGATTTAATCGATGAATTTTGGTTGACAGTGTGTCCTGTGATTTTTGGGGGTGCAGCTGCACCAACTCCAGTAGAAGGAGCTGGTTTATTACCCCAGCAGGCACGACGGCTAGAACTGTTGAGTGTAGAAAGGATTAAACAGGAAGTCTTTCTCCACTATCGCCTGCAACGTTAATCTGAAGTCTGAAGTCTGAAGTCTGAAAAGAATTCTTGCCGCAATGGTTGAACAAATCAAGCCTCAATATTCTGTTGCCTGGATTAATAAAATTGCTGAAATACCCAAGACTGAATGGGATGCCCTCGCCCAGCCGTTGAAGACACCGTTTATGGAGTGGGAATGGCTGAATAATATGGAAACTTCCGGTAGTGCTACGGCACGGACAGGTTGGCAACCTTGTCACCTGACGATGTGGAAAGACAAGCAGCTCATTGCCGCTGCGCCCCTTTATATTAAAGGTCATAGCTACGGTGAATTTGTATTTGACCACCAGTGGGCGGATTTATCCCACCGCTTGGGGGTGTCGTACTATCCGAAAATGCTGGGGATGACACCGTTTACACCAGCTGTAGGCTACCGATTTTTGATCGCCCCTGGGGAAGATGAGGATGAAATAACCGAAATAATGGTAGCGGCGATCGATCATTTCTGCGATCGCCACAGCATCTGGGGCTGTCATTTTCTTTTTGTTGACCCCAATTGGCGACCGATCCTTGAACGCCACGGTTTCAGCAGTTGGCTGCACCACAGCTACATTTGGCCAAACAAAGGCTTTTGCAGCTTTGATGATTATTTAAAGATGTTCAATGCCAATCAGCGCCGCAATATTAAGCGAGAGCGCAAAGCTGTGGCTAAAGCAGGGCTGCAAATCAAAACCTTGGCAGGTGATGAAATTCCCCATTACCTGTTTCCATTGATCTATCGCTTTTACAGCAGCACTTGTGACAAGTTTTACTGGGGGAGTAAGTATCTCACCCGCAAGTTTTTTGAGCAACTTTATCCCAACTACAGTCATCGGGTGTTACTGGTGACAGCTTATCAGGAATATGATGGCAGAAAACCTGTGGGGATGTCTTTTTGTGTGAGGAAAGGGGACAATTTGTATGGGCGCTACTGGGGCTGTTTTCAAGAATTTGATTGCCTGCATTTTGAGGCTTGTTACTATAAACCGATTGAGTGGGCGATCTCCCAAGGTATTCAAATGTTTGACCCTGGTGCTGGGGGAAGGCATAAGAAAAGGCGTGGTTTTCCGGCTACTCCCAATCACAGCATGCATCGGTTTTACGACCAACGCATGAGTAAGATATTGCGCTCCTACATTAGTGAAATCAATGAAATGGAACAGCAGGAAATTGACGCGATTAACCAGGATTTACCGTTTAGCAAGCGGGAGATAAACTTTCTTGTTCAGGAATGATATCAAATCTTAACTTCACCTGTTCCCTAGATCGGAAGGGTTAGGGGTGGGGTTCTTTTGGTAATTCGTTCACTGTCTCGGAACTAGATTCAGAAAGATTGTTTACTTGCTTGACCCTGAAGCATAGTAATCATGCTACACTCAATTGTTGTATGTAAGTTTTCCCGTCCTCTCTATTCAGCTATATGGAGCAAAAATGCTTATAGATATTGAGATTCGTAATTTTAGATGTTTTGAGGAAACTAAAATTTCTGGTTTTGAAAGAGTAAATTTAATCGGCGGAAAAAATAATTCTGGCAAGACAGCTTTGCTAGAAGCTTTACTTTTAAACAACTCTCCTAGACCAGCAAATGTTATGTTGAGTCGGCGACTTAGAAAATAGTCTAATTGGAAAAGATGTGAAAATACCAGATTATCGAGATGTATTTTTCATTCCATCTTCTCTTACAGTTGCTAGTAGAGTTTTAGCAGAAGAGTATGATAAAGCTGATTTAAAAAATACAGCAGCTCAATAAAAGAAAAATACCGATTTAGAGCATGAATCAAACAGTGAATACCTTGAGTGCCATTGACAATGAGCTATCTAAGCGTCATATCGACCTCGATCCAGGAGGATATTTCATCATCTATCTGGATCGGGAGGCAGGGCTAATTTGTGCCAAACATTTCACCAATGTCATTAATGAGCGCGGTTTAGCTGTTGACCCGGAAACGGGTAAAGTAATTCCAGCCAAGGGCAAGGTGGAACGCACTGCCGAAACCCTGTTTACTGGTAGAACAGCTAAGGAGATTTGTGTGAAAATTTTAGAGCAAACCCAGCCCTGTCCCTTAACCATGTTGAACCATGCCGCCTATTTGGGTCGGGAATTTATCAGGGCTGAGAATGCTCTGATTAGTGGGCAAGAATACGTTCAGGACTAGCTTCCTGGGAAGCCTACATACCAGAAGTAGGTCACCATGGGGATAATGGTAGCGACAATTAGAAAACCAATTACCCAAATACTGGCACTGCGGTCGTCGGTTTCTTCAGCAGTGGCAAATGTGCCTTCTATGTTAATCTCTTTCACCGCAGGGGGACCGGGATCTGGTTGACCAGATAAAACGGCTACCAAGCGATCGCTAGCATCGAGAAAAGCCTGATTGTACTTGCTATCCTCTCGCAGTGGCATCTGCACGGTTTCGGAAGCTACACTCTCGGCAATCTCATCAGCCATAATCTTCTTAACGGCTTCTCCAGTGCGAATAGCACTATTGTTAGTCAAGGTGTCAATCACCAGTAGCGTCTGGTTAGCTTGAGCCTCTGGAGTGGGAAACCATTTGGCAAATAGCTTGTCGGCAAAAGTGTCGATGGTCTCACCGTAGTCGAGGCGGCGAATAGCGACCATCCTGATCTCGTTGCCGGTTTCCTGTGCTAACTCATTCAAAGCATTACTCAGTTTGCCTTCGTTAGCGCGGCTGATTACATCTGCTTGATCGACTATCCAGGTAGATTCCCCTGCGCTGAGATAGGGTAGGTCATAGACACCAGTAGCGTTGGCTGGTGCTGCCATCAACCCACTTACTAAAATCAATGATAACAAGGGCAGAATTAGACCTTGCAGGAATTTCTTGCTGCAGTCGAGTGGAGTAAGGAGCTGTCTCATTTCACTGATCTCAAGATTTATTGTTCCAAATTATTTTGACCTCTCCCCGCATTGAAATACGGGGATTCAAAGCGGAAGCGGAGCGGTGGGTTGAAACCACACCGCTCCGCGTTCTTTTTTGGTTTCCCAAATCCGAAATCTGGTAGCGAGGGTCAAAACTCGCCTACAGACCTTGGCTAGATTTAAACCTAGCTGTATCTCTACTTTTTTAAGAATGTTTGCAGCACCATTTAAATCTGCGTTTATCAAGAATCCTTTAC
>JBFRWF010000479.1:0-7122 GCA_051439465.1 Xenococcaceae cyanobacterium | reverse complement strand
CCACTCGACCCAAAGGTCTCGTTCGACTTGCATGTGTTAAGCATACCGCCAGCGTTCATCCTGAGCCAGGATCAAACTCTCCATGGTGTTGAGTTTGTTCTTTTTACTCCGGAATCTTTAATTTTTTGTTTCCGGACTTTTTTCCTTGATTTTTTCTAGTAAACTAGAACTTCAAGGGATTAGTTCCTTAGACAAGGTGCTTGGCTAATAACTTTCAAACTATTGATTTTTCTAGGTTCGGAGCGCTTTGAGAACTTGGTGTCTCTCAACCGCGCATTTACTAATATAACAACTAGATTTGGGAGTGTCAACCCCCTGGGCAATTTTTTTTTGAAATTTCTCAAAGCTCCTTGTGATATGGTGTTTGGGCAACAAACAATTGATCAGTTCAGTAATTTTGGGCGCGAGGGTTAAAGTGTCGGCAAATTTTCAAGCGGTAATTGCTAAGTTAAATCAATTCTGGGGCGATCGCGGTTGCTTGATAGCCCAACCCTATGACACAGAGAAAGGAGCAGGGACAATGAGTCACCATACCTTTCTCCGAGCGATTGGACCTGAACCTTGGTCTGTGGCTTATGTGGAACCATGCCGACGACCAACAGATGGACGCTACGGCGAAAACCCCAATCGCTCTGGGCACTATTATCAGTATCAAGTTCTGATCAAACCCTCACCGGACAATATTCAGGAAATATACATAGATTCCTTAAGAGCTTTGGGGGTTCATGCTGAAGATCACGATATTCGGTTTGTAGAAGATAACTGGGAAGCTCCGACTTTGGGAGCCTGGGGTGTTGGCTGGGAAGTATGGCTAGATGGAATGGAAATCACTCAGTTTACCTATTTCCAGCAGTGTGGAGGGATTGATTGTCGTCCGGTTTCCATTGAGATTACCTATGGTCTGGAGCGATTGGCGATGTATCTTCAAGATGTGGATGCTATCAACAAGATTAAGTGGAATGACCAGATTAGCTATGGAGACATATATTTGCAAGGAGAAATAGAGCAGTGTACTTATAACTTCGAGGCATCCAACCCGGATTTACTGTTTAACCTATTCAATCTTTATGAGCAGGAAGCAAAGCAGCTCATTGAGCGTGGGTTGGTTATGCCTAGTCTTGACTATGTTTTGAAGTGTTCCCACACCTTCAACTTGTTGGATGCTAGGGGTGTAATTGCCGTAACGGAGCGGACACGCTATATAGCCCGGATTCGCAATCTAGCCCGAAAAGTAGCTCAACTATACCTACAACAGCGGGAGACATTAGGATTTCCTCTTCAGGTTATCAATCAACTATCAAGCTCAGCTTAAGAGCGCCTAACGGCGAGGGAATAGGGAACAGGGAACAGGGAACAGGGAACAGGGAACAGGGACTCGCTAGACTTCGTCGCTGCTCCGCAGAGCGCTCAAAGGCAAAAGGCTTGCATGCAAAAGGCAAAAGTAGGGAATAGGGAACAGGGAACAGGGAACAGGGAACAAGGGCCCGAAAGGGGCCCGAAAGGGAACAGCTAACCCTAACACCTAACACCTCATCCGGGTTTTATATTTATTTTTGTCCACCTACTTAACTGGAGTTTAGACTAGTACCTGGTGCAAAACGGTAGAATAAATCAGCAATAAAACTTTATTAATAATCAATAGCTACCTGTAAGAAGCAGATTTAATAAAAAAGGGTTATTAAAGGTAATCCAAGGTCAACAAAGAGATTGATAGGATTAAACGAAGGACAAATAGAACAACTAATTAATAAAGCCCAGGAATATCACCAGGTGAAAAAAGAGGCGATTGCTAAAACAAAAACCAGATTGATCAAATCTGGTGAAAAAAAAAAGCATTTTAAATACAGAGGAGCAAATCATTTTTACATTAATTATATATTTATTTTGCAAGTTTTAGCTAATTTAGTGTTGACAAATATGCCAAAGCCTTATTATTTCGTTTAAAGCGATCGCATTTGTGAATTATTGCAAGCATCTCAAACCTAGTGATGGAATTGCTTCGCAATTCCTGGAGATGTCTAATATTTTAAGCTAGCATTTTAATTTAGAAATGGCATCCCATTTGGGTTAGGGGTGTTAGGCGCAATTTTGGTCAATATAAGGAAATATTTTGGGTTTTACGCCGTGAAGCACCATTATTACTTGGTTTTGTGCGTTAAGCTGTCCAATGGCTTACCCTACAAGAGCGGCGATCGCGTCCTACAATTGCTTATCCTATGTGTGATCGCACTCAATCAACCCTTAATGATTTAGCAAGAGATCGCCCTACACATTATCCCACTGCCAAGCCAGTATCAGACGATCGCACTTTCTCGTTTGAGCGATCGCTCCCTACAATTGTTTATCCTATGTGCGATCGCCCTACACATTATCCCACAGCCAAGCCAGGAGCAGGCGATCGCCTTTGGATTTTGCGCTGATTGCACCATTTTTCATCGCCTTGAGCATAATTTTTCCAGGCATCTAGGTTATCTATATTTTGTTTGGGCTTAATTTTTGTTTAAGTCCCAATAGGCTATTCGTCAACTAGCTGAAAAAGGCGGTTCCGATTCGAGGCTTTCACCTTCCCAGAGTTTTGGATAATTCTTCCCCGGAAAATGGGAATACTTAGATTAGTGAGGAGATTGAAGTCTGTTCGCGTAGCGTTCTCGGGTGGAAATCCCCCCTCAGGTTACGGGTTTTCCCACTGGGATCGCCAACCTGACAGAGTTACATTGAGGTTAGAAGATGAAGAAAAGTTAAGAATGGGGGAATCCTCTCGCCATGTTTGAATACTTTAACGACAAAGCCATCAAAGCCATCATGCTCGCTCAGGAAGAAGCGCGTCGCTCAGGACAGAACCTCGTGGGAAGTGAGCATCTTCTCCTGGGGGTAATTGGAGAAGGAACAGCCATTGCTGCAACTGTACTCAAGGATCTGGGCGTCACCCTCAAAAATACACGGCGTATAGTGGACAACGTGATTGGTAGGGGACCAGGCTATAGTCCTGCGAATATTCCATTTACGCCAAAAGTCAAGAGCATTTTTGAGCAGTCTTTTCAAGAGGCTCGTCAGCTAGGAGACAATTACATTAGTCCGGACCATATATTATTGGGGATCGCATCAAACCCAGAAAATCTTGCCGCCAAAGTGCTGGCCAAACAAGGGGTTGACATTGCCCAACTGCGGACAGAGATCATCAAAAGAATAGGAGAAAAAACAGCCGCAGTTGGTGCTAGACAAAAGCATTCTAGATTTGGTTATGAATCAGGGAGAAAAGCCACCTTAGAAGAGTTTGGTACGAATCTCACTAAACTAGCAGCAGAAGGGAAGCTCGATCCTGTGGTAGGGCGCACCAAAGAGGTTGAACGGACAGTCCAAATTTTGGGTCGCCGCACCAAGAACAACCCTGTATTAGTGGGAGAACCGGGAGTGGGGAAAACGGCGATCGCCGAAGGGCTTGCCCAGCGTATTGTCAGGGGAGATGTCCCGGAACTGCTCAAAGATAAGCAGATCATCAGCCTAGATATGGGCTTACTGCTAGCAGGTACTAAGTTCCGGGGTGAATTTGAAGAGCGTATCAAAGCGATTGTCAACGAAGTCCGTCAAGCAGGAAATATTATTCTGGTCATTGACGAAATCCATAACCTTATCGGTGCTGGGGCATTAGGCGGGGGGATGGATGCGGCTAACATGCTCAAACAGCCCCTAGCAAAAGGGGAATTGCAATGTCTGGGAACCACCACCCTAGATGAATATCGTCAGCACATTGAGCAGGATGCAGCCTTAGAGCGTCGCTTCGGGCGAGTGATGGTAGACGAACCCTCAGTAGAGGAAACAATTGAAATTCTCTGCGGTCTGCGGAAAAGCTACGAGGATTACCACAAGGTTAAAATCTCTGAGGGAGCCTTAGAAGCAGCGGCAAAACTTTCTGAGCGCTATATTTGGGACCGTTTCCTCCCCGATAAGGCGATTGATCTGATAGATGAAGCAGGTTCTCGCGCTCATTTAAGATACTCTATGCAGGGAAAAGCCCAAACAGAGGAACTGAAGGCTGCTGAGCAATCTTCCCAAACCCCAATTATCAATCCCCAATCCTTAACTCCAGTGGTTGACGAAGAAGAAATTGCCCAAATCGTCGCTTCTTGGACAGGAGTCCCAGTTAACAAATTAACTGAACATGAGTCCGAGTTGTTGCTGCACCTCGAAGCCACTCTACATGAGCGTCTAATTGGTCAAGACGAAGCCGTCAAAGCCGTCTCCCGTGCCATTCGTCGCGCACGAGTCGGCTTGAAAGATCCCAACCGACCGATTGCTAGCTTTATCTTCTCTGGGCCAACAGGGGTAGGGAAGACGGAACTGGCTAAAGCACTGGCGGCATATATGTTCGGTTCCGAAGAAGCGATGATTCGGCTGGATATGTCCGAATTCATGGAATCCCACACGGTTTCTAAGCTGATTGGTTCCCCTCCGGGATACGTCGGTTATGACGAAGGGGGACAGCTAACGGAAGCGTTGCGGCGCAAGCCTTACACGGTGGTGCTATTCGATGAAATTGAGAAGGCTCATCCTGATGTGTTTAACTTGCTGCTGCAACTATTAGATGACGGTCGCCTAACTGATGCTCAAGGTCGCACGGTAGACTTCAAGAACGCCTTGGTAATTATGACCTCTAACATCGGTTCTAAGGTGATTGAAAAGGGTGGTAGTGGACTCGGTTTTGAATTGTTCGAGAATCAAGCAGAGGCTCAGTACAATCGCATTCGCAGCTTGGTGAATGACGAACTGAAACAATACTTCCGCCCTGAATTTCTCAACCGTCTCGACGAGATCATTGTCTTCCGTCAACTGACGAAAGCTGAGGTTAAGCAAATTGCGGAGATTATGTTAAAAGAAGTCTCTGAAAGCTTGGCTCAACAGCGGGAGATTACCCTGGAAGTCACCGAACAGTTTAAGGAGCGTGTAGTAGCAGAAGGTTACAACCCCAGCTATGGTGCTAGACCTTTACGCCGTGCGATTATGGCACTATTGGAAGATAGTTTAGCTGAAGCTATTTTATCAGGTCAGGTAAAAGACGGAGACACAGCGGTGGTTGATGTTGATGATGACGGTAAGGTTAAGGTGTTACCGTCGAAGCAACTACAGTTACTGTTGCAAACCGTCGGTTAAGAGGAGAAGCGAGTCAACAACCCACCGCCAACCCTATGGGTATGGCCTATCCTTTACCCACAACGACTGAAACTGTTTCCTTGAGAGGCTTCTAGCCTCCGTACTTCAGGTTGATTTTCGGCGATCGCCCTCTCTTTTTAGTGATCGCCCCTCATTGGTTCGATCAAACCCTTATCTTTGGGTAAATTTACTCTACATCACCCTGTCTCCCCCTCTCCCCGTCTCCCCCTCTCCCCGTCTCCACAAGGGTTTTAGGACTTATGGGTAATGATTAGATGGGTATGGCGGGGGCTTGAAACCCACATTCCGCACCCCTAACTGTCACATAGAAGTTGTCTGATAATGATAATCATTTGCATAGGGGGAGGAGCTCTACTCCTCCCCCTATCTTGTGTTGATTTTTTCTTCAATCTATTTTTAAAGTCGCTAAGTAGTCGGACAAAATTAAACGGTACTGTGTTAACTTTTATTAAGTGCATCCGACAGAGCGATCGCCGCCCAAACTCACCTGCCCAATATTAGTATAAAGTCCCAAAAGCGAAATCTTTCTACCAATATCACCATAAAGTTGTAACGTTATAGGAAGCGAAAACAGTATCATTAGTCAAGATTGCAATTTTTTCTAATTGAGTCTGAGCAATTAACATTCGATCAAAAGGATCTTTGTGATGCAAAGGAAGAGCCGCAGCTTTGAGTGCATGAGAAGCTGTAATGGATAAAGCTAAGAGTCGATCTACTTGCATTTGTTGGGGAATAAGATTTTCTGGAGCTTGGGGTAATTTTAACTTGCCGGCTTTGACTTTAATGCCGATTTCCCAAATACTAGCTACAGACAGCCAAAGTTCGTTATCGAAAGCAGTAATGGCTTCTCGGGCAGTTTCGCTCAATCGTTCTGGTTCGACCAACCACCACAGCCAACAGTGAGTATCCAGTAACAACCTCAATCTTCTTCTCCTTCAAATAAGCGAATTAACTCTTCGTCAGGCTTGTTGAAATCATCCGGCACAGTGAATTGACCCCGCAAACGTCCGGGAATGCGCTCCGAGGGTTGAGATTCACAATAGGGACTCAACAAGGCTACTGGAATGCCTTGATTGGCAATGACGATCTTTTCTCCCTTCTGTACTCGCACTAATAGCTGCGAAAGTTGTGTTTTGGCTTGGTGAATATTGATCACATCCATGTTTTTTAAACTTAGTTTAATAAACTAGACTAAGTATAACAACAATTTTTTTATTAGCCTCGGAAGTTGATTTATTGGGTTTCGTTCCTGCCCCTGTTGGCGAAATATTTCTTAACAATATCAAGCCATCGCACTGCTATTCCCCTCCTGTTCCCCTCCTGGGAGTCCCCCGGTTAACTTGTGCCAAATAATAAAAGTATAGGCACAGAATATCAAGA
The DNA here is from genome assembly GCA_051439465.1 of Xenococcaceae cyanobacterium. GTDB lineage: Bacteria > Cyanobacteriota > Cyanobacteriia > Cyanobacteriales > JBFRWF01 > JBFRWF01. The sequence goes on along the minus strand of JBFRWF010000479.1, from coordinate 573 downwards.
TAAAATGGCGAAGCAGGCTCGCCCTTTGAGGAGAAAGGTAGCGATCACCCTTTTGGAGAGGTTGGTAGCGCGAGAATGGGGCAGGCTTTTTCTAAACCTAGGTGCTTCGATAGAGTTGGTCGCCTTCGGCGCAGCTTCGCTGAGCAATTGGTGAAGCCTGCCCCATTTCTCCGCCCTTTTGGGGAGGTTGGTAGCAATCGCTCTTTTGGAACCGTGAATTTGATAAATTTTTGCTCATGATATGATATGTAGCGCTTGTATTTTGGGTAAATTAAGTGTATAAGACCAAGTTGCAGTCAAAAGCGTAATTTCAGTAGATCACAAACTTACGAAAGAATAGGCGTTTCAGGTGCTATTTCTGAGTCCGGAAAAAATCTGATACCGAGTTGCATCTGGCTCAGTAACTTTCTCTCCCCTGTCTTGGAAGCTCTCTCTTACCTGCGCCCCTGCTCAATAGCCCCCTGCTAGGGTGTTGATTTTCCGAAGGAAAATCATGCTATTTTTATGTCGGCGAAATTCGAGCAAAACATCTGAGCATAGTATTTTCAGAAAGAGCTGAGAACAGAAATAATT
>JBFRWF010000478.1:0-7220 GCA_051439465.1 Xenococcaceae cyanobacterium | reverse complement strand
CTTTGACCTGGGGGGACACTCCCTGCTAGCCGTGCGCCTGTTCGCGCAAATTGAGAAAGCCTTTAAGAAAAATCTGCCCTTATCTGTCCTCTTCCAAGCTCCGACTATCGAGCAATTAGCCAGCTTTCTCCCCCTGGAGGGATGGTCACCGTCCTGGTCCTTCTTGGTAGGGATTCAACCTAGCGGTTCTAAACCACCTTTCTTTTGCGTCCATGAAGCTGACGGTCATGTCCTCTGCTATCGCGATCTGGCGAATTATCTGGGTTCGGAGCAGCCATTTTATGGACTACAACCACAGCACGTAGATGGAAAACGGGGCTTCCATAGCTGGATTGAGGATGTGGCAGCTCACTACATCAAAGAAATGCGCACCCTCCAGCCTGAGGGCCCTTATTTTCTGGGAGGGTTGTGCGCAGGGGGCATTATAGCCTTCGAGATGGCTCAACAGCTTCAGGCACAAGGTCAAAAAGTAGCCTTGCTTGCCCTATTTGATGCTGTCATTGCCTCACCAAAAACACCAAAACCACCAAAATCGGCAATCCTAGTTCAAGCTCGTCGGCATCTGAATCAACTTTCACAACTCAGCTATAGAGAGAAGCTTACCTATATCTTACACAGAGCAAAGGGGAGAATCGCCAGACTGCTCAAGACTATCAAGGCAAGGAGGGAGTTAATTACATACAAGATCTACTTGAATAATAAGCGCTTCTTCCCTCTAGTATCTCACAAAATTCCTGTCCGAGAGGCCTTCAGATTCAGTCGGAAATATTATGTCCCGCAAGCTTATCAGGGGCGGGTGACCCTATTCCGAGTTAGTGAGGGAAGTGCAAAATTTTTTCCAACTGAGTCCCTTTTTGGCTGGGATGAATTGGCGACTGATGGGGTCGAAGTTTACGACGTCCCAGGCATGCACGGTATTGACAAGCACGGTCATGTCAATACTTTTTTTAAAGAGCCCTACGTACAAGTTTTAGCTGATCAATTAAAATTTTGCCTAGATAAGGCACAGACGAATTACTGACAGCCCGATTTTTAATTTTGGATTGAGAAAAAAGTGACAATCAAGTTAGCATTCGTGACTAGGTAATAGGATGTTGTAATGAGTAAAACAGTTTTAGCCAGCCGGATATCTAAAAAAATTGGTGCCAACAGGTTATTAAGTCCAATTTATGCAGGAATTGGGGCAATTTTCATGCTTCATAGAGTCTCGGATGGCGAATCCGAGCTAGACGATAGGTTGTTTACTTCTTCATCTTTTTTAGACCGCTATCTCTCTTATCTGAAAAAGAAAAATATTGATATTGTCAGTTCGAATGAAGCCCTCAAGAGGATTCAATCAAACAGCAACAAGTATTTTGTCTGCTTTTCCTTCGACGATGGATACAGAGACAATTTAACTAAAGCATTTCCGGTCTTTGTAAAACACCAGGTTCCCTTCTCGATTAATGTCACCAAAGATATGGTCGAAAGAAAGTTGTTTTATTGGTGGCGAGGAATAGAAAGTATTTTCCAAGAAAATGATGAACTATCATTTGTTTATCAAGATAACCAATATAATTTTCTCAACCATACCTATCAGCAAAAGAAGCAAAATTATCTGAATTTCATCCAGGAAATTCAAACCAAACAACTAGACCTCGAAGAGAAAATAAACCCTTTATTAGAAAAATATAGCATTGATATTCAAAAGTCTTTAGAAGAGGAGGCTTTAAGCGAAAAGGACTTAAAAGAGCTTTCTTCTAGCCATCTCGTCACTCTTGGAAGTCATGGCGTTACTCACAGAAATTTGAAAACATTAACTGAAGCTGAAGTCCGCCATGAAATGGAAGAATCAAAAAGTTTCTTAGAAGCCATTACCGGAAAGACTGTCTCACACTTTGCCTATCCTTTTGGTGCAGCGGGCCACCGCGAGTTGAGAATTGCCCAATTAGTTGGCTTCTCAACTGCGACAACTATCAGAAACGGTACGCTTAAGAAAGCCCATAGAAACCACTTGCACTCGCTTCCTCGCCTCTCCTTACATCGAAAATTTGAATTAATTTCCTGGATGGAATTTCAAAGAATAGGAATGTTCTCGCAGATAAGCAGGAGAACTCTCAAACCAGTTTTTATAATTTAATGAATATGGGGTTAATTCGAGCAATTCGAGCCAATGAGTAAATCCAGAAAGCCAACCATCTCTGTTGTCATACCTGCTTACAATGCTGAGAAATGGATCTCAGAAACCATTAAATCTGTCCAGCAACAAACCTTCTCCAATTGGGAAATTATTGTCATTGACGATGGCTCTTGTGACGGCACTTTAGAAACTCTCAGGGGGATTGTAGATGAGCGTCTTAAGGTTTTTCCCTACGAACACACGGGAGTCTCAGTAGCTCGCAATCGCGGTCTAGCTCACTCGGCTGGTGAATTCATTGCTTTTCTGGATGCCGACGACCTGTGGACTCCAGACATGCTAGAGCTACACCTGGCAGCCTTACAAAAGCATCCAGAAGCTGACGTGGCCTATTGTTGGACTGCCCTTATCGATGAAAAAGGTAAATTTTTACGGGCATTTCCTCGGGTATTTTTTGAGGGAAATGTATTTCCTCAAATGTTGGTTGAGATTTTCCTTAGCTGTGGTTCTCTTCTAATTCGCCAGCAAGCTATTGAGTCTGCGGGAGAATTTGACCCCAGGCTGACATATTATGAAGATTGGGACTACTGGAAGAGGCTGGCCCGCCATTCGCGTTTTGTCCTAGTTCCCAAGTATCAACTGCTCTACCGTCAATGGCCGGGCTCTACGACATCTAAAGTACCTCGATATCTATCAGAGGAACATGAAAAGAGTCTGCTCCTATTAACAGAGAAAGTCGTTCAATTGGCCCCACAATGTTTCAAAAACCGGTGCCTAGCTAAATATAATCTGCGAGTAGCTAATTTATACATAGAACGATATATACATTGTCCATCTGATGCTGATTCGGTCAAGCGGGCTGCTCAGAGAACACGAAAGGCAATCTTACTAGAGCCAAAGATTTTGCTACAGATCACGACTCTGCCATTTCTAGGAAAGTGGCTTTTGATGCGAGCCCTTCCACATAGATTATCTAGCTATTTCCTTAAACTCTACCGCAGAATTCGGTATGGAATTAAGAGCAAGTAATTCTGAAAACCTTTTAAAGAGGACATTTCAGTTTTTACTATTTCAGTCAGGTTGACTCTTGAAAAAGTCTTAGATAGAGTAAAAATGATGTATATTGGTAAGGAAAGAATGACCATGATAAAGGCCATGATAAAGTACCACATAAAACTGCTAGCAGCCTATTTCCAATTATTAAGAAATGGCTATGCCTATCTGGATTCCCAAAGAGCACTAGATTTTGTTAAATTCGATCTGAGAGATATTAGTCCCAATTTGTTCATCCTAGGAGCCGCTAAATCGGGAACAACAAACCTGTACGTTTATCTTAGTCGACATCCTGAAATTTACATGTCTTGCCGAAAGGAACCTGCGCTATACCTTGATAATAGAGCCGATGTCACTAAACTTTGGAAGAAAAACCAAACAAAGCTTGAGAACATAATGAACAGGTTTTCTCGGTGGTATAAGTCGGACAGTCAGCTTTGGCTGATCTGTCTGCAAAACTATAAGGGAGAACCTCTTATCGGTGAGGCATCACCTTATTACACATTTGCCCCTTACTTAGGAACAGAAGTTCCTTCCAAATTGTCAACTTTAAAACAAGCACAATTTATCTATATTATGAGAAACCCTTTAGATCGAATAGTCTCTCACTTTTTCCATGATTTAAAACATGGGAATGTCCCCAATGATTTTGAACTCTGCCTGAAGCAGAATAATCTATATCTTTCGCTCAGTCTGTATGCTGCTCAGATTAAGCCTTATATTAAAATGCTGGGGAGAGAAAAATTCAAGTTTGTCAAGTTTGAGGAATTTATAAAAAATCCCCAGGGAGTTTTACGAGATATATTTGCGTTTTTATCTGTCAATGTCAACGACTATGATTACCAGCAAGAATTTGCCATATACAATCGTGGAATTCAACACCAGTTTACTGGCAAGTTGAAGTTTCCAAGAGTCTCACAGAAAATCGGCGTCAGGAAGGCAACATTGGGATTTATGATTCTTGAGAGCAAATTTTTTCGGGCAAGATAGCGCCGATACCTGGTCTGAGTTGGACGCCGAACATCCACTAAAACCAATAAAGCCACCTCCTGCCCTTGGGCAATCAACTGCTGAGCCATTTCAAAGACCACGATTCCTCTATAACACTCCTCTATTAGAAAGTAGGGGCCGGATGGTTGGCAAGCCCGCACTGCCCTAACGTAGTCAGCGGCTATGGCCTCGACATGGGGATAAGGAGTCGGTTTCCTCTCATAAGAGGGTGTTATTAGCCCGTAGAATGGTCGAGCCTGCCCCAGATAAGGTGCCACCCTAGCCTAGGGTGTTGATTCTTTTCCATATAATTCACCCTGTTTTGAGCAGGGAGCAGGGACTCCGGAGCAGGGAGAGTAACTATTTCAGATGCTATTATCAACAGAAAAACTGCATGAAAAACTTTCTTGTAAATTATTTCTGTTCTCAGCTCTTTCTGAAAATACTATGTTCAGATGTTTTGCTCGAATTTCGCCAACATAAAAATAGCATGATTTTCCGCAGGAAAATCAACACCCTAACCCTAGCCCCCCAGAAGAAGGCTATGTCTTTCTCGGGATCCCCCCCAGCGACGAGAAAAATTGGCTGTTTGTGCCCGTTAGGCTGAAGAACCACCAACGGCGACCAGGACTCTGGTTCTGCTTGACGGGCGGCTGCCTTGGCTTGGCGCTTCAAGCGGGTGACAGTTTTCACAGCATCCCAGAACTCAGCCTGGCCTTGTGGCGGCCTCTCAGGAAAGCGCTCTGTTTGGGAACGGTCGGTCAATTCTTCTGGTGACATCCTGATAGTTCTCTGTTCGGTACTGTTGCCAAAAAATGGTCAACCACTAGATGTAGTTATGTTACAAATGCTTCAATATTATGTATTTCACGGGTTTCAGATTATCAGTGAGTTACTGCTCGGCTTGCACACATCTGATCCTCTATCTCCCTTTATTGTTTTCACGCTCTTTTTATAGTATGGTTCTGCCTTCTTTAACCAATTAATTGTTTCTAGAATATAGATAGCTATGCTCCATTTCCCATTACCTATTTGCTCTCAGGTCTCAGATATCGCCCGAAACAGGCAATAGACCTACTTTGAAAACGAAGGAGACACCATGTCAACTCAATCAACTGTCCGGTTTGCTTCCGTTTATGGACCAGTTAATTCTTGGCGATATGGGCGATCGCTGGGAATTGACCCCATTGGTGTCTTGTCTACTTGTTCCTTTAACTGCGTCTATTGCCAGCTTGGAGAAATTGAGCAAAAAACCCGCCATCGCGCTCTGTTTATACCTACTGAGCAAATCCTAGAAGACTTGCAAGCCTTTGCTCCTTGGGATGTGGATGTTGTCACCATCAGCGGTAGTGGTGAACCTACCCTAGCACTGAATTTAGGGGAAATTCTCAGGCAGATTAAAGTAGTCACAGGGAAACCAACCTTAGTTTTAACCAATGGCACAATGCTGGGAAATCCAGCAGTCCGAGCTGATTTAGCTTTTGCTGATAAAGTATCCGTCAAACTGGATGCCATCTCACCGGATCAGCTGCGGCGCATCAACCGACCTGTAACAGGATTGAATTGGTCAGATATTTGGGCAGACACCCAGCAATTTCGGGCTGAATTTAGGGGTGAACTGGGCATTCAAACTATGATTTTATCAACCTGGAATGCCAGGGCTCAAGCAGAATACATTAGCCTAGTGCAGGCGATCGCCCCCGATGAAGTTCAACTTAACGTCCCTACCCGTCCCAAACCCTTAAAGCGCCAACTTGGTGGACGGGGCAATCACACTCCAGCAGAGTCTCGCCCCTACAGGGTGCAAGTGTTTAAGTGCGTCAGTGCTGAAATCTTGCAGGAGTTTGCCACTAAAATTAACAAAGCCACTGGTATTCCTGTGCGTTGTGTACCGCATTAGCCGTTGAGTTCAAAATTGCTATGAGATGGATTTTCTGTGCCATCGCCTATGAACATTAAATCCCATGATGAGTGGACGCAACAGATTATCTTGCCCCCCCTGACGCCGGCGACTGTCAAGCGGGCGAAAGAGGGGCTAGCTGCTGCTCGCGATCGCGCCGTAACCCATTCTATCCAGGAAGCCTTGAACCAGATCCGAGGGATTGCTGAGGGGCATTCTGAGTGTCGAATCAGTGGTGCGGTTCGCGCGATCGTGATGCGATCGCTCATCCATGCTCTTTTCCGGGTGAGGGTCGAGTATTTAGAACGAATTCCCAAGGGTCCGGCAATGCTGGCATCCAATCATCTCAACCACATTGACCCCTTTCTCCTCCTATCTGAAGTGCCAACGTCGCCTTATTACTACATCCTCGGCGACGCCCGCACCCTCTATAACAAGTGGTGGAAGCGCCAAATCCTGCGTTTGTCTGGGGACGTCATTCCCCTGGAGCGTTTGTGGAAAGAAGAGCTAGCCGTGATTGAAGGAGCCAAGGCAGGACGCAAAGAGCTAGTTGACTTGGCTGCAGCGATTGAACAGGATGTCTCTTCAGGTGGCGATATACAGACGCTGCGACAAATAAACCGTGCCGTTCAGGTGATTTTAGCTCGCGGGGATGGGATAATCCTCTTTCCAGAGGGACGCCTGGGAACTACTGAAGGGCAGTTGCAGCTGCCCCTGAAGCGAGGTACCGCTATCTACGCACTGCGGACTGGGGTACCGATTGTGCCAGTGGCGCTAATTGGGACGCAAAACCTCTATCTCTGGAAGGAGTTAACAATTCGCTTCGGCGAGCCGTTGCGCTTTCCGCGATCGAACCGACCAAAGCGACAGGAAGTTTACAAGGTTCTGGAGGCGCTGCAAAACTCCCTGAGTGCCCTTTTGCCAGAAGATTATCGGGAACCAGAGGAACCGAAGCCGTTACGTTATTTTCTCAATCACATGCTGTGCTGAAGTCTATTATCCCAAATCCGGGTTAACTACCCCCTTTTTGAAAAAGCAGGGGGAGCAGGGACTCGCTAGACTAGACTTCGTCCCTGCTACGCAGCGCGTCGCTGCTCCGCAGAGCGCTCAAAGGCATCTGCGTTAGCAGCGACGAAGTCTAAAGGCTTGCATGCAAAAGGC